>DATKWM010000146.1:0-7433 GCA_035529575.1 Desulfatiglandales bacterium
CCGCATTGCCCCGATAAATCGGGGCCTGCGGTTTCCCCCACTGATAAGTTGCGAAAAGACAGCGCCCTTACACCAGTCACCTCAGAAAAGTCCACCCTCTTCATTGGGATGACAAAAATTGTCAGGTTTTGCAAAGCTCTAAATATGTATTGCTGTGCCTCAGACATCTCCTAAACTCGAATAATAACCCCCTCCCCCTGTGTCAATCCTCCACAAATGGCAGCCACCCCTTGACCACCGCCACGTCGCCTTAGTTCATACATCAAGGCCATCGCTATCCGAAGGCCTGATGCGCCCACCGGGTGACCGATTGCTACCGCCCCACCGTTGACATTGGTTTTTCTGAGTAGTTCATACCATTTTTGCTCATCTTCCCCAGCCAAAATCTTGGTGCTCACAAGTGGCATGGCTGCAAAGGCCTCGTTAATCTCAATGAGATCCATATCATCAATGGTCATCCCGTTTCTGTCCAGTACCTTTTTTATGCTCATAGCCGGTATCCAGGAAATACCATAGGGCATATCGGTTTCACCAGTTTGATCTACTATGGTTCCAAGTATTGGGAGACCCAAGGATTTTGCCTTCTTCTCTGTCATTGCTACCATGGCAGAGGCGCCATCGTTTAGCCCCGGAGCATTTCCGGGAGTAGTCGTCTTTGAGCCAAATACAGTAGGAAGCATCTCAATAAGGGCGACACTTCCATTGGGCCTCGGCATTTCATCCGCCAAAAAAAGATATTCCTTTCGTCCTTTTCTTACTTTTATGGGAACAATTTCATCTTCAAATTTCCCCGCATTCATAGCATCTGCCCATTTCAGGTGCGAGCCCATGGCAAAGGTATCGAGCATCCTCTTGGAAATACCATACTTTTCCGCTCCATCGGAGGCGTCCACTGCTACTGAATTATATCCAGGATAGGAGATAGGGTAGATAGGATCAGTAAGATTCACCTCTCCAATCCTCACGCCAACTCTCAACTGTCGACTGAAATGAGGTACACGGCTCATGGCCTCTACCCCTATGACCAGCGCTGATTCGAGCTCGCCAAGACGCATCCCCCAGAGAGCCATGCGGAGACCCGTAAGGGGGGAACAACAGGCCGTGTCCAGTGTAGTAGTAAAGACATCTCGCTCCAGTTTGAGGCCGATCTGTCTGCCAGTAACAGAACCTGCTTCAAAGGAACTCGGTATACAGTTACCCACGAAGATCTGATCTATATCATTGGTTATATCCCTTCCTGGTGCCGTAAGAGTTGCTTTAGCCACATGGACAGCCACATCAAGTGGTTCCATTTCTGACAGGGAACCTAAGTACCGACCAAAAGGGCTTCTTTTGGCACTCACAATCACATAATTTTCCACAATGTTGTCTCCCTCTTATTAAAACCTTCGATTTTTCCACATATTTATTTATCTCTCACGAGCCTTACCAGTTATGTGATCGGCAAGCATGTTTCTCTGTATTTGCCCTGGTTCTAAAAAAAGATCAAGCACTTTTGCATCTCTGTAAAAATGCTCAATATGGCCCTCTGTCATATACCCATACCCCCCATGGATCTGGACAGCTTCATATGCATTCCTATATGCTGCCTTTGAGGCAATCATCTTGGACATTAGAATTGCTCGAGAATCAGGTTTTCCCTTATCAAACGACCAAGCTGCCTTATAGGTTATAAGCCGCGCCATTTCCACATCTATATACATATCTGCCAGTTTGTTCCTTACGGCATCAAAGCTTGCAATCGGTTTACCAAACTGCTCTCTTTTTTTACTATACTCTAATGCCTTATCCAGTCCGCCCTGAGCAATACCTATGCCCATGGCACCGGTTTTAATCCTCATCTCATTGAAAAAATCTTGCAGCTGAAAATAACCTGTGTCTTCTTGCCCAATTATATTCTCTGCTGGAACACAAACATTGGTGAAAGCAACCTGGTCCACTGGAATCATCCTCATGCCCACCTTTTCTCCCATACTTGATACCTCTATTCCATCTATCTCTCTTTCAAGCAGAATAACGGTTTGTGCATGCGGTGTATCCAGCCTGGTTTGGCAGACAACGATTATATAGTCGGCTATGCTTCCAAGTGTAACAAAGGACTTCATTCCATTAATCATGCATCCGTCTTTACTTATTTTTGCAGTGGTTGCTAAGGGTGCAAGAAAATACCCTTCCTCTAAGAAGGCACTTGTAACGATGCCTTCCCCGTGTGCAATAAAAGGCAGGATTTTCTTTTTCTGATCTTCATTTCCATTTCTTGCAATCATTTCTGAGCCAAAATCTGAAAGCGCCAATGCCATTCCTATGCCTGAATCTTGCCGGCAAAACGCCTCTGCTATCAGGGTGTTCTCTAAAAGTCCAAGCTCCTGACCACCATACTCTTCAGGAAAGTGAATCCCTATGAATCCAAGCTCACAGGCATTTTTCCAGATGTTTAATGGAAATTGCTGTCTTAAATCATAATCGAGAGCAGCATCTGGATCAAATTTTCCTTTGGCAAACTCGCTGGCCGCCTCTTGGATATCTCTCTGTTCAGTGGTTAAATGAAAATCCATCAAATTCCCAATTTTCTCCCTATAATCCTCTTCATAATCTCATTAGTCCCTGCATAGATAGGGTGTGCCCTAACATCCCTAAAAAACCTACCAACTTTATAGTCTTCTAAGTAGCCATAATCTCTGTATAGTTCCATGCACTGAGATATAACCCTATTGGCCATATCAGAGGTCCACCATTTGGCCATTGATACCTTTTTAATGATATCTTCACCATTAATGTGATAATAGATAAGACTATTTAAAAAGGTGCGTCCTATCTCAATATCAGTCGCCATCTCCGCTATCCCGTTTGCATCAATCGGTATCTCCGACTGATGTAAGCCTTTCCTTTGTTTGTAAGAATCAAGAGTCATATTAAATGCAGCCTCTGCTGATGCCTGAGACATGATAGCGCTTACAAGCCTCTCTTGCTGGAGTTTTTCCATCATATAATAAAAGCCTTCTCCTTCCTCTCCCAAGAGGTTGGATACAGGTACCTGACAGTCTCTGAATATAAGTTCACCTGTATCCTGACTATGCCACCCTGTTTTTTCCAGATTTCTACCCCTGGAAAACCCAGGTGAGCCATCCTCCACACAGATAAGGCTGATATCTTTATAGGGAGATCTAGATTCTATCTCTGTTTTACAGGCAACCACAATAAGGTTAGATAGTATGCCATTAGAGATGAATACCTTCTCTCCATTAATGATATAGTTTTCTCCCTCTCTCACGGCAGTTGTTCTAATTGAGGATAAATCTGAGCCAGCATCCGGTTCCGTCATAGCCACAGCAAGAATTATATCACCTGAAATGCAGTCAGGAAGCCACTTTTTTTTCTGCGCTTTGTCTCCGAAGGTATGTATATATGGGGCCACAATATCACTGTGAAGTCCAGCCATAAGGCCATATACACCAGCATAGGCCATCTCTTCAGTGATAATAAAGGAGAACTCAAGTCCAAGTCCTGCACCACCATATTCTTTTTCAACCCAGGGACACAGATATCCATTCTGGCCCATTTTTTTCCAGACTTCCTTAGGAATAATCCCCTCTTTCTCCCACTGGTCATAAAACGGGATTATTTCTTTAGATAGAAAGCTCTTAAATCGTTCTCTGAAAAGGCGATGTTCTTTTCTATATAGGTTTTTATGCATGGTTAATTAAAGGTGGGGATCAGGAAAGCCATCTTTTTCGTCTCTTGTAGTGCTTAACCTCCTTGTAGCTTTTCCTTTTGCCGACTTGACTTAGGCCCAGCTAAAACTCCTTGATACATGCTAGAAGGACCGTATCTCTTTAGAACAGAAATAGTTCTGGAATCCGCTGAGCCAGCATGATGTCTCCACTGACCCTAAGTTGACCTCCCATGAACGCCTGCATGGCGTTCAGCTCCCTATTGACAATGGAAAGCCATGTTTCACAGGACATAGTTAAAGTTACGTTTGGTGCCTCATGAGTACCTTCCTGAATTTGACAGACACTATCATTGATCCCTATATTCCAGCTTCCTCCGCCATCTCCAGTGATATCGAACTGGAAGGCTACATTTAAACCCTGTGCAGCACCAGGGTTGAAAATCTTTGACATCTCGGTGAAAACCTCTTTGACATTTGTTATGGTCATGCTCTCTCCTTTTTTAAATAAAAAATCCCTTTATCCTGCTTTTTATTCTTTCAGGCTTATTCCTCAAGCCGATACCCTTTAGGAATAGGTTGTCCATCTACATACACATTATTATCTTCATCTATAGAAAAGCGCCCCCTTGCTATCATCTCCACTGTTTGAGGGAAAATTTTCCAGTCACCTAACTCTTTAAGACGCTTCTGATGTGAATCTACCACTTTTTTAAAGGCTTCTCTGTCTTTAAGTAAATCTGGTAATGGAGAAGGTAAGGTTACTGTAAGGGCATTTGAGACCATCAAGATGGGTCCAGTGTCTACCCCTGCATCTATCCAGATGGTTGAGGAACGTAGAGAGGTTTCTCCATTGGCTATTGCGTCTCCCACTGCATAATCACCCACATACTTCCTTTTTCCATCGGATGTAAGTATAGAAAGATCAGCTGGATGCACATTGACACATCTATGTAATGTGAGATAACTCATATATCCTGCCAGGGCTATTATATCTATATCAAAGGCCTTGATCAAACGAGAGGCTACAGAGTCAAACTCCCTCCTGGCTGATAAAGTTGCCGGGGTTAAGGCAGACCTCTTTAATCCCTTTAAGGAATAGAATTTTCTTATATCGTAACTGAAATAGGGGATTCCACTATCAAGGGCAATTTTTTCCCCTGCTGAACCACCATCAGAACGGTCACTAAAGATGAAGATAATGTGAAAGGGGGGTCCACCAGGCTCCTTTTCCAGTTCCTTTTCTCTTTCAAGCAGCCGGATCACATTGGTTCCTGAGCCTGACATAAAGGCAGCGATCCTCATACACCTGCCCTTTGCTTGAGGATCAAAGATTGGTGTAGGTGTCATTATAATTATTTTCTTAAGAGTCGCTCTACAGGTTTTATTTTAAAAGGGCTTCCTTCCTCTAACGCCTTGAGAACCGTTCCCCCACCTGTAAAATAATAACAGTGAGGATTGTCCAGACCCGTCATATATATACCAGGGCATGAATATTTTAATTCCTCGATGGTATCCCCTCCTCCGTATAGTTTCAGGGCCTGGCTGTTCCCATCTACCGCCTCATAAGGGCCTGTGATCCCTCCCGAAAGTGCGGAATAAGACCCGTTACTGCATTAACAAGAATGGTCTTGGCCGAGTGAATTACATCTAAGATAGGGCTGTCATGAAATGAGTCTGGATCAGCATCGAGGATGTAATTATATCTCTCCCCTTTCTTGAAATCTTTAACAGCTATGGTTTTGGTTTTTCCTTCTTTCCTTTCTCCAAGATTTTCGGATTCCACAAGCAGCGGAAGCTCTACTATTTTACCTTCTTGTTTATCTAACTGGACAAGCTCTTGAGCAAGATCAATATTTTCTTTTGGAACACCAGCTATTTTTACACCATATTTCGCACAAAGAAAGGTGTTATGCATGACTCCGCCTAAAATCAAATGATCTACCCTTTTGTATAATTTTTTAACAGGATCTATCTTTGTGTCGTATTTAGTCCCAGCCACTATCGCTAAAAAAGGTCGAGTGGGTTTAAGAACCTTTTCAAGGTTTTTGATCTCCTCCTGGAGTAAAAAACCCGCATAAGAAGGAAGATATTTTGTAATATCAAAGGTAGACACATGAGGTCTCCATGAGCCAAAGGCATCATTTACATAGATACCTGCCAGGCTGGCTAACTGCCTGGCAAGCCTGGCGCGTTCTGGTCCGTCTGCCTGTTCGCCTTGAAACCATCTGATATTCGGAAGATAAAACAGCTCCTGTTTCACCCTCTCTTAACCTTAGAATAGATGCCAAAATAGATCTATCAATATTGGTTATCCCAATTTCAGGGTGGATACTAAAGTCTGGAACCTCGATCTTTATCCGTAATTTTTTTTCTAAATAGGCAACAATCGGACTTACTGATCTATCAGGCAAGCAGTCTATCTTTCCGGTTTTTTTATCCCTCGGCCTTCCAATATGGGTCGTCAAGATTGGTTTTCCACCCCTTGAAACAATATTGAAGAGGGTGCCGAGGCTTGCATCAATTCTTGAAGCGTCTTTTATTTTCCCTTTTTTGACTGTATTATGGTCAACCCTGATGAGCACCATTTTATATTTTATATCTGCTTCCTGTATGAGTCTAAGGCTTGAAGTTGTCTTTCCTTCAGACATCATCTCCCCCTTTTTTTGTGTTGATCAATTGTAACTTATCATTTCTTCTTGAAAATAATCAAGAATTGAATTATGGTAACAATACACGGATATTCGACTTAGCCATGTAATCTTTCTCCTATTATATCTGACAATAATGCCTGCACACCTATTGTGCCCATGCTCACTTGCTTTTGATCTGAATCCCGTATCCATCTTTTTTCTGAAATAATAAAGAGATCTCTTGAAGTAACAATATGAAAGTTCAAAAGAAATTATTGTACCTTTTTAGGGCTTTTGCATTGTAGGTAGGCAGGATAATTTTCACTCATTGAATAGAATAAGGCAAAATAACACAAACATGAAAAAATATATATATCTGACAATTTTCGGCCTTATCGCGTTGTTTCTCATCTATGGGTGTTCATGGCTCAAAAGCTATGGGAAAATCAGGGTACTATCCAGGCACGAGGAGAAGGTCAGCCTTCAAGAATTAGAAAAGAATTGGCAGGATTACACCATTTATTATGCTGGACTATCTGTTGAAACGGCAGCGGCTATCATGTTTGATCCGAAAAATGACGACAAAACCCTGATAGGCGATAAATGGATCAAAGTAGAAGATAAGGAAACATTGTTAGAGCTCATCGGTTGGATTGGAACCTATATTGAGTTTGATCCAAGACTCTGGAGGATATTGGGACCAGATGATCAATTCTATGGATATCTGTTTTTTGCCTGGGATCATGCGGTCATCAAAGCGGTTGATGACACAACGATGTATGTATATGATTTACCGTCACCTCTTTATATTGAGGATGAGCCAAGATTTCGATAGGAAGAACCTTGATCCGGCTCAGTAACGGCTGTCAAAATGGGCTAAAACCAGCTCCTGATTTGACCTCACATCCCAAAAGCTGATATTGTGATTAGCAGATGTAAGATGAAGTTTCCTTATTTTCAAGTATTTGGTACGAAAGCTTTATTTTTTTAAATACCTTGATTTTTATCCAAAAACAGATTATAGTATACCTAATCAATAAAGGCCTGCCTTTAATGGCAAGCCCGTTTCGTTCTGAGGGAAAGAGCTATTTGTCAACATGTCAAAGGTGGCATCCTGAAGTTTGGAAACA
>DATKWM010000147.1:0-2650 GCA_035529575.1 Desulfatiglandales bacterium
CCTAAAAATTCACTTTGAAACGGGTTTAAATGAACATCACTTTGGGCTGCTCTAGAAGGAGACTCCTCCACGTACAAGTTCGATTGAAACCTAAGAACCAGGTAGTCACAAAATTCAAGATTGTCCTTAAGGAAAGTCTAGAACAGAACTTCGCATCTCATTTTTCTTTTCTTTATTTCGCTTAAAAGCCTTTCCTTGTATTCATAGAAGAACCTATCTGTCGCTTCCTCCTGTAAACCAACCTGTCTATAAAATCCTTTTATTGAGGATACATAGTTCATTCTATCGATAAGAACTTTATCAACCTTTCCATCGAGGTCCTCGATAAGCTTTTCAGGGTTGCCTGGCAGAAGTGGTCCGACAAAGGCAAACGTTTGTATCCCCAAGGAATGAATTCTCTCCAACGCGCTTAACCTCTCTTTCACGGGGGTTGCCCTGGGCTCAAACAGTTTTGCCACCTGCTCATCATCTGTAGTTATGGTAAACCCTACCTCAATTTCCTCAAATTCCTGAAAGAGATCCAGATCCCGGAGAATAAGGTTTGATTTTGTCTGGATATTGACAGGATACTGCTTTTTTACCAGCTCTTTTAAACAACGTCTTGTCAATTCATACCCCGTTTCCAGTGGCTGATAAGGATCACAGACAGAGGAAATCCAAACAGTCCCCTTTTTGGCCTTATCCAATTGCTTTTTTAAAACATCCGGGGCATTGATTTTAGGGTCGACAAATTCTCCCCATGCCTCTGTATGTCCGGAATATCGTCTCATAAATAAACGGGCATAGCAATATCTGCAATTGATCTCACAACCGGTGTAGGGATTGAGGCAGTAGTCGAAAATTTTCGATCTATTAAGAACGCTTTTCGCCATGATTTCTCTAACCGTCACCATGGTATGTAACCTTCGGCAATTCTAACAATTGAATTGGCTATGTTCTCTTGCACCATTTTTGTAATGTACCGGACCGAATTAATGAAAAAAATTTACCTGGGTCTCTAAATATAATAATGTTATGATTACCTGTAAAATATTTCAATAGAATTAAGTTGATACCGGCTATGGATTTTTGGCACGTACTGTCGGAGATTCAGTGCGAAACCGTGACCACACTATCTTACGGATTTTTTCCTACTGCTTTTATAACCGGAAAATGTTACCCATGAGCTCCATCTAGGAACAGGCGCATAGTACACCGAATTTCAAAAACGTAAACTATTTTAAACAACTGAAGGAGGAACTCTCATGGATAGAGAACTAAAGGAAAAATTCAATGAACTATGGAAAACATATTTTGACGGATCGGAGCTTCCGATTGCGTTTTATTATGCTGATCAAGAAGGTTTCGCCGAATTGGTTAGTCCGCCATCAGGACATCAGTGCGTCATTGGTGTACTATCCAGGGTGCGAAAGGGAGTTCCTCTTTGTTTTGATGTAAATTCAATGGGTTGTGGCGGTGGCAAGAGATACCTCGGATTTGGCGAAGAAATTATGCCAGACTTCGAATACTTTCTCTCCTGCGGTATCCCTGGCAAAGTAGAAGGCGAACGTTATAAAAAGTCGCCCGAAATGGTCAAAGAAATCATGAAACGGATGCCGGAGTTTAAGGCTCCTGCCGGGTATATTGTTTTCAAAAGATGGGACAGGCTTGAGAAGTCCGATAATCCTGAGGTTGTTATCTTCTTTGGGCAGGCTGATGTATTATCCGGCCTTTTTACGCTCACAAACTTTGATGAGATTGAGCCGAACGGAGTTATTGCCCCATTCTGTGCTGGCTGCGCTTCCATTGTATACTATCCTTATCTCGAAAAGGACTCTGAACGCCCACGAGGTGTTCTTGGGATGTTTGATGTCTCAGCTCGACCATACGTTCCCAAGGATACACTCACCTTTTCGCTCCCGATAAATAAGTTTGAAAGAATGGTTGAAAATATGAATGAGAGTTTTCTTATAACCCAATCCTGGCAGAAAGTGAGCAAGAGAATAAGTTCCCGTTAATGTTACTGAAAATCAAACGGGATGTAAGACTCAATGTAAAATTGCACAAACAGTGGATAAGGTCAGATATGAAACGTTGTGAAAAATGCAGTTTTAGGGCTCGATACGATAGAAACCCCCAATCGATTTTGGGTCGAATATGGAAGTGGCATATCGGTTGGTGTCCGGGCTGGAAGGCATATATTAAATCTCTGCCAGATGAAGACCGAAAAAAGCTCTTGGAACGCTATAGTTAGTGTCCACCGAAAATATCATATGCAAAATAACCTTGTATTTTTAAATTATTTCCCTTCTTCTTACCTTGTAAATTAAAACTATCACTCTTGTTGGATACAATAGCATGAGACGATTCATTGAGCGTGAAATTAATGAATGGAAGGAAAGCAGGCGGCTGCAGAATACCTAAAGTATTTAGAGGAGATAGGCCTTCTCAGAATGCAAAAAACAGGGAAGGAAAATCTCTATCTTAATACTAAGCTCTATGAACTGCTTTCAGAATAACGTGTCGACGACAGCGACATATTACAAAAACGTGTTGATAATCTGTCGATTCATCGATTTGTTAAGAACACATGTCCATATTTTTATTATTTTCGGACATGTTTTGATATTATAGACCCAGGTTGGACATGAGTAACGAACAGTATTCTTCT
>DATKWM010000148.1:0-5842 GCA_035529575.1 Desulfatiglandales bacterium
TCATTTTCAGATTTCAGAATAGATCAATCCCAATAAATACATAGTCTTTAATAGATACTAACTGTGATGTAAACTCCCAAATCTATCTTTTAAAAATTTAATCTCATCTTCCCTCGTGCTTATATTACCCTCCAACTTGGCCTCCAGAATACTTTCAAATATCTCCTTGAAAAGCAAACCAGGTTTATAACCCATATCGATAAGGTCTTTGCCCTTTATAAAGATCTTTGTTCCTTTAAGCTTGGTAAAAAAGATGGATATGGATCTCTTTATCCTCTCGCTTTTAGTTTTGGCCATGCCATAAAGTAAGATCTCGGGAGAAAGAGGTGAGAGAATTCGATATAAAGAATAATGTTTCTTATCCTTTAGCTGAGAAAGTTCCTTTAAGGCCTGTCTTATCTCCTGGCGATCGGAGAGCATACTTAAAATTTCTTTATCCTGAGCCTGCATCCTCGCGGCTAAATTATCCAAGGCATCATCGCTTAAAGAAGAGGTTAAACCAAGGAAGTATACCTTCCATGGTTTATATATAACATCCAGGTAAAGGAGATTAAACCATACTAAAATTCCCTTTATTTCTTTGAGGACATTTTTTACCTCCTCGGTAAGCTTAAGCCCGGGTGAGATAAATTTCAGAAGATCATATCCATCCATCTTTTCTATTGCCCCTATGGGATCCTCCTCCTTTAAAATTAGTTTCAGTTCTATAAAGAGTCTTTGGTTAGAGAGATTCTCAAGGCAATTTATATTGACAGCGTTTTGAATCAGGCTTTCCGTAAGTTTTCCTATTTTAAATCCAAACCGCTGCTCAAATCTAATTGCCCTAAAAATTCTTGTAGGGTCTTCAATAAAGCTGAGGTTATGAAGCACCCTTAAAACACGTTCTTTAATATCCCTCATGGCACCAAAATGATCTATAAGGGTACCATAATGGCCCTTATTAAGATGAACGGCCAGGGTATTGATGGTAAAGTCTCTCCTGAAAAGATCCCTCTTTAAAGAACTTAACTTAACTACAGGCAGTGCAGCTGGTGATTCGTAATGCTCTATCCTCGCGGTGGCAACATCAATTTTAAAACCATCTGGCATAACCAGAACGGCGGTCCCGAATTTGGGATAACTCCTCACCTTGGCACCAAAATGATCGGCAAAGGTTTTAGCGAACTGGATACCATCTCCCTCTATAACGATATCCACATCAAAATTTTTCCTCTTTAAGACAACATCTCTTACAAGACCGCCCACAAGAAAGGCATTAAAATCTAGCTTATCTGCTGTCTCTCCAAGATGCTTTAGTAACTTTATTATTTTATTGGGTAACCTTTCTTTAAGTAAGTTCCCGATATTTTTTTCCCGAACAAACCTTGGAATTTCCTCTGAATCATAAAAAAACTGGGGTGTAGGGAATTTTTCTATCAAGATAGTTAAAAAATCTGTTCTTGTAATAACTCCGAGCAGCTTGCTGTCCTCTAATACTGGGAGGATTCTGACCTTGTTATTAATAATCAAATCCTGTATTTCATTCAAAGTAGTTTCAGGTCTTACATGGAAAAATTCCACATTCATATACTCTTTTACAGGCCTTTCCTCCAGGCCCAAAAAAACGGCTCTATCTACCATCGGTCTAGATATATATCCTTTAAGTTTTATATTTTCATCAATCACCATCAACACATTAATATTGTAACTGGTTAATATATCACCTGCCTCTTTGAGGGTAGCCTCAGGTAATATATGGATTGCAGGAGAGGTCATTATATCCTTAGCCAATCTCTCAAAGTTTATCCGGCTTACAAGTAAGGTGTTAAGGTCTTCCTCAACCTGAATAAGTGTTTTGCCAATGATGGTAGCTGATGCGGCCTGAGGGTGTCCGCCACCATCAAATTCAAAAGCAATCTCTGCAACATTGACGTCCGGAAGTCTGCTCCTGGCTACCAGATAGACCCTGTTTTCCATCTGGGCAAGTGCAAATATAACGTTAAGGTTTTCCATTTCCATAAATTTTTGAACAAGAACGGCAAAATCACCTATATACCTATCGCTTTTGGTCTTGGCTATAACCACCTCTACACCATTGATTATGTTCTTAGTAGCAGAGGCCATCAAATCATTTAAAAGCCACACCTGTTCGGCGGTTAACTCTCTCGTTAACATATCAGAGATCGTATTAAGAGATGCCCCTTGCTCTAATAACCAGGCAGCAGACTCATGATCCTCTGGTTTTGTAGAAGAATAGGTAAAAGAGCCAGTATCTTCATAGATACCAAGCGACATCAAGGTTGCTTCATCAGGAGAAATTTTGATGCCTTTTTCTCTTATTATTGCTGTCAAAATGGATGTGCCTGCCCCAAGTTCTCGGGTAAGTTCAAAATCACCCTTGATATCATCATCAGATGGGGGATGATGATCATAGATATGTATCTCCAAATCATTCCTGTCTAAGAGTTTTTTAAATTCGCCGATCCGTTTTTTTTGACGTGTGTCAACCAGGATAAGTTTTCTGATTTTATTAAAATCAACATCTTTTATGCGTAAAAAATCAAAAAGATACGAACTTGTATGCAGAAAGAAATTCCTCAAGTTTTTTTCCTGGGCACCGGGAAATACCATTTTTGCCTCAGGATAAAGCTTTTTGGCAGCCAGCATAGATGCCAAGGCATCAAAGTCAGCATTCATGTGGGTGGTTATTACTTCCATTTTCTTTTCTGATGCCTCCGACGCCATTTGTATGGCCTCTCAAATGGTGGACGTGGGGATTCATGAGCGGCCTTTACAATCATTTCCGCAATCCCTGGAAACCCATTATCTCCATAATAAGATACGGTTTCATATGCTAAGCCAGCTTTAATCAAATGGACAGCCAAAAGTTGCCCATTTACAAACACATGTGCCAGAAGGCGACCATACTTATCATTTTGAAAAGGAACATATTCAACAATTTTGGCCTTTCTTAAAATATCTATTGTCATTGCTGCTGCCTTTCGACCGTAAGGCTGATCCTCAAATATGCCGTGTTCTTTATGGATAATCTCAGGTGCATCTATACCTAAAACTCGTATTGTAAGATCTTTGTAAAAAAAAGTATCCCCATCATCAGGGCGAATGGCTGATGTATCTATCCTAATTAGGGAAACACTGTCTTTGTTTTTCCTTTCATCCCCTCTGGAGTCGCAGTGTATTAAAACAAGTGAAAGAAAAAATAAGACAAGATGTATTACATGCCTTTGGTAATAAATCAATTTATCTATCTCTAACCCGAATAAGTCATAATGAAACAGATTGTATTTTTAAACTTGAAACCCTGGCCCAGGGTTTCAAGTTCCTATTATTCAGTATCGTACGCATTTTAATTAAAATCAAATAAAAATAAGTGACTAAAGTGAGCTAAAATTATATATAGGAATACATATTCAGATCATAAAACCTGTTTTTTATAGTTAAGCCACATTACCTGTTATGGAATTTTAACCCTGGCCCAGACCCCTGGCCCAGACCTGACTTATAGTCTTGATAGGCTGATTCGAGCACCTAGCGCCTTATAGACTTAACAGTCTGATTTAAGCACATCGCACCAGGGCAGGCTGGCCTATAATCTTAATAGGCTGATAAAAGCACCTATCGCATTATAGACTTAACAGTCTTTATTTAAGCTTGTCGCGCCAAGGCAGGCTTTAGGCACTTTTGATATTGACATTTCCCAATCAATTTTTCAAAGTATTCAGGAACCTCACCTTTAATTATTATCTTTTAGGATGGAGGAAAAGTTTAGAATGACCGACTATTCAACCTCATCGGAGGCAAAAGTTGAGACGCCTGAAGGAGTTACATTAATTACCTTTCCTGCACGTAATCATTCACCATTGATTGAATGGGAATACCCGGAATTTCAATCCCTTTGCCCAGTTTCGGAAAGACATGACCAAGGTGTTATCATCATACAATACAAACCAAAAGAGAAAATCCTTGAAAGCAAATCCGTCAGGGATTATCTAATGATGTGGAGAAACAAAAGAAACTGGCAGGAATATATTACTGAAGAAATTGCTAATCTCTTATTTAGCGCATGTGAGCCTGATTGGCTTATAGTGACAATCAATTGGTCCTCAAGGGGAGGGATAATGGCCAAAACCACATCAAAAAGGGGAGATGCACCTTCTTGACTTTACTGTAAACCCTGCTTATATTTAAAAAGTAACCCCATTTAGAAAGATGTAGCAAGAATATAAAATGTCCAATAAAGATTACTATAAAATACTCGGAGTTGATAAATCTGCCAGCCCTGAGGAAATTAAAAAGGCCTACAGGAAGCTGGCTATGAAATACCACCCTGACAGGAACAACAGCAATAAGGCAGCCGAAGAGAAATTTAAAGAGATAAGTGAAGCCTATGCGGTCTTAAGTGATACAGAAAAAAAGAAACAGTATGATATGTTTGGTGCTGCGGGTTTTCAGCAAAGATATAGCCAAGATGATATCTTCAGTAGCTTTGATTTTAGCAATATATTTAAGGAATTTGGCTTTGGAAATGTCGGCGGCTGGAAAAGGGGTGGAGGTTCAGGTATTTTCAACCATATCTTCTCTGGAGCAAGCAGAAGACCTGGATCCGGGGCACAATCCGATCCCTATAGCTCTGTTTTTACTAACTTTGGAGGCCGCACTGGCCATTTTAAAGGCCAGGATGTAATCTATGAACTCCCCATACACCTGCAAGACATTATAAAGACTGAACAAAAGACTATCTCGTATAATTTAGGCGGAATTAACCAACAAATAAAGGTTAAGATACCCGCCGGGATAGCAGATGGTAAAAAATTACGGCTTGCTGGCAAGGGCCAACCAGGGCCAGAAGGAGGACCTCCAGGAGATTTTTATATTAAGATAAAGATTTTAGATCACCCTGTCTTTCAGAGAGAAGGCAACGATCTCTATATGAATAGAGAAATAAAATTCTCGGAAGCTGCGTTGGGGACAAAGATTGAGGTGCCAACCATTGACGGGAAAAGACTTAGTCTTAAGATACCAGCAGGGACTCAAAGCGGCTCAAAGATGAGATTAAGGGGGTACGGCATGCCCAGGATGAATGGGGGTGGCAGAGGGGATGAATATGTAAAGATACATGTCGCAGTCCCAAAAAAATTAAACAAAAACCAGAAAGCACTCTTAGAAGAACTTAAAGGTTTAGATCTGTAATGGAAAGGAGATGCCAAAGATAGAATTCTAAGTATCAATATTCCTTTGGTAACTCATTGAGCTGGGCTAAGGAAAATACAGGACCATCCTTACAAACATATTTATCACCAATATTACACCTACCACAAATCCCTATTCCACATTTCATTCTCATCTCTAAAGACATGATTATCTGCTCAGGTGTGAATCCCACCTTTTCAAGTACTGGCTGAGTAAATTTGATCATAATAGGAGGGCCGCAGACTAAGGCATATGAATCTTCACTCGTTGTGATCTTTTGTTCCGTAATAGTAGGAACAAAACCTACATTGTACTGCCAGTTTGGATCATCGGTGGCATCAACAGTGATATGGACGTTTATGTCATCTCTTTTTTCCCATTCAGCAAGTTCTTCCCTGTAGAGAAGCAGACCCGGAGATCGTGCTCCATATACAACCGTAATATCCTTAAATCTATTTCTATTTTCTGGATGTAGCATGTAGACAATACTCGATCTCAGGGTAGTAAATGCAAACCCTCCACCAATTACTACCACATTTTTCCCCTCCATCTTCTCCCAGGGATACCAGTTACCTAATGGACCTCTCACCCCAATTATATCTCCTTCTTTCATGTTGTGAATGTATCTGGTTACCACTCCGGTCTTATTAAC
>DATKWM010000149.1:0-17073 GCA_035529575.1 Desulfatiglandales bacterium
CGAAACCGGCGTGTCGGTGTGCACGCGTCTTCACTTCGGCAGAGCCCTGGAGGGCGAGGAAAATTTTTACATCCGCCTGGCCTACTCGGGCATCAACACGTCTGAGATCAAGGAAGGCCTGGGTAAGTTCAAAATTTTCATCGAAGACTAAACGACCCACTGCTAACCCACATACAGGTGGTCTAAGTGTCTATTGATAGTGGGCCAATGCAGAAAATAGGCTTCATTTCTTTCCAAAGCATATCACTATTCAAAGAAGGTATTGCAAATCATAGATTTTAGTGTAATAAAGCCCTAAATTGAGATACTTATTAAAATGTATAATGAAATGAGTAGTTGAAACACTGTAAGTTTCAACAACAACCTAAAGGTGTGATAGTATGATATGGATCCCGAAAACCTTTACGTGATTATCATAAAAATCTTAGGAGGTAGTAATGAAAAAAACAATCCTTCATGAGTGGCATAAGGAACACGGCGGAGACATGGTGGAATTCAGCGGATGGGAGATGCCCATACGATACGAAACAGGAATAATCCAAGAGCACTTAGCAACAAGAAAACATGGTGGTTTGTTTGACGTCTCCCACATGGGCAGATTCTTTATAACCGGAGAACAGGCTACAGATTTCTTACAGTATGTTCTCACAAATAATGCAGCTGCACTTGAAGCAGGGCAATCACAATATACCGTAATACCTAATGAAAATGGCGGAGCAATAGATGATTCGTACCTCTATAAGATAAATCAGAAAGATTATATATTAGTAGTGAACGCCTCTAATATAGAGAAAGACTGGAGGTGGTTTCAAAAACAGATAAAAAAATTCCCAGAAGCACGCTTGGAAGATAAATCAGAAGAAATTTCCATGTTAGCATTGCAGGGACCAAAGGCAAAAAGGGTGTTAGAAGTTATTTTACAAGACATAACAAAACTCCCAGACGTTGGAAGGAATAATTTGAGTGTAACGGAATTTGAAAATGAACAAGTGATAATCTCAAGAACCGGCTATACAGGAGAGCCGTTATGTTTTGAGATATTTGTTCCTCAAGAGAAAACGATAGCTCTGTGGGAAAGAATTCTTAGGGTTGGGAAAGAGCATAACATAATCCCAGCAGGTTTAGGAGCAAGGGATAGTTTAAGACTTGAGGCCGGCCTGCCTTTATATGGCCACGAATTTGGAGAAGATAAAGAAGGCAAAGAAATTCCCATCCTTGCAGTCCCTATAGCAAAGTATGCAGTCAGCTTTTCAAGTCTTAAAGGAGAATTTATTGGCAAAGAAGCTCTAAAGAAGCAGTTTATGGAGTTTAAACAGTTAGAAAACAAGAAACAATGTCAAAAACAGTATTTGCCAAAACGGATTATGCCAATAGCTATCTCTAGCATAGGCGCAGCAAGACAAGGCGATGAAGTGTATATAAATAATAGGCTGATAGGGGAAGTCAGAAGTGGATCTATGGTTTCATACTGGAAGTTTGATAGAGAAGGAGTGGCGTCACACATCACTGAAGAAAAAGGGAAAAGGTCTATTTGCCTCGCGTATATCGATTCTGAAACAGAAGAAAATCAAGAGGTCCAGATACATGCAAAGGGCAGAATCCTTGAAGGAGTAGTTGTTGAAAGGCACCTGAGCAGCGTAGCACCTCCTTACTCGAGGACTATATTAGTCAAGACAAAAGAAAAGCATGCAGAAGAAGGTAAAGGACTCCCTCTCCTGATGGAAAAGCTTGCAGAAGAGGCTGCAGAAAACCATGCATGGCGGCAGAAAAAAACCATCAATCTGATCCCTTCAGAGCAGACCCCTTCAAAACTTGTGAGATTTCTTACCTGTATGGACCCTTCAGGAAGGTATGCGGAACATAAGAAGATCGAGGCATTAGGAGAATCAGAAATACCTTACTATCAAGGAACTGAATTTATAATAGAAAAAGAAGGCCTGTTAATTGAGGAGATGACGAAATTTTTAGGCTGTTCGCAAGTAGAACCAAGAATTATTAGTGGGCAGCAAGCGAACAAGACAGTTTTCAGTGCCTTAGTAGATTACAAGAACAGGCTCGATAAGAAAACAGAGTTAAAAAGATTAAGGAAGGTTATGAACCACCATTTAGGAAAAGGGGGACATCTCAGCGCTCAGCCCCTGGGCGCATTAAGGCATTATGTAATGAGAGATCCTGTAACAGAAAAACCTGCTGTAATTAACTTCCCAATACAAAAAGACAATCCTTATAAGATAGATTTAGTAGAAACAGGACAATTAATAGATGAACATAAACCAGAATTAATAATCTTAGGTAAGAGCATGGTTTTGCATCCAGAACCGGTAGCTGAAATAAGAAAGAAAATAGATACCATGGAAGATAAACCAGTTTTGATGTACGATATGGCCCATGTACTGGGACTTGTTGGGCCGTATTTCCAAGAGCCCTTTAAAGAAGGGGCAGATATAGTCACAGGATCTACCCACAAAACATTCTTTGGGCCACAGAGAGGAGTGGTGGCAGGTAATATGGAGGAAGGAACCAGGGACTATGAATTGTGGGAGACAATACAAAGGGAAGCATTTCCGGGAAGCACAAGTAACCATCACTTAGGAACCTTGTTAGGGCTGCTCATGGCCGCCTATGAAATGAATATGTACGGTAAAGAGTATCAAAAACAGGTAATCTCAAATGCAAAGGCGTTTGCCAAGGCACTGAGAGATAATGGATTTAATGTTGAAGGGGACCCTGATGTTAGTTATACGGAAACGCATCAGGTAATTTTGAATGTAGGGTATGCAAACGGTGCTGAAATCGCTGAAAAATTGGAAAAAAATAATATCATTGTAAACTACCAATCGATACCCTATGATGAGGGATTTAGCTCTAGCAGTGCTTTACGAATGGGTGTTCAAGAAATGACGAGATTTGGCATGAAAGAAAAAGACTTTGAAAAACTGGCAGAATATATGAAAGAAATAATTCAGGATAAAAAAGACATAGGGAAACATATTTCTCAGTTTAGAGGTAATTTTACGGAGATGGCGTACTGTATACCAGAGGAGAAGTCAGAATCTCTGCTTACAAAACTTGCAAAAAATTCGCTTTATTAGGATAACAGGTTTCGCCAACTAAATTTTTTATTGTAATAACCTTTTGTTTGTAAATAATTTATTAGTAACGTTCAAATGTTGAGGCCTCATTGTTTGTTAGGCGATATGAAAAAAGTTCAATACTATCTATGGTAATGGCAATTTCTTCAAGGCGATATCTATAATAATCAGATGAAGGTGGTCAAATGTTTGAGCTTTAACAGGCCATGTGCAGATTTTCAGGGGGCCTTGTGGAGCAAACCCCAAACATTTGACCACTATAGAACACAGTGGAATTATTTTGAGATATCGCCTTTCAGAAACAGTCATTACCCTATTAACCATCAATGCCTCAACACTTGAACGTTACCAATTTATTAAAAATATAATGTTCAAAACAACAAGGAATTTCTATTTAAAATGACAAGGTGAAAGGAGGTAGTAATGTCGAAAGAGTATTTAGTGCTGGATGATAGGGTCTACACAGAGACACATGAATGGGTTAAGAAGGTCGGGGAAAACAAATTCCAAGTAGGTATTACTGACTATGCCCAGGATAACTTAAAAGATATCTATGCCGTCGAATTACCCAAAATAGGAGAAAATTTAGAACAATTCCGAGCATGGGGCCAAATAGAATCCGAAAAAGGTGCATCTGAATTGATTTCACCGATTAGTGGAAAAGTCGTAGCAGTAAACGAAGATGGTTTAGGAGATGTTTTTGACACTGGAGAGACAGCAAAAACCAACATTTACGGAGGAGATCTTTTCAATATCAACAAAAAACCATATGAAGCATGGCTTATAGAGATTGAAACAGATGATGAGGACCAATTAAAAAGTCTCATCAATCCAGAAGACTATAAAGAAAAAATCAACATAGGGTAAAATGAAGTGTAACATTCTCAATTTAGAAGGAGAAATTGAGTACTCCAACGGGCTGATGCTACAAAAATCAGCGCTGTACAATATAAAAAATAATGATGCATATGATACCCTTATTTTATTAAGACATAAACCAACAATAACCTTAGGCTATTTTGCAAAAAATAGAAACGTCTTAGCACCAGACAATTTTTTAGTGAAACGAGGAATACAAGTACACAGAACAGACAGGGGAGGAGATGTAACATATCATGGGCCTGGCCAGTTAATCTGCTACCCGATAATAGACATCCACAGAAAACAATTACAAGAATACAAATCCAAACTATGCCAGAGCCTCATAGACCTTTTACAAAAATATAATATTAAGGCAGAAGAAGGACATAAAAAGCTATCTGGACTATGGGTTGGAGATAAAAAGATTGCAGCAATTGGCTATACCCTTAAAAAAATACAAGCCCGGGAAAGAACGAAAGTAATAACAATGCATGGATTTGCCCTTTATGTGTTAGATGAGATGGAAAACTTCAATTACATTAACCCTTGCGGAATGCCAGAAATAAAACTGACAAATATGGAACAGATTTTAGGAACACAGATAGACTTCAAAGAATTAAAAGATAACTATGTAAAAGCCTTTGTCAAAGCATTCAATTATGAGATTGATGAATAAACCTGAATGGTTCCGAAAGGTAATACGGCCAAATGACTTGATTGAGATGAGAGGCCTCATTAGGGAAAATAAGCTTAACACTGTCTGTGAAGAAGCCGCTTGCCCTAATAGAGGAGAATGTTATAAAAATAAAACACTCACGGTGATGATCTTGGGGCGAACCTGCACCAGAAATTGTAGGTTTTGCAATGTTGAAACAAAACAGCCTGAGGATGTTGATAGTGATGAACCTAACAGGGTAGCACGGGCCCTCTCCCTGCTTCATCTTGATTATGTAGTAATAACCTCTGTAACGCGAGACGACTTAGAAGATGGAGGAGCAGAGCACTTCGTTAAAACAATAAAAAAATTCAAGGAAAAAAATCCTACTACTGTCCTCGAAGTGTTAGTGCCAGATTTTGTTCACTCAATACACAAGGTAGTTAAGGCAACACCTGAGGTTATAAGTCATAATGTAGAAACAATCCCACGGTTATATACATCAGTCAGGCCTCAGGCTAATTATGAAAAATCCCTATCCCTCTTAGCTTTAGTGAAGCAAATAAATCCTGAGATTTATACAAAATCCGGAATGATGGTAGGCTTAGGAGAAACATGGGAAGAAGTTTTAGGCGTGATGAAAGATCTAAGAGATGTGGGTTGTGATATATTCACGATAGGTCAATATGCGAGACCCTCAAAGAGACATATAGAGGTTTCTGAGTGGATACACCCACGCACCTTTGAGGCATACAGAAACCAAGCAGAGGAACTGGGTTTCCTGCATGTAGAATCTCGACCTTATGTCAGAAGCTCATTTCATGCTGCTGAAATCTTGAAAAAGATACACCACAAGAGAACATGAAAGAAAAAAAAATTATCATTATAGGCATGGGTACCGCTTCGTCTGGGGCTGCTGCTGCTGTGAACCATACAAACCCAAGAGCAGAGGTGAGCATTATAGAAAAAAGAGGCTACGAAATGTATTCACGCTGTGGAATGCCCTTTGCATTTGAGGGAAGACTGGGTTTTGAATCACTCACACATGATTTCCCGGCGAGAGGACCAAAAACCACGGTGCATTTAAACACAGAAGTGGTAAAAATAGATCCATACAAAAAAGAGGCAGTAGTAAAAAACCAAGAAGGGCAAAAAGCCTTCCAGTATGACTCCCTCATTATTGCTACAGGAGCACAACCGGTAATCCCCCCAATAAAAAATATTGAAAAGTTTTTAGGGCGCTACGCTCACACCCTGTATAGCTTAGAAGAGGTCTCTACATTGTATAATACTAAGAGCCAAGCCAGCAAGGTATCAATAATTGGGGCTGGTGCTATCGGAGTAGAGTTCGCTGTAGCAATAAAAAAACAAGGCTTAGAGGTCATAATTGCAGAAATGATGGGCCAGGTATTTCCGAATGCGTTAGACAAGGATATGGCAAGACTCGTTCAGGAATACTTAGAAAGAAACGGAATCGCCGTGCTGACAAATTCCAGGGTGAAAGAGGCAATAGGGAAAGATAAGGTAGAAGGCATAATCATAGATGAAAAAACACATAAAACAGATAATATCCTTTTAGCCTGCGGGATTATTCCTAACATAGCATGGATAAGAGGTTTCGGTATTTTTTACAACAAAAACGGTATCATAACCAATAATAGAATGATGACAAATATGAAAGGGATTTATGCTGCAGGCGATTGCGTTGAAACCTATAATGCTATGACAAAAAAGAGATGCGGGTCAGCGTTAGCAGTACCAGCAATAAAACAAGGAAGAGTTGCAGGAATAAACGCTGCAGGAGGAAGAGCAATCTATAGCGGAACACTGAACACCTTTATCTCAGTATTTGGCGATTACGCCGTAGGTTCTACGGGAATCACATCAGAACAAGCAAAAGAAGAAGGCCATGAACTCGTCGCACAAAAAATAAAAGGTTACAATAAACCAGATTGGTACCCGGGGCATATGGATTTGATCGTAAAACTCATTGCAGATAAAAAAGGAAAACTATTGGGAGGTCAGGTATTCGGAGAAAAAATTGCAACAAAAAACAGAATAGATATTATCTCTTCCTATCTATCTACAAAACGCAACTTAAAAGATATGATTAAGGGAGAACTCGCTTACTGCCCTGATATTACAAGCATACCAGATCCTTTAACAACAGCGGTAGATTTTATGCTGAGGAGGGTGAAATAATAACATGAAAGACAGTAATTCATACATTTCAACAACAAAAAACGATCTCTCGGAAATGCTCTTGGAAATAGGTGTTAACAAAATCGATGATCTTTACAAAGCAATACCTCAAAAATTGCGGTTAAACAGGGACCTACTATTACCATCCCCTCTAAAAATTGACCTTCCTCTTTCAGAAATCGAGTTGAGCGGGTACATGCATGAGATAAGCGCCAAAAATAAAAGTAACTACAAATATTTCCTGGGCGCAGGATGTTACAATCATTACATCCCGAGCATTGTAGATCTATTTTTAAAACTGCCAAAATTTTATACACCCTATACGCCTTACAAGCCAGAAACAAATCAAGGAACGTTGCAGGTTATGTTTGAATATCAAACAATGATGTGCAGACTCACAGGCCTGGAAGTTTCAAACGCCTCCCTTTATGATGGAGCAACAGCAATGGTAGAGGCTGCAAAAATGGCCTCAAGGCTCACAGGGAGAAATGAGATAATCATTTCAAAGAGCATACACCCAGAATACAGACAAGTTTTCAACACCTACTTCAGATATGGGGATTGGAAGGTAATAGAGGTTGGTGTTAGTAATGGAAAGACAAACCTAAAAGAATTGGAACAAAACATAAGCGAGCAGACTGCAGCAGTTATAATACAGAGCCCCAACTTTTTTGGAATAATTGAAGACTTGAATCAGGTTGCACGAATGGCTCACAAGCACGCATCTCTCTTTATAAGCCTTGTGGTAGAAGCCCTATCACTGGCGTTGATAAAACCCACTGACTTCGATGCAGACATAGTTGCTGGGGAGGCGCAAAGCTTTGGGAGCCATATGAGTTTCGGAGGGCCACACTTAGGATTTATTAACTGTTATAGCAAGCACAAATCAAAACTTCCTGGAAGGGTAGTCACAAAAACAGAGGATGCTGATGGGAAAACTGCGTACATGCTATGGGGTGCAGCAAGAGAGCAACATATCAGTAGAAATAGGGCAACATCAAACATTTGCTCAAATCATGCCTTAAACGCATTGGCAGCATCTATCTACCTATCATGGTATGGAAATAAAGGATTAGAGGAGCTTGCAGACTTATATAATATGCAAATGGCACATTACGCGTATGAAACAATACGTAAAATAAATGGGTATGCGGCAACATTCACCGGAAACACGTTCTTCAATGAGTTTGTGGTCAATTGCCCTCATGATGTATGCCTATTAAATAAGAAATTATTAGAACACTCCATAGTAGGTGGTTTGGACCTGGGACGATTTTATCCTGAATATAAAAACAAGATCCTCTTTTGCATAACAGAGAAAACAAACCAAAATGATATTGATGAGCTTGCAGATATACTTACATCCCTCAACGAGAAGGGGTTAAAATAATGGAAAAGGAAAATGTTCAATTGATCTTCAAAGAAAGCCAGGATGGAAGGGTTGCATACTCCCTACCAAAAAGCACTATAAAGAAAAAAGATCTACTGGGTGAATACAAGAGGGAAAACCCTGGCCTTCCACAGGTGAGTGAAAGACAAATAGCCGGCCATTATCAAAACCTTGCAGATTTAAATTTCTGCCCATACTCGGAAATGGATCCCTTGGGTTCATGTACTATGAAGTACAACCCACCTCTAATGGAAGCACTTGCATCTCTGCCTGGCTTTCTCGATATGCACCCTTACCAGGATGAGTCAACCATACAAGGTGCCTTAGAGGTTATGTATTTCTTGGATTTATATCTACGTGAAGTTGCAGGGATGGCTCAGTTTACCCTACAGCCTTCAGCAGGAGCCCATGGAGAAAGCACAGGTATCATGATAGGAGGGGCATATTTTACACACAACAAAGAAAATAGGACAAAGATATTAGCGCCTGATTCATCGCATGGTACAAACCCTGCAAGCGTAACAAACCTTGGGTTTGAATATGAACAAGTCAATTCTAACAGACAAGGATGGGTTGATTTAGAAGATTTGGAAAAAAGAATGACTGAGAATGTGGCAATATTCATGCTCACAAACCCAAACACATATGGTTTATTTGACCCTAATATAGACAAAATTGCTGAAATCATCCATAGAAAGGGCGGCCTTTTGTATTATGATGGTGCAAACCTTAATGCCATAATGGGAAAATATAGGCCTGGTGATCTGGGCTTTGACATTGTTCATATAAACCTTCATAAAACATTTGGAACCCCGCATGCAATGGGCGGTCCGGGAGCAGGACCAACAGGGGTTGTAGAAAAATTGAAAGATTTTCTGCCAATACCAACAGTAGAAAAGCAAGGGGAAAAATACATCCTTAACTATTCCCTCAAACACACTATAGGAAAGGTTAAAGCCTTTTACGGTAACTATTCTGTTTTAACAAGGGCATTCGCATACATACTAATGTTAGGGCCTGAAGGCCTGAGAAAAGTCAGCGAAACAGCTGTTGTTCACGCAAACTACATGCAGGAAAAACTGAAGAAAAGGGGTTTCAAATTTCCTTATGGCAACCAACATTGCATGCATGAGTGTGTAATGAAGCATGAGAATATAGATACTCTCGGGCATCTGCTGTCAGAATATTTCAAAAAGTTACAGGCAACCATTCATTTCCCAGAACCCAACTTTTACATGATAGAGCCTACAGAAACAGAAACAAAAGAGAGCATAGATGAATACATAGAGGCAATGGTGGAGGCTGATAAAGCCATAAAAGACCCTACAGTCATGGAAGAATTAGAGAAAAGAAAAACTTTTACCCCAATAAGGAAGATTAATGCAAAGAAAGGTATGGCGAGGCCTTGTTTAATAGAAGAGGAAGAAGAATAAATGTTACCATATTAAACAATCAATCATCGCCATATAAAATAGTAACAGTTCACGGTTGAAAAAGGTTTCCCGATGAAATCGGGATTACAGGTTGTCTGTGTGCAAGTTTGGAGATTGTTATTAACTTCAGGTGATGTGAATACAGTGTGACAGCGACGATAAAGTCTATTGCGAGAAAACGCGAAAATGCGTGTGATAAATTTCCTGGTATTAGGTCTATGTCGTCTGATATGGCGCCGTGTTCGCGGAATATAGGCAAAGAGACTGAGTTAAAGACCAACTGAACCTTTTAACCCCGATTTCATCGGGAAACCTGTGAACGGGTAAAAAATATAATCTATCAGAAAGTTACGGTTGGAGGAACAGCATGTCTATGAAAGCGTTAGAAAGGGTCTTGAACGAAAGCCTGAATGATCTTAAGACAAAAGGCACTTTTAAAGGCAAAGAAACGTTGATCACAGGCATAAAACCTGCCGAACCTGGTAAGGGTCCGCGCTACTATATTGAGGGGCAGGGAGAAAAAGAGTTTTTGAAGATGAATGGCAACTCCTATCTGGGTTTATCCTTAAACCAGGAGGTGATCGAGGCTGAAGAGGAAGGCGCCCGAAAATTCGGTGCTGGACCTGGAGCAGTCCGTTTTATTAGTGGTACCTATCAGCCGCATGCGGAATTAGAAAAAAGGCTAGCAAAGTTCCACGGCAGAGAGGCAGCAATGATCTTCAGTTCTGCCTATTCAACCGTTATGGGTATTGTAACCCCACTCATATCTAATGATACCATCGTTATAAGTGATGAACTAAATCACAACTGTATCATCAATGCTATCAGGCTATCCCGCCCAGCAGGCAAATCAGTATACAAACATCTCAACATGATTGAGCTGGAGGCCACGTTGAAGGAGAATGTTGGCAAGGGCAAAAGAGCTATTGTGCTCACTGATGGTATCTTCAGCATGAGAGGTGACTATGCACCGTTGGGCAGCATTGTTGATATCTGCAAAAAGTATAATTCAAAATATGAAGAAGGCGTTATCATTGTTGTAGATGATTCGCATGGTGTTGGTTCATTCGGTAAAACAGGAAGAGGAGTTGAAGAATATACGAATGAGAAAGCTGATATACTGGTGTCAACATTAGGAAAGGCATTGGGAGTCAATGGAGGATATGTCGTTGCAAGTTCTATAACCATCAATTATCTGCGTGAAACAGCACCATTCTATATCTATTCCAATCCTATCACCCCATCTGAAGCAGCGGCTTCAATGAAAGCCCTGGAGATTCTTGATAGTGAGAAAGGATTGAAACTTTTACAACATATGCGCAGCCTGACAAAGCAGTTTGAAGACGGCTTGCAACAATTAGGGTTTGAGATACTCTCAAGTGAACATCCAGTTGTTCCCTTGATGATCAGGGACACGCAAAAAACCACAGAGCTGGTCACGTATCTATTTAACAATGGTATCTTAGCAACTGGCCTCAATTATCCAGTTGTCCCCAAAGGTGATGAGGAGATACGGTTTCAAATAGCCGCTGACCAAACTGAGAATGATATTGATTATGTTTTGGCTGTATTAAAAAAATATAAAGAATCCCATTAAGTATTGTACAATATTCACTATAATAAATGTTATATACCTTTTACCGGTTTCCCTTTATATCAAGGGATATTCCCCCTTTTATGGCCTTTTTTCTTTATTGACAATCATCTTTGCTAATCGATTTATAAAATTGATCTACAGTTTCTCACCCCACTAAAACAATCCGCTCAACTTTAAACAAGCAAATTTCTATACAATAAAAATTACGAATATCGTAAAAAATTACGAATAAAAATACTTGACAAGAAAAAATCTACCTTATATTTTACTGATTAAGTATTTTTTCTTTAAAAAAAATTTAAAAAGGAAGTTTCGAGGTGATGAATATATGAAAATATTGAGCCTAAAAACCTCTTATTAGAAGGTAAAAAAATGAAAGAAGATCAAGAAAAGAGAAAAGATAACAGATATCTTGATACGCTCGATAGAGATATAATAAATGAATTACAGGATGATGGACGCAGACCGTATAGTGATATTGCAAGCAAACTAAAAGTCTCGGAAGGAACTGTAAGAAAAAGGGTTAAAAAACTGATGGATATGGATGTTTTTAAGATTGCTGGATTGATTGATCCTGGAAAATATGGCGAGAATTTATTGGCGATTGTAGGGGTTCAATTAGGGAGTCAAAATTTGCTCGAAAATGCACAAAAGTTTTCCGAACTCAATGGAGTCCTATCAGTAGGAATTATTACCGGCCGTTATGATTTAATCTGTCAGGTTCTCTTTGATACACCCGACGGTCTGATCAATTTTTTCACAGAGGAGGTTTCAAAAATTAAGGATGTAAAATCCACCGAAACCTTCATTATCTATAAGGCCTTTAATTGGAAGGTAAATTTACGATAGTATCAGTAGTCAGTTGTCATTAGTCAATTGTATCTATATTTTTAAACACTCAGATTAAATATAAAATTGGCAGAAGATTCGTTGCTATTTAGTTGCATTTCCTGATTTTTACACCTCTCGCAACAGACAGTAGCACATTTAGATAAAAGGGCGGGGATTAGAAGAAAGGTAATTTTTTGAGGCAGGCATGGAATTAGGAATTCTTGAAAAAGAATTAGATATCATGGAAGGCAGGAAATGCCTATGAACGGAAAAATGAAAGCTATAGTGAAGGTCAAACCGGAGAAAGGGGCAGAAATACGCTTGATTCCCATTCCAAAAATTGGTCCGAAGGATGTCTTGGTGCAGGTAAAAGTGGCCTCTATTTGTGGTTCAGACCTGCACATATATGATTGGGACCAATGGGCTAGTAATAGGATAAAGCCCCCCCGGGTATTTGGGCACGAGTTATCAGGTGAGGTAATAGCGGTGGGCGATCAGGTCAACTCAATTCAGGTTGGCACATTCGTCTCAGCAGAAACCCATATCTCCTGCGGGCATTGCATTCAATGCAGAACAGGAAATGCCCATGTTTGTCGAAACTTCAAAATACTGGGGGTTGACGTAGACGGATGCTTTGCGGAATATGTGGCTATCCCGGAAAGTAATGTCTGGAAGAATGATGGATCCCTTCCATTAGAGCTGACTTCATTGCAGGAACCCCTGGGAAATGCAACGTACACTGTTTTGAGCGATGAGATCGTCGGCAGGACTGTTTTGGCCTTGGGCTGTGGACCCATTGGAATTATGGCCATTGGGGTTGCCCGTGCCTGTGGGGCTTCAACGATTATCGGCGTTGACATAATAGATTACAGGTTGAACCTGGCAAAGAAGATGGGTGCTGATTTTGTCCTTAATGACAAAAAAGAAGATATTGTAGAAAAAATCCTGAGTATAACCAACGAGGAAGGCGTTGATGTGCTTTTAGAGATGTCCGGAGTGCCTTCAACTATAAGAAAAGGATTCAAGGTTTTGAGAAATGCCGGCAGGGCCTCTCTTTTGGGCATACCTGCTTTGCCAATGGAATTTGACCTGAGCAACGATATCATATTTAAGGGAGTCAAGGTGTATGGAATTACTGGCAGGCGAATGTTTGACACATGGTATCAGGTTAGCCGGCTATTAAAATCCCATAGACTTGATATCTCGCCTGTGATTACACATAGACTAAAATTTGAGGAATTTGAGAAAGGATTTGAACTCATGAAATCAGGAAACTGTGGAAAGATCATTCTTTTATAGAACACAAAAAAGTTGAAGCAGTTTGGCTTCACTATGATCGACAATATGTTAGTAAGAGAAAAGGAACAACTGTACTGCGGTGAGAGATGAAAGAATAATTCAGGATTATATTAAAAACACCCCTTCGAAGGGTAGTTGTTTACACCTTGGCATACCTCTTTATACCTTCTTGATACAGATCATTTCCTTTTGTGTCATTGATTACGGTTACTGGAAAATCCTCTACCTCTAATATCCGGATTGCTTCGGGTCCTAAATCAGGGTAAGCAACAATTTCGGCCTTCTTAATTCTTTTAGCTATAAGGGCGCCTGCCCCCCCAGTGGCGCCAAAATATACGGCCTTGAATTTACTCATAGCTTCAATAACCGTCTGAGAACGATTTCCTTTACCAATCATCCCTTTTAATCCGAGCTCAATCAATTTTGGAGAATAGGGATCCATCCTATAACTGGTTGTGGGCCCGGCAGAGCCAATAGGTTTTCCGGGTTTTGCTGGAGTAGGCCCTACAAAATAAATTACCTGTCCTTTGATATCAACCGGAAGCTCTTTGCCTTGCTCGATAAGCTCAAAGAGCCTTTTATGTGCAGCATCCCTTCCAGTTAACAAAACCCCGTTTAACAATACCTTGTCTCCAATATTTAATTTCTCCACATCTTCATTTGATAATGGAGTTGTCAGCCGTATCTGTTTGGTCATCTTTCCCTCCAACCTATAAATAATGTTACTTGGGTTTATTGGGTTTGTTGTATTTTTTGTGTTTGATTTACTCTTAAAGAACAGCTTAAAAAACAACGAATATTAAATAATTGCCTCTTTGTGTCTGGCAGCATGACATTGGATATTCACTGCTACTGGTAAGCTTGCAATATGGCACGGTTCGATTTCCAGAAATACATCAAGTGATGTGGTATTTCCTCCATACCCCATTGGGCCAATCCCCAATCTATTGATTCTTGTTAAAATCTCCTCCTCAATTTTTGCCAGTTCTGGATCAGGATTTCTATTTCCTATGTCTCTCAAGATTGCCTTTTTTGCCAAGATTGCAGATCTTTCAAAGGTCCCACCAACTCCAATGCCAATCACAGTTGGCGGACACGGGTTTGAACCAGACTCTTTTACCCTATTTACTACAAAGTCTTTCACTCCCTCAATACCTGCTGCCGGGGTAAGCATAGTTACCCTGCTCATATTCTCGGCACCGCCTCCTTTGGGTGCAAAGACGATCTTCATTTTATCTCCTGGAACAATTTGAATGTGAATAATAGCCGGGGTATTATCACCTGTATTTTTTCTGGTAAGAGGATGGCACGCTGATTTCCTTAAATACCCGTCTTTATACCCTTGTCTCACGCCCTCGTTGATCGCCTCCTTTAAATCACCGCCTGTTATATGGACATCCTGACCAATTTCTATAAACACAACAGCAAGCCCACAATCCTGACATATCGGAGCCTTCTCTTCCCGAGCAATCCTGGCATTCTCTTTCAGTTCCTTAAGGACCTCTATTCCTGTTGCTGACTCCTCAGCCTCGATTGCCTTGTCAAAGGCACGAAGGACATCGTTGCCAAGATTATAATTTGCATCTATGCACAAGTCCCTGACTACTTCGATGATCTTTTTCGAAGAAATCTCTCTGATCATAATTTTGTCTCCTAACGTTTTGGAGCGGTTGCCACACATTTATGGTAAAGTTTTAAAGAGTAAAAATGATTTATTTTAGAGGGATTCTTAGCTGCCATAGTCTTCTCATCTCCATTATTTCTTGTCTTCCGGCTATCCCCCAGAGATTAATTACATCTGGTATCTTTTCCTTTTTATAAACCTCTTCTCCTTTGAGATTAGAGTCTTTCTTATTGGATTCCGGTAGTTTCACATCTCTCTTTTCTGCCATACCTGTCCTCCTTTTTCTCGTCTCTAAACCGGAATATTCCCGTGTTTCTTGGCTGGTCTTGATTCCCTTTTTGTAGTAAGTATCTTCAAGGCATCTATAATCCGAGGCCGTGTATCCCGTGGTAAGATAACTGCATCTACAAATCCACGGGAGGCAGCGATGTATGGATTGGAGAAGAGATTGCGATATTCGGTAATCTTCTCTTCCTTTTTTGCTTTTGGATCAGATGCTGCATTTATTTCCCTTCGATGAATAATCTCAGCTGCTCCTTCAGCTCCCATGACAGCAATCTCCGCTGTAGGCCATGCAAAGACATAATCACTTCCTAAAGGTTTACCGCACATAGCAAGATATGATCCTCCGTAATCTTTTCTTGTTATCACTGTTACCTTTGGCACAGTAGCTTCGCTGTAGCACCATAAAAGCTTGGCACCATGCCGTATAATACCACCCCATTCCTGGTTACTTCCTGGTAAATAACCAGGTACATCCACTAAAGTGAGGAGGGGAATATTAAAGGCATCACAGAATCTGATGAACCTTGTTGCTTTATCTGAGGCATTTACATCAAGACAACCTGCCAGAAATCTTGGTTGATTTGCAATAATCCCTACTGTTTTTCCATCGAATCTGGCAAAACAGATAACCATATTTTTTGCATAATGCTCATGTGGTTCAAAGATCTGGCCATTGTCCACTATGGAAATAATAACGTCCTTCATATCGTATAAGGCTCTTGGATTATCTGGGATAATTTTATCAAGCATTGGATCAGTCCGATCAGGATCATCTCCTAACTCCACCACCGGAGGATCTTCCATATTATTTGATGGTAGATAACTCAGCAACTCCCTAATCCCCTCTATACAAAGATCATCGCTATCGCATGCAAAATGAGCTACCCCACTTTTAGTGTTGTGGGTCATCGCTCCACCCAAATCCTCAGGGCTTATTTCCTCGCCAATAGTTGCCTTGATTACTGCTGGACCAGTTATGAACATATAACTGCTTTTCTTTGTCATAAATATCCAATCGGTCATGGCAGGAGAATATACCGCACCTCCAGCTGTGGGTCCCATAATAGCTGAGATTTGAGGAATCACTCCAGAGGCACAGGAGTTTCTGAAAAATATTTCACCATAGCCAGAGAGGGAATCCACACCTTCCTGTATTCTGGCCCCTCCTGAATCATTAAAACCAACGATAGGGGCCCCTGTCCTAAGAGCTAGGTCCATAACCTTACATATTTTTCTGGCATGCATCTCTCCCAATGTACCAGCTACAGAAGTAAAATCCTGAGAATATGCATATACTAATCTACCATTTACAGTACCGTGGCCAGTAATTACACCTTCTCCGGGAATAAATGTTTCAGACATATCAAAGTCGGTACACCGATGTCTGACAAACATATCAAGCTCCCGAAAACTGTTAGAATCAAAGAGGAGATCAAGTCTTTCCCTTGCGGTCAGTTTACCTTTATCATGTTGCTTCTCAATCCCTTTGGCTCCCCCCATGGCGAGCTCTTTTTCTTCCCTTTTTTTTAGCTCTTTAAGTTTATTTTCAGTAGTATCCATTAAGCCCCCCCTTCCACAAAACCTAAATTTTTATTTGTATGATAGCGAAGCATTTTTCAAAAAATCGGTTTATTTTGGAAATATTTTTCTGGGTGTATCGTTAATCACCCCGCCATCCTGGCTATCTCTGAGAAGCCTTGAGGATCACTGACAGCCATGTCTGCCAGGATCTTTCTGTCTAATGCAATATCTGCCTTTTTCATTCCCATGATAAGTTTGCTGTACGAAAGCCCATTCTCTCTGG
>DATKWM010000150.1:0-21423 GCA_035529575.1 Desulfatiglandales bacterium
ATTACTCCAGCACCAACTGTTTTACCGCCTTCCCGAATAGCAAAGCGGAGCTCCTTTTCCATCGCTATCGAGTTTATCAAGTTTACCTCCAAAGAGACATTATCACCAGGCATAACCATCTCTACTCCCTCTGGGAGGGTGACGACACCGGTCACATCTGTTGTCCGGAAATAGAACTGAGGCCTATATCCAATAAAAAATGGTGTATGCCTTCCTCCCTCCTCTTTGGTAAGTATATACGCCTCTGATTTGAACTTCGTGTGAGGGGTGATAGAGCCCGGTCGTGCGACAACCTGTCCTCTTTCAACCTCTTCTCTTTTGATCCCTCTGAGAAGCACGCCAATATTGTCACCTGCTCTGCCCTCATCAAGGACCTTCCTGAACATCTCAACCCCTGTGCACACTGTCTTTTGTGTCTCTCTGATACCAACAATCTCTATCTCATCACCAACCTTTACGATACCTCTTTCTGCTCTTCCAGTTACCACAGTGCCTCTGCCTGATATAGTAAATACGTCTTCTATAGGCATCAGAAATGGTTTCTCTGTGTCCCTTACAGGCTCTGGTATAAATTCATCAATGGCATCCAGCAACTCCATAATAGCACCACAGTTAGGGCATTCCTTTTTCCCACATCCACACTCCAATGCCTTCAGGGCTGAACCATGTATTATAGGGGTTTCCTCCCCTGGAAACTCATACTTGGTTAACAACTCTCTGAGTTCCAGGTCAACCAGCTCTATCAACTCTTTATCATCAACCATATCGGTTTTGTTTAAAAAGACAACAATGCTTGGAACCCCGACCTGTCGAGCCAATAATATATGTTCCCTGGTCTGAGGCATGGGGCCATCATCTGCGCCAACAACCAAAATAGCACCATCCATCTGAGCTGCTCCGGTAATCATGTTCTTGATGTAATCTGCATGACCTGGGCAGTCTACATGGGCATAATGCCTGTTGTCTGTTTCGTACTCTACATGGGCAGTGGCTATTGTAATGCCTCTTTCTTTTTCCTCCGGTGCCTTGTCTATCTCATCAAAGGAAATATAGTCAGCCATACCCTTTTTAGATAAACAGAGAGTCATTGCCGATGTTAACGTCGTCTTACCATGATCTATATGACCGATGGTGCCGACATTTACATGGGGCTTTGTCCTCTTAAACTTTTCTTTGGCCATTGTCGTTACCTCCTTAATTAACTATTCATAATCTTTTAATAGCCGAAGTTTACCTTAAAAATAGAGGCATTCAAAACTGGAGCCCACGACCGGGATTGAACCGGTGAACCTCATCCTTACCAAGGATGTGCTCTACCAACTGAGCTACGTGGGCAGTTAATTACTTAAAACCAATAAATAGAGCGGGAAACGGGGTTCGAACCCGCGACCCTCAGCTTGGAAGGCTGACGCTCTAGCCAACTGAGCTATTCCCGCTTTTTAATAAGCCTTAGGTTTATAAAGTCAGTTATTAAACAAATATTATTCTATGAATGGTGGAGAGGGGAGGATTCGAACCTCCGAAGGCTGAGCCGGCAGATTTACAGTCTGCTCCCTTTGGCCACTCGGGAACCTCTCCTCAAATATCCATATCGAAGCCAGCGAAGGGAATCGAACCCCCGACCCACTGATTACAAATCAGTTGCTCTGCCTTCTGAGCTACGCTGGCATAACGAAAAAGCATAACTTTTAAGAAATAACTAAAAAAAGCAATAAAAGCAATAAAAATCTTTATAAAAAATCTTTTTATTTTTCAGCTTTATTTCTATTTTGTTATTGATACGTTTTCTTTTGTATCAAAGTAAATATTTTTAATTATAAAATATATATATCCTAATAGAGAAATTTCAATAAAAAAAATTCATTCTTGATCTTCTAAGTTAAATATTTTATAAAAACTACGTGGGCGATTAGCTCAGGTGGATAGAGCGTTGGTCTCCGGAACCAGAGGTCGCGAGTTCGAGTCCCGCATCGCCCACCATATGTATGAGAGTCTCCAGGATATATTGATGGCCATGTCATTAAAGAAAAAATTTACTCTTTTGATTATTGGCGGAGCAATCCTCTATTTTCTGCTGGGCTACCATATCATAATAACGGGACGGGGTATAGGAAATATAAGGTTACTTAAAAAATCAACATATACCTTAGAATACACTATATTCTCCACGAGAGGCAAAAGTAATAAAAAAATATTATCTATAGATGCCTTAAGAGAAGATGGCATTGGAGAATTACTCAAAGAAGAGGGATTGATGAGTGATGAAGAAGAAGCACTTATCCTTGAAACCCTCGCTACCAAAGGATATAAGCCTGATCAACCCTATTAGCTTATAGACTACGTACTAAAGCCCCTCCTATCAATTATAAATCAAACGAGATAAAAATTGACTAATATTTTAAATCTTTTCACCGCTGGTAAATTAAGAATTTCTTCTACTCCAGTATGCTTCATTATTTCCTCTATATATCTGTCTATCACTTTCATATTAGGGGCCACAAAAGTAAACCATATATTATAATGGTGATCCCTAAGATAGTTATGAGTTACTCCAGGATATTTGTTAACCACTCTCACAAATTCCTCGATCGTATCATCTGGGACCCTAGCTGCACAGAGCGTAGTGGTAAAACCAATCCTTTGAGAGTCAAAGTTTCCGCCTATCCGCCTAATAATTCCCTCTTTTTTTAAACTCTTGATACGCGTCAGAATATTGTCCTCAGAGCAGCTCAACCGAACCCCTAAATCTTTATATGGTCTTTGGGTGACAGGGAAGTTAGATTGGATTTCGTTTAAAAGTTTCCTGTCAATATCATCCATAACAAAGCCTTCGGTAATGTCAGTTGACTGTTTTCAGTACTCCATTGAGAAAAAACAAAATATCAGGAGATTCAAAGAGATACCAACGAGGAAAATGACAGCTCCTCATTCATTTAAGTGTCTTCAAAAACATACATAGCTGACCACTGACAGCGAATCACAAACTCCAAAAAACCTTCAACTATGTGGTGTATAGGCACATAATGGCTCTTCAGATAAATAATCCCCACTAAATGCATAGGCCCTTGCCCTGCAACCACCACAAACAGTAATATATTCACATCGTCCGCACTTTCCCTTATATTTAGATAAATCTCTAAGATCAGTAAAAACGGAAGAATTCATCCATATATCAGAAAAGGTAGATTCCCTTAAATTTCCAGAATTCACCTCCAGGTAGCCACAGGGTTGAATAATACCTTCATGAGATATAAAACAATAGGAAGTCCCGGCCAGGCAGCCCCGTGTTACTGCATCGAGGCCATAGGTTTCTCTATTCACCTTCTTTCCTTTTCGATGTGCCTCCTGTCTCATGATTCTATAGTATTGAGGTGCACACGTAGCTTTAAGTTGAATAGTCGTCTTATCATGCCGTTGATAAAACCAGTGCAGGGTATCTTCGTATTCCTTGGCATTCAGCTCTTGACTTACCATATCCTGAGCCCTTCCAGCAGGAACAAGCAAAAACATATGGTGTGCAATAGCCCCAAGCCTCACGACAAGTTCAAAAATATCTTCTAACTCAAATAAATTGTATTTAGTTATGGTGGTGTTGATCTGAAATTCGATTCCTCTCTCTTTTAGGTATGCGATCCCTTTTATTGCTCTATCAAAGGCTCCATCAACCTGTCTAAATGCATCGTGGCTCTCCCTTGTAGATCCATCGAGAGATATGCTTACCCGCTTAATTCCAGAATCTTGTATCTTCTTTGTACTATCAGGTGTAATCAGGGTCCCATTGGTACCCATGACCATTCTCAGACCCTTTTTTGTTCCATAGTCAGCGAGGGTAAAAATATCCTTCCTTAGAAGAGGTTCTCCACCTGTAAGGATTATAATAGGTTGACCAACTTCTCTTATTTGGTCTAATACCTTCTCTGCCTCGATAGTATCCAACTCCTGTGGATAGGGGCCAAATTGTGATGATGCTCGGCAATGGACACAATTGAGATTGCATGACCTGGTAACTTCCCACGCTACTATCCTTAGTTGATCATTTTCCGGTATATATGCTTTCATGCGTATTCAATATCTTGGCTGCATCTTTGGCAAAATAAGTCAGGATGAGGTCAGCGCCAGCCCTCCTGATAGAAAGGAGCATCTCCATCATTACCTCTCCTCCCTCTATCCAACCCAGTTGATCAGCTGCCTTAACCATGGCATATTCTCCACTCACATTATACGCTGCTACAGGAAGATGGATACGTGCCCGAACTTGGTGGATTATATCTAAATAAGGCAATGCTGGTTTAACCATAATGATATCTGCCCCCTCTTCAATATCTAATAACGCCTCCTTAATAGCCTCTCTGGCATTAGCCGGATCCATCTGGTAACTCTTCCTGTCACCAAATTGGGGTTTTGAATCTGCGGCCTCGCGGAATGGCCCATAAAAGGAGGATGCATATTTCACCGCATATGCCAGTATCCCAGTATCCTTGAATCCATCTCTCTCAAGGGTTTCCCTAATCGCCCTTACCCTTCCATCCATCATATCCGAAGGGGAAACAAAATCAGCACCTGCCTCAGCATGTGAAATGGCTACACGAGAAAGTATGTCAAGGGTAGCATCATTATCTATTCGACCATCTTCTATGATCCCGCAATGACCATGATCTGTGTACTGACATAGACAGACATCTGTTAAAACAACCAGTTCCGGCACTCTCTCCCTAACTGCGGCTACAGCCTTCTGAACAATTCCATCCCTCGCATATGCCTCACTTCCCAACTTATCCTTCACCCTTGGTAAACCAAAAAGAATGATACCTGGTATCCCCAAAGACCACACCTCTTCAGCCTCCTTGACCAGTTCATCAACTGATAATTGATAATGGCCGACCATAGATGGAATGGGCTCTCTTTCTCCTTTGCCATGTTTCACAAATATGGGAAAAATGAGGTCATCCACTCTGATACATGTCTCCTTCACCATTCTTCTGATAGTAGAAGTTCGTCTAAGACGTCTGGGTCTAATTATCATTTTTATTCTCCTTTATCTTGCTTTTCCCTGTGAATAACATGGTAGGTCGATTGAGAAGTTCTGCATGAATTTTGAACTCATCTTTGTGTCATAATTTCAGGTCTTCTTATTGGTGGAAGGCCTTCATGCTTAAAGGTATACCTTCTCCGATTGGGATGAGTGGGGTAGGTAATAATTGGCTTAGGATATCATCGAATCTTGCCTATAATATTTTTTGATCAGGCTATCGATATATTTTTCCGGATCTACAACTGCCTCTCTGGTAATAGTAAAGGCTCCCAAGCCAATCCGATCTCTCACTAATTTAAGCCCATACTCCAATTCATTAGCCAAGTTAAGGCATATCTCGTTAATATCCCTATCCTGAACAATAGAAATCCTTATTATCTCATCAATAGCACTATCTGCTAAACTGACATTCATTCCTAACTGGGAAAACAAACCTTCATTATGGTCCTTCACCAGATTGTACATCTCCTTAAAATCTATAAAAGCAGAATCAATATCAGATATAGATTTAAGTGCCTGTTCAGCAATCAATTCTACCCTCTCTTCGTATAATTTTAAATCCGATTGTGCCTGAAATTCTTTTGCCCTCCCCGCTACAGCCCTGTTTGTTCTCTTTTTTTCATTTTCAACTGCTCTTTCAAATCGTTCTTTCATCTGAGGATCACTCATATCCTCATCCGATTCAATTCGTTTAAGCTCTTGCGCTGGGTTTTCAACAAGCTCCGGAGTCACCAACAGTTTCTTTACAACAGTAGAAGGAAGATGCTTTTCAAAAGGCATAAGGGTTCTCTCAACGGCACTGACTAAACCCCTTGCTCCTGTCTTCTCCTGAGCAGCCATCTCTGATAATTCTTCAAGTGCGTTATCTTCAAACTGAATACTAATACCATATGCCATAAAATCCCTTTTCTTGCTGAGGATAATAGGATTATTTGGATTTTTAAGAATTTCTACAAGGTCATTCTTTGATAGCTCATCAAGAACAACAATTACTGGGAGGCGACCTATAAACTCGGACTCAAATCCAAACTCGATAAGATCATGTGCCCTTACCTCTTTAAGAATATCCATATCCACTTCAGTGGAATGGATATCTGCCTCAAATCCTATACCTTTGCGTTTGAGCCTTTTCTTGATGATATCTGGTAATCCTTCAAAGGCACCACTCATAATAACAAGTATATTTTTTGTATTTACAACCTGCTTTTCTCTTTTCCCGGTTCTTCGGTAATGTTCAATAGCCTGTATCTGCGAGATTGGGTCGTGAGGAACCTTCAGGTCTACATCAGTTTCTTCCATTGGTTTTAGGAGGGCCCTTTGTACCCCTGTCCTTGAAACATCATGGCCGATAATATTTTGGCTGGAAGCAATTTTGTCGATCTCGTCTATGTAAATAATACCATTCTCGGCCAGCTTTATATCATCATTAGCTTCATACACCAGATCCCTTACCAAATCCTCGACATCACCCCCTACATAACCTGTTTCGCTGAATTTGGTAGCATCACCCTTAACAAATGGAACACCTATCTTTTGGGCAATCAATTTTATCAAATATGTCTTGCCAACTCCTGTTGGGCCTATCATAAGGATATTGTTTTTAATCATCCCCACAGAAAAGGGATTTTCTATTTTAGATCGTTTAACCAGGGATTTTATCCGGTTGAAATGGGTGCAGATTTTTGTAGCCAGCACTCCTTTGGCTTGATTTTGCTTAACTACATATCCATCCAAATAGGAATCTAATTCCTCGGGTTTCATATCAAAAGCAGGAACGCCATCCTTCTTGGAGCCAGCCTTTCCGCCTTCATCTGTTTTTTTTGGATCACTCTGAGGAAAGAGGATAGGAGATATTATCTTTATCCGATCACCGTATTTCTTGGAAAGATAGTCGCTAAGCTCCTTCTCAAGTTCCTTTTGATTAGGAATTTTCTGCTCTTTCTCTTCTTTTAAATTATCTTCAAATTCCATTCACCTACCCCATAGTAACATCTTTAAAAATTATGAAATATTTCAATAATCTATATTATAGTCATTATACTTGATTTTTGCAACCCATTTTCAGAATCAACTCCTTGATGCGCCCTTCAATCCTCATACACCATACCTTCTTCTCTGCGAGCATAAAGCCTTATGAGATACGGCCAACAACCACTATAACATTACACCGTGCCATAGTTTAAGAAATAAAAAAAATAAAAAAAATATGAAAGGAATAAGTAAATGCGTAGGAATCATTGTGTACCGCGCAATTTCAACAAGATAATCACAACGTTTTGATTAACCACAAGAAATAGTTACAGGATTTGAGTTGGTAACACAAAGTAGGGAGATAAAAATGTATGAATTGATTGGTAGATGGTGGAGGCGGGGGGAGTCGAACCCCCGTCCGAAAATATTCCACTTAAGCATCTACATACATAGCCCGAACTTTAATGTTCGCTCCTTAGACCCCTTTCGGGCAAGATGAATAAGAAACTAACCTGAAAAAATTTTCACCTTCCTGAGATTCAGGTTCCTCGGGTTAGCTATCCTGTTAGTCGGCGCCCAAATCCATTCTCACAGGAAAAAAATGGAAGGACGTTAGCCCTTTAAGCGGCTAAAGCATACGCATAATCGTCTGCGTTTATTGTTTTCTGCCTGTTTAACGAGCAAACAGAACCTCGGTATGCAACTTAAGCTTTTTTATCCCCGTCGAAGCCGTTTCGCCCCCAGTTTTCAATGAGCTATTCTTATTAAAGCATAAATGTATAGTAAAATCAATATATCTTATGTAGTATCCTTTTTCTTCAGTTGGTCTAACTCCCTTTTCATCTCCCTTTCTCTTAAGGCATGTCTCTTATCATATTTTCTCTTACCCTTAGCCAGAGCGAGCTCTACCTTGATTATACCTCTCAAAAGATATATCGATAATGGGATCAAAGAATATCCCTTTTCCTCTGTCTTTCCTATCAACCTCTTGATTTCTCTCTTTTGCATGAGAAGCTTTCTTGTCCTGATCGGATCAAGATTCAAATTATGGGCAAAAGGATACGGTGTAATGTGCATATTGTATAAAAAGAGCTCCCCGTCTTTGATCCGTGCATAGGTATCTTTCAGGCTGGCACGACTCTCCCTCAAAGATTTAACCTCTGGTCCAGAAAGAACAATTCCTGCCTCATAGATCTCATCAATTAAATAGTCATGTCTGGCCTTTCTGTTCTGGCACAGGATTTTTTTCTGCATCTATCACCTGCCTACCCGATACCTGTTGTCCTATATCTCAAAACATCGTCCTTAAAAATATCGGGAAGGAGAGACTGTGCCTTTTTTAAGACAAAACTCTCAACCTTCTCACTGGTGGGTAACTGCAATATGCCCTTAAATTGATCCCTCACCTCCCGTAATGGCAACATCCTGATCATTTTCTTGATCAGCGGGATAGAGCCGATATTCATGCTAAATTCCTCTAATCCCAAAGAAAGGAGTATTAAAATAGCAAGAGGATCACCGGCTATTTCACCACACAGAGATACATCAATCCCCTCATTATTGCCTGCCTCGACCACCTGGTGTATCATTCTCAAAACAGCTGGATGAAAAGGTTCATAGAGATGGGCAACATGTTCATTGTCTCTATCTATTGCTAATGCATATTGAATCAGATCATTAGTTCCTATAGAAAAAAAATCAGCATGCTTTGCAAGAATATCTGCAATCGATGTTGCAGAAGGGATCTCAATCAAAATTCCAATAGGTATTTCTCTATTATATTCAATTCCCTCTCTATCAAGCGAGCGCATAACGCTCTTTAAAACCCTCTTTGCCTCCAGAAATTGCCCCAAACCTGATATCATTGGGAACATTAATCTGAAATTACCATATACACTGGCCCGTAATATGGCCCTTAACTGGGTTTTAAATACATTTCGCTCATTTAGACAAAACCGAATAGACCGAAGACCAAGGGCAGGATTATCCTCCTTGCTGGCCCCTATCTCTGAATCTGATGTCATCATCTTATCACTTGCGATATCCAGAGTTCTTATGGTAACTGGATTAGGTGCTACCATTTTAGCTATCTGGCTATAGTCATCAAAAAGGGTCTGTTCATCTGGAAAATTATTCTTAATCATGTACAGATATTCTGTCCTATAAAGACCTACGCCTTCGGCACCATTCTCAATTGCCGCCTTTGTCTCCCCTAAAAATTCAATATTCGCTTTGATTGTTATCTTATATCCGTCCGAGGTCTCAGCAGGCAGATGTCTGACCCTATCTATGGCAGATTTATATTTATAATACCGTTTTTTCTTGTCTTCATAAGTAATGATGGTATCAGGATCAGGATTAATAATAATATCGCCTGTATTTCCATCAACGATCAAAAGATCGCCATCCACGATTATATCGGTAGCGCTTTCCAATCCAACAACTACCGGTATCTCAAGGGCTTCAGACATAATGGCCATATGTGATGTTCGACCTCCAACATCTGTCAAAATACCCATTACATGCTTTACATTGATCTCAACAATATCACAGGGCGAAAGAACATGGGCTACAATGATAACCTCTTTTTTAATCTCTGTCAGGCTATCCGGGTCAACTCCTGTTAAATTACTTAATACTCTTTCACTTACACTATCTACATCGTCCATTCTACGGCCAATGTATTCATCCTCAACCTTTTTAAAAAGCTGGTGGATAGTATTTACCGATTTTTTTAAGGCCCACCCTGCATTAACCTTCTCCCTTTGGATTCTTTGTATGGTCGAATCAAAAATCAGACTGTCACCCAGAATCATTGAGTGAGTATCCAGGACAAAGGCATATCCCTTTACCTGTTCCGGGATATTGGATTTAAACTTTTGGATCTGTTCCTTTGCCATGTCCACAGCATGTTTAAAACGATCAATTTCTCTTTCTACCTCTTTCTTGCTAATCAATTTCCTATAGAAAACCGTCGTCCTCGATCTATCTAAATGATGTGCTTTCCCAATGGTAATACCAGGAGAAACAGGAAACCCTTTCATTTTCACTGTCTTTTTTCTCGGTCGATATTGTCCTCGTTCGGTCTCTCCAAATTTATTTTTAAAAAGCCTTTCGAGCTCATCCATGAATTTCTTGGCACCAACTCCAACTATTCTGGCTCTAACTTCACTACCTTTGGGGCACGCAAGCGAAAGAATTGATAAAATGCTTGAACCACCCACCTCTCGAGAATCCTTTTGTAAAAATAATTTTGCCCTATATTTACCAGCCAGCTCTACTATCTGACCAGCTGCATGCGCATGTATTCCAAGCTCATTTATTACTTTTAGCAATCGTATTTCTTCCATGATTTTTTAAATTTAGTCAGGCAATTATTAATTGTCAATAATAGAGGCAGATTTCTTTTTTGCTCCTTCTACAATAATAGTATATTCACCCCTAACCTTCTCATCCTCGAGAGAGGATAATATTTTACTGACTGAACCCTTTTTCACCTCTTCAAAAATCTTTGTCATTTCTTTGGCCAGCACAATATCTCTATTACCCAGAATCTCATACATATCTGTAAGCATCTTTATTAGTCGATGGGGAGATTCAAAAAAAATCATAGTTCGCACCTCCCTCTTTAGACCTTCAAGGTCCTTTCTTCGTCTTCCTTTCTTGTTTGACAGAAAACCAACAAAGATAAATCTATCTGTAGGTAATCCAGAAACGGAAAGTGCTGCTAAAGAAGCTGAAACACCCGGAATCGGCACTAACCTTATATGATTATCTATAGCCTCCCTCACTAACCTGGAACCAGGATCAGACAAACCAGGCGTTCCTGCATCACTCACTAGAGCAATATCAAGCCCTGACTTTACTTTCTCAAGAAGTACACGTCCTTTATAATGTTGATTATGACTATTATAGGTAGTGATAGGTGTCTTAATAGTATAATATGTACAGAGCTTTCTTGTATGTTCTCTCCTTTCAGCCGCGATTAATCCCACTTCTTTTAATACTTTTAGGGCCCTTAGGGTAATATCCTCCATGTTGCCTATCGGAGTAGAAACAATATAGATTTTGCCTTGATGTAATTCATGTGTGCCTTTATCGGGAATCATTGATAAGTGCCTAAAGCCCGCCCTGGCGCGACGTGCTTAAATCAAACTGTTAAGTCTATAAGGTGCTACGTGCTTGGCTCAGCCTATTAAGATTATAGGCCAGGTCTGGGCCAGGGTTAAAAATGCCTAAAGTGCCTAAAGTTAAGTAAAGAAATCATTGTAACTTTAGCTCACTTTTAACTTTAGCTCACTTTAGGCATTTTTAATTAATCAGTAAGCCAGTTCAAATGCATTTTGTATAATCTCAATTTCTTTTTCCCCATCGAGTAATCCTACCGCAACCACATCAAATCTCGCCTTACTTCCCCAAAGGTTGTGAGATTTCATATATGCCAGGGCTACCTTTGAAATTTGGCGTTGTTTCCTGATATTAACTGTCTCTTTAACCAGACCCAGGGATTTATTTTTGCGTGTTTTTATCTCTAAAAACACTAACACATCACCATCTCTCGCAATTACATCGATCTCACCGAAAGGGCACCTATAATTTGTTGTAAGAATCCTATATCCACAATCTTTTAATCTTTCCCGTGCCAGGTCCTCGCCAAACCTTCCGAGGGCAATCCTTTCTTTTGTCACTAAAGAACACCTTTAAAGGTCAATCTATGAATATGGCAGGGACCGTATCTCGTTATAGCCTTTATGTGACCAGGTGTTCCATATCCTTTGTTTGAAGAAAACCCATAGTGCGGATATAACCTATGGTATTGACACATAATTCTATCACGGTACACTTTAGCGAGAACAGAGGCTGCTGATATAGATAAAGAGAGATCGTCTCCTTTTACGATACACCTTTGATGAATAGGAAGGTCAACAGGATATATACCATCAATTAATAAATAATCAGGCTGAGGATCAAGCGTTAAAGCGGCTTTTTTCATAGCCTTTCGAGTGGCCTGAAGAATATTAACTTTATCAATCTCTTGTGAGCTTATCACGGCTAAGGAGAAACCTATAGCCTTGCTTTCAATGAGGGAAAAGGCCTCCTCGCGCGCCCTCTCAGACATTTTTTTAGAATCCCTCACCCCAGGCAAGGTAATATCTTCAGGTAAAATCACAGCAGACGCGACTACAGGGCCAGCCAATGGGCCACGTCCTGCTTCATCTATGCCAGCCACAATAGAATACTCTGCAAGTCTGGCCTGGAATTCATAGAACTGGTTATCCTTATGTAATCGCATCAAGTGGTTTTTTCCTTGAGCCTAGCTGCCTTACCCCTCAATTTGCGTAAATAGTAGAGTCTTGCCCTCCTCACCTTGCCCTTCGAAATTACCTTTATTTTATCTATTGTTGGGGAGTGAAAAGGAAAAATTTTCTCCACACCGACACCGTAAGAGATCTTCCGCACAGTAAAAGTAGCCCCTGTGTTGCCTTTTCTTTTCCTAATAACCACTCCCTCAAACACCTGGATTCGTTCTTTGTCACCCTCTTTAATTCGACTATATACCCTGACTTTATCGCCAGGACTAAATGGAGGAAGATCTACTCTCATTTGTTCTTTTTCAAGCATCTCAATCGCGTTCATCACACTATTCTCCTTTGCTTCAAATTAGCTGTCTCTTTCCTGCGTGGCAAACTTGGAAAACAAACGATCCAAGGTTATTGCGGCAGCTGTCCTCACTGAGAGGTGATTGTAATAAGATATACCAAAAATAGGCTCTAAAAGATAGTCAACTTTCCTAATAAGTTCTTTCGCTATACCCCATGCTGTACCAAATAAAATCATTACCGCCCCCCTGGAGGCAACTATCTCCCGTGCCAATACATAGGTAACTCTTTGTCTTTTGTCTTTCCCTGCATCAGTGGCAATTAACGTCGGTACTTCGCCTTCTATTTCTTGAATCTTTTTTAAAGATTCCTCAAGCGTTGAAACAATTGAAATCAAAGACATTGCCTCTCGCCTATCTTTATTATAGTCAGCTCCATGGCCACTTATCCAATGTCGGCAAATACTTTTAGCCAAATCTTGCTGATCTGTAAGGGGATTAATAACATAGAATTTCCTGACTCCATACGTCTTTGCCAATCTCGCCAGATCATGGAGATCTAAGTTGGTTATTGCCGAAACAATAATCTCCCCCCTCCTGTTATACACAGGATAATGCAATAGCCCAATATAAAGGGACATAATTATCCAGTTTTGTTGGATACGTTAAAAATATGAAGTGCCTAAAAATTAAGTGAAGTTAATCATTCTAACGTTAGTTCACTTATATCTTTCTTTGTTTTACATCTTCCAGTATAGATTTATCTATTTCACTAAGATTGGCCCTTTCCAGCAAATCTGGCCTCTTCTCCAATGTCCTTTTTATTGACTGTGCTCTTCTCCAAAGCCTAATTTTGTTATGATCGCCTGATAATAGAACAGGTGGCACCTCATCCCCTTTAAAGACTCGAGGCCTTGTATATTGTGGATACTCCAATAGACAATCCTCAAAGGATTCCTCGAGATTAGATCTTTCACCACCCAATATACCCGGAATCAATCGGCTCACAGCTTCCACAATGATCATGGCTGGTAATTCACCTCCAGTCAAGATGTAATCGCCAATAGATATCTCCATATCCACATACCTGGATCTTACTCTCTCATCAACGCCCTCATATCGTCCACACACTAAAATAATCTGCTGGAGCTTAGATAAACTCAGAGCTATTGACTGATCAAAAAGCTGGCCTTGAGGTGTGAGCAGAACGACTTTTCTCTTCCCCTTTAACTTGGGAATCGATTCCAGGGTCCGAAAAATCGGCTCTGGTTTCATAACCATACCATCTCCGCCTCCAAATGGCCTATCATCAGTCATCAAATGTGGCCCCTCACCAAAATCTCTTATATTCACCACATTTATCTTTAGCTTTCCCCTTTCTACTGCTCGCCCAACAATTCCATAATCAATGAGGAAAGTAAACATTTCCGGAAATATTGAAAGAATATCAAATCTCATCAAAGATCTAACAAGCCTTTTATAGGTGAAATAGCCATTCTTTTTTGTGCTATGTTTATCTCTTTGATAACCTGATGAATTGCCGGGATCAAAAACTCCTTCCCCTGACCTTCAACCACATACACATCATTGCTTCCAGTAGGAAAAATTTCCTTTACTACTCCAAGATATTGCCCTGTTATCAAATATACATCTAATCCTAACAATTCATAATAGAAAAATTCATCCTCATCTTTTTTTATCAAAGAATCTTTCCTTATGTATATCTTCGCAGCCTTAAAGATCTCTGCCTGTTCAATTGAGTTCACATCCGATACTCTCAATAGATAGGATGATCCGTGAGGTTTGATATCAATAACCTTCCTCTCTTCAAACTCATTATGGCGTCTGTCTATAAATACAGAACCGGCCTGGAAGAAGGTTTCTCTTGATTGAGCATAAGAAACTATCCTTAGCAGACCGGCTATACCATGGGGGCGAATAACATGCCCTATCAGAATTAGATCTCTAAGATCGATGTGACTCAACTACTCTAAGATCTCCAGGACAGATCTTTTTTTCAACTTGGTCGATGCTGCACCAAGTATAGTCCTCATCGCCCTGGCAGTTCTTCCTTGCTTGCCAATAACCTTGCCCAAATCTTCTTTGGCTACTCTGAGTTCAATCACTGAGGTCTGTTTTCCTTCAAGTTCAGTTACACTTACATCGTCCGGATTATCAACAAGAGCCTTTGCAATGTATTCAATCAGATCTTTCATTTCCATTTTTCTCCCCCACCTGAAATTCTCATTAAACACCATTTAACTCGTTTGGGAAGGAACTGTGGGTACACCCTTCTTCCGCAAAAGAGATCCTACAGTATCCGAAACCTTAGCGCCTCTCTGTATCCACTTTCTCACCTTGTCTTCATCCATTTGTACTTGAGCCGGATCTTTGAGTGGGTCATAATACCCTAACACCTCAAGGAATCTACCATCCCTTGGTGCCTCTGAATCAGCAGCCACGATACGATAATAAGGTCTCTTCTTTGCCCCTTTCCTGGTCAATCTTAATCGTACAGTCATATTGAAGATTCTCACCCCCTTTAAATTAAATAATACGGCACATTTGCCAATCCCCTTACGAAAAACTTTTTCCTAAAATTTGATGTATTTGTCAAGCTTTTATCACTGGGCTGTTGCTTTAATTGAAGCCAGCCAGTGAAGATAAACCCTTTAAACCTCCTCGGCTAAACTTTTTTAGCATGTTTTTTGTCTGAATAAAATTATTAAGAAGCCGATTAACATCTTCTACTCTTGTTCCACTTCCCATAGCAATCCGTTTTCGCCTACTTCCACTTATTATCCTGTGATTTCTTCTCTCTTCCGGTGTCATAGAATTAATGATCGCCTCTACCCTCACAAGTTCCTTTTCATCGGTCTTCAACCTTCCTGCCTTCATCATCTTTCCAGTACCTGGTATCATCCCCAGAATCTGCTCCAATGATCCCATTTTTTTAATATATCCAAGCTGCTTTTTAAAATCCTCCAGATCAAATTCTTCCTTTTTGATCTTACGTGCAAGTCTAATTGCCTCCTTTTGATCAAATTCAGCCTGTGCTTTATCAATTAAGGATAAAACATCGCCCATTCCGAGAATCCTGGAAGACATTCTATCCGGATAAAAAGGCTCCAGTGCATCCATGCTCTCCCCTATACCAACGAATTTAATCGGTTTGTTCGTTACCGCCATTACTGAAAGAGCTGCTCCACCCCTTGCGTCTCCTTCCATCTTTGATAAAATGACCCCTGTGATATCAAGAACCTGATCAAATTTTACAGCCAAATTCACTGCATCCTGGCCTGTCATGGCATCGGCTACAAGAAGACTCTCTGCAGGATGGATTACCCCCTTGATTCTCAAAAGTTCTTCCATGAGCTGTTCGTCAATATGAAGCCTTCCTGCTGTGTCTATAACCAAAATATCAGATCCAATCTTCGATGCTTCCTCCTTGGCTTTAAGACAAATATCTTCAACACGATCTTTACTATCTGTAGGATATACCGGAATGTTGATCTCCTCTCCTATCTTCCAAAGCTGCTCGATAGCAGCCGGTCTTTGGGTATCCACCGGCACCAAGTAAGGATGGTACCCATTTTTTCTTATATAATTAGCCAGCTTCCCTGCCGTTGTCGTTTTTCCAGAACCTTGAAGCCCAACAAGCATGAGACTAAGGGGTTTTTTATCATTAAGATTCAGATCTCTTTTCCCCTCTCCCATCAGCTTTGTAAGCTCTTCCTGCACTATCTTAATTACCTGCTGCCCAGGGGTAAGGCTCTCCATTACCTCCTGCCCCAGGGAGCGCTGTCGTATTTCTTCGAGGAAATTCTTGACAACCTTATAGTTTACATCCGCTTCAAGAAAGGCAAGACGGATCTGTTTTAAGGCCTCTTCTATATTCTTTTCATTTAACCTTCCCCGGCCCCGTAATTCCTTGAATGTCCTGCTTAGTTTTTCAGTTAGTAATTCAAACATATTTGAAAATCCTAAAAACTTAATTAATTTTATGCTATTGCTTTTTCATATCTATGTCAATAAAATCCTTGATAATTGATTACTTCTGAGGCTTGAACAAGGTTCACAACTCCAGATAGCATGAAAGGTATTCTTGCTTATTTACAATGAAGGGCCTTATTGTGTAACTTGTTAGTCCACATAGGATATCAGGCTGTTTTCGAAAAATGGTGATGGGCTCGCTATCCTCTTTCCAGTTGCATTTTTTCTATAATTGGTTTTAAAATTGATCACGTTATGGGGGAAAAACTCTTTCAGTAATTATAATGTATTGAAACCGTTCACGGTTCATGGTTCAGGGTTTCTCGATGGAATCGAGATTAACGGTTCGAGACCAATTAATAATACACTATTCCATCAACTTTTGGACCTCTATGCACTTATGGTTAGGCAAATAAGGCCCAATGTGCTCAGACTTCGCTTGTAAGGGACAAATTCAGGATAAGGTCAGGCTTTATCTATGTACAATATTGCTGACAGTTAACAAAAGGAAGGTAACCCTGAACAATGAACCCGAAACCTGTGAACGGATACGATGTATTAATTAAACCGACAAAGGAAAAAGGGGAACCTCTTCTTGGTCCGGATGCTATTATGGTTGCCATTCCCTCAGACCTTCAATATATAGTTGATTTGAGTCGTGCTGAAAGGGCAACTCAAGGAAAAGCTACTCCATTTAAACTCTTTATAATCAAAAAAGGTAAAGGCCTCCCTTGTGGATTAGCAGGACCTCTCCTTGGAGCACCCCAAGGGGCGATTGTCATGGAAAAACTTATAGCATTGGGTGCAAAAAGAATCTGGGTGGTAGGGTGGTGTGGTTCATTGCAGCCAAATATTGCAATAGGTGACCTGATAATTCCTACTACTGCGCTATCTGAAGAAGGTACCTCCGCTCATTATCCTGTGAATAAAAAGAAAAAGCAGACAAATCCTTTTCTAAACAAGAGGTTAGAAGATGCATTGCAAAAGGCCAATCTTCCTTTTAAAAAAGGGCCAGTCTGGACAACAGACGCCCTCTATCGTGAGACTTCAGAAAAGGTTACAGAGTATGGGAAAAGGGGATACCTGGCTGTTGAAATGGAAATGTCCGCCCTTATAAATGTGGCCATTTATCGTTCTATAAAATTGGCAGGATTGTTAATTGTATCGGATGAGCTTTCTTCTCTTCAATGGCATAATGGATTTGGAGCTGGTAAGCTAAAAAAGGCAAGCAGAGAGGCTGGACGCCTGCTTCTCAGTCTGTGTATGGATGAGAATATAGAAAGCTAGCCGTTAGTCGCGAGTTGAGATTAACAAGATATGAAATTTAATACATCGTTTATCCCAACACGAGCCATGAACCATAACACAGAAGGGACAACTATCAATTGGCACTACAATGGGAATTAAAGAGATATCTATGCAGGAGATAGAAAAGGCAAAAATAGAATTAACAGCACTGAGAGAGAAGATAGATTATCACAACTATCGCTATTATATTCTTGATGATCCTGAAGTCTCAGATGCTGAATATGATCACCTTCTCCAACGTCTCCTTCACATAGAAAATAAATACCCAGAATTGATCGTTCCAGAATCCCCCAGTCAAAGGGTAGGGGCACCTATTGAGGGCGGTTTTAACTCTGTCAAACACAGTGTCCCTATGCTGAGCCTGGAAAATGGTTTTTCTGATAAAGAGGCTAAGGAATTTGAGAAAAGGATCAGAAGATTCTTGGAATACTCTAATACTATTACCTATACCGTGGAACCGAAGTTGGATGGTCTTGCAGTTGAACTTATTTACGAGAATAGTATCCTTAAAACTGCATCAACAAGGGGAGATGGCTATATTGGAGAAGATATAACCTCTAACACAAAGACTATCAGATCCATCCCGTTACGGCTTCTTTCACCCCAAGATAGTCCAAAACTTCCTGAACATATAGAGGTCAGGGGTGAGATATATATGGAAAAAAAGGCCTTTCAGCAATTAAATAAAGAAAGGGAAAAACAAGGGGAAGCACTTTTTGCCAACCCCAGAAATGCTGCTGCCGGCTCTGTGAGGCAACTTGATCCACATATAACAGCCAACCGGCCTCTGATGTTCTTCTCTTATGGAATAGGGAAGGTGTCAGGATGGGCATTTACCTCCCAGATTGAATTATTAACCACCCTTAATACATGGGGGGTGAGGGTAAATACAGAGCACATCAAGGAATGTGCAAATATAGATGAAGCCATTGCCCACTGTCGATATTTAGAGGGCATAAAACATGATCTCCCCTACGAGGTCGATGGCGCAGTTATCAAGGTGAACTCTCTTGAGGTGCAAAAAACTCTGGGAGAAAAATCAAGAAGCCCTCGATGGGCCCTTGCGTATAAATTTGAACCAACCCAGGCAACAACCAAAATTTATACAATTGATGTGCAAGTAGGAAGAACTGGTGCCCTCACACCTGTGGCACACTTACAACCTGTCGAGGTAGGCGGGGTAAAGGTTAGCAGGGCTACCTTGCATAACCAAGAGGAGATTAAAAGAAAAGATATCAAAGAAGGAGATACCGTTATTGTTCAACGGGCTGGGGATGTTATCCCGGAGGTAGTCAAAGTAATAAAGGCAAAAAGAACAGGCAAAGAAAAACCGTTCCACATGCCGGATAGATGCCCAGTATGCGGATCTGAGCTTGTACCACCAGGTAACGAGGTAGTTATAAGATGCAACAACCCGGGGTGTCCGGCCCAGGTAACAGGGGGAATCAAACACTTTGTATCCAAAGATGCTATGGATATCGATGGGCTTGGGGATAAATTAGTAGATCAACTGGTAATTCGCGGCCTGATAAAAGATGCTGCCGATATCTATCACCTGACTCTGGAAAACCTTATTCCTCTGGATAAAATGGCTGAAAAGTTGGCCAATAAAATACTTACTGCTATTAATAATAGTAAAAAAACTACATTGTCAAAATTTATCTACTCCCTGGGTATACGGCATGTAGGCGAACATGTGGCCACGGTCCTTGCGGAAAAATTCAGGAGATTCGACAGCCTTCAAAAGGCACGCGAGGAAGATCTGCTATCCATTAAGGAAATAGGGCCAGAGATAGCGGATAGCATCCTTTCCTATTTTTCTAATGAAAAAAACATCTCTTTTATTAACCGTCTCTTTGAGGCAGGAATAACTATTGAAGAAATGCCATTAGAAAAGAAACTTTTTAAAGAGCACCCTTTTTCCGGGAAATTGTTTGTTCTGACAGGTACCCTATCAACTCTCACACGCACTGAGGCTAAAAAATTTATTGAAGAAAAGAGGGGAAAGGTATCTGCATCAATAACCAGTAAAACAGATTACCTCGTTGTAGGTAAATCACCAGGATCCAAACTTACCAAGGCAAAAAATCTGTCTGTAACTATCTTAAGTGAAGAAGAATTTATAAGGATAGCAGGCGAGGGATAAGTATGGATACTATCAAGGCTCATCTCATCATTGAAGGAAGGGTGCAAGGTGTCTGGTTCAGGGATTCAACAAGAAATGAGGCAACCAGATTGAATCTAACCGGTTGGGTAAAAAACCGTTTCGACGGCAGTGTTGAACTCGTTGCCGAAGGGTCAAGAGAAGAGGTGAAAAAATTAATAGACTGGTGTCATCATGGTCCTCCAGGTGCACGAGTAACAATGGTCCATGAAATCAAGGAAGATTATACTGGAAAGTTTGACTCCTTTAGAATATCGTACTAACGCATTACTTATTGCTTGTAAAAAACACACATAACAAAAAAATGGGAATGAGTAATAAAAGATCATATTTTCTGCTCATCATATTTGCCCTATTTTCTCTTCTGCTTCTTGCTGGCTGTGGAATGAGGGCATTATTGACCTCACAATTTTTGCCAGACAATGATTGGCCAAAGAAAAGGGTTATGGTTATACCTGCTACTGATCTTACCGGGATAGCTTTACATGAATCAATAGATACCATAAGTGAGGAGTTAACCAAAAGTTTACAAAAAACTGGATGTTTCAATCTTTACCCTCACAACAAAACGAAAAAATCTTACTCCTTTACGCCAGGAGAACCAATTGATCCGGAATTACTGACAGAGGCCAAAGAGAGAGGCATGAACGCCATTATCTTTGAAACCCTCAATCCAATAGAGCTAAACCCCGGGAAATCAGGAATATGGCCATTTAGGAAAAAAGCCTGGAGTTGCACAGTATCAATGAATATAGATATAGTAGATGTTATCAGCGAAACAATACTTTTAAGCAAAGAGATAGCTGACAACATTACCCTATCAAGTGAGGAAACCACGGAAGAAACGGAAAAAGGTGGCAATACAGAAACAAAAAAAAGGGCTCTCAAGGAATGCCTTCCGGATATCCTCAAGGAAGCAGCAAATGCTGCCAGTCTTTCACTTAATCAGAAAGTCTGGACAGGCAGAATAGTTTCTATAGATACAAAAGAGATTATTATCAATGCCGGCAGCGACGTAGGGCTAAGGCCAGGGGTTGTGCTTGAAGTCTTCAGTAAAGGTGAATATATCACATCTTTTAATAAACAAACCTATCAGTTGCCAGGTCCAAAGGCGGGAGAAATAAAAATTGTAAGTATACAACAACACCATTCCTTTGCCGAGCCTATTAAAGAAGGAAATTTCAAACCCGGACAGATAATAAGGATTAAGGATTAAAGTTAACAAGTGAGCGGGTAGCTCTCAAATTTGTGCCAGTTTTGTAACATCCACGATCGTCTAAAGAAATATATCTTCTTAAGGCTTAAAAAAATCATACTAATTGGATAAATGATATCAATGTAAGTGTGGATTATATT
>DATKWM010000151.1:0-6764 GCA_035529575.1 Desulfatiglandales bacterium
AAAGCTTTTCTAATATAACCCGACCGATTTCTGGAATTACCTCTCGATATCCATAATTAACGGTTTGTTTATGGACCTGAATGCACCCCTTATGTTTTCCTATCCCGATGGCCATCATCTTCATAAGACCACTTTCGATAGAGCCCTGAAATTCGGTGTGTGGTTTGATTCTATTAACTACAATAATACCATCTGCCTCTGCTGCATGTTTGTCTACCAAGACAGGAAATCCAAAAGAAGATCTCCCAATCTCTACAACCTCCATGGAAGAGACAATAGGGGCACCAATGGAATTTTCTGTTATTTTGAGGCTTTTTAGAATCTCTAGCTGTCCTTCGGAGGTGCCCCCTCCATGGCTTCCCATGGCCGGGATAAGAAAAGGTTTAGCTGAATTCTCTTTTAAGATTTGCACAAGATGCTTTAAGATCCTATCAATATTGGCTATTCCTCTACTTCCCGCAGTAATGGCAATACGAGCTCCCGCCTTTATACAGGAGTGGATTTGTATAGATTCCAACTCATGCCTTAGCGTTTCTTCGATATTATCTACCTTAGGTACCTCGAAAATCTGACCTACTCGATACATCTTTGGGTAATTCATTTCCCACTCACCTTAAATAAGTTAATAAAAAATTATAACGTATAGGCTTTTTTAGCTCATTTTCGAAAGAATCAATAAAAAATCCTTCTATTTGATCATCAAAGTTGGCAGAAAGGTGATTAATTTGGGAAAAATGATACATAATCCAAGTCCAATGATCTGAAGCCCCACAAAGGGAAAAACACCCCTATAAATATCTTTTGTCTTGATTTCTGGTGGGGTAATCCCTTTTAAATAGAAAATGGAATAGGCAAAAGGTGGAGTCAAGAATGAAATTTGGAGGTTCACCATCACAAGAATCGCAAACCAGAGAGGATCAAAGCCAAGCGATTGTCCAATAGGGGTGATGAGGGGTACTATGATAAAAACGATTCCAATCCAATCGATGAACATTCCTAAGATAACCAGAAGAAACATAATAAAAAAAAGGATACCCCATTTCCCTAACGGGAGGTTGAGAAACAAACTGCTGATTACCTCGTCTCCTCCTAGCGCTACAAAGACGGTGGAAAAGAAAGACGCTCCAACCGCGATCAACAAAATCATGCTGGTAATTTGTAATGTTTGAATACAGGCATCTTTAACAAGTTTAAAAGTTAAGCGACGATAGAGTACAGATAAAATAATACTGGCAATAGCGCCTACGGCTGCTGCTTCTGTGACGGCTGCGATACCAAAAAAGATGCTGCCTAGAACAGCAAATATCAGGACAAAAGGGGGTAAGATTGATGTTACGAGGAGAAAAATCTTCTTTTGTATAGGGACCATCCTTTCATCCCTATGCATTGGAGGGCCATCTTGGGGCCGAAAATAACATCGTATAGTGATATAGACAATGTACAAAATTGCTAAGAGTATACCAGGAAAAACGGCTCCCATAAATAGTTTTCCTACTGAGATGTTTGCCATGGGCCCATAAATAACAATCATAATGCTGGGAGGAATCAGGATGCCTAAAGTCCCACCTGCGCAGATGCTACCGCAAGCCAGTGATTTATTATATTTTCTTGCTAACATTGCCGGCAGAGCCATGAGACCAATGGTTACCTCTGATGCCCCAACAATGCCCGTGGCTGCAGCAAACAAGGCACAGATGGCGATGGTGCTAATACCTAGACCACCTCTAACCCCACCCCACCATAGGTGTAAAGAACTAAAAAGCCTTTCAGCCACACCAGACTGCTCCATGAATACACCCATAAATAGAAAGAGAGGGGCTGCCAGCAGTGTGTAATTTTTCATTACACCCTCCAGCCGCACAATGAAAAAACCGAAAACTTCCGGGCCTATAAAAAGGAGCCCGAAGATCATTGACAGACCAGCAAGAACAAAGGCAGTCGGGTATCCAAAGAAGATACCCACAAAGAGTACGACAAGCATCAATATCACAATCAATTCAGGGGCTATGATGCACCTCCTTTACTTATAGCCAATATAGATCGGATAAATTCTGCAATACCCTGTAGAAGGAAAAGAAAAATCCCTATCGGCATGACGGTTTTGAAAGGATAGATGAAAGGCATCCAATAACCCTGCATTGATCTCTCGCCTATTGTCCAGGAGAGATAAACATACGGGATTAATAAATACAGAAGAACACCCCAAAGAGGGAAGAAAAACAGTAAATAAAAGATAATGTCTACCAGAGCTTTATTACGCGTCGAAAAGCGCCCATAGAAAATGTCTATTCTGACGTGCCTCCCTTTCAATAGGGTGTAGGCTTCTCCAAGTAAAAAATAAGAGCCGCCCAGCATGTAGCTGACATCAAAAACCCACTTTGTAGGTGCATTAAAGGCATATCGTAAAAGAACCTCATAGCCAAGTACAGCAGTTAAAATAAGGACAAGCCATGAGGCTACCTTCCCACTCCATTCGCTGATGCTATCGATTACTTTGATAACTCTATTAAGGTTTTCCATGGTTTCCTCAATTTGTAAGCCACGGAGAGATCTTATTATTTTCTCACGACAAATTCGATGTTTCTTGGCAATAGAGTGCTAATTAAAGAGTTTCTATTCGGTATTTTTGGATAATTACCTGTTTAATACAATAAGTTAGTCGAGCTAAGGCTTGGGCTACCATAAGAACTTTTTACTGTTTTATCCCGATACAATGATACTGAGTGAATATATCAGTCCTTATTTAACAGAATATTGGATGAGGCAAAATGAAGCACATAGCCTCCAAATTGCCTCTTCCTTTGAACTGTATTCGCTGAACATAACTAGCGGATAAATATTGTTATATCGGCTATTCGTATTTGGGTGTCATCAATTCTTTATATTGATTGAAGCCCTTCCTAAATGTCTTCTGTGACTCCCATACCTTGGCAAAAAAGGGATCTTTGGCTGCCTTTTTTTCCATAAGGGCAATTGCTTTGCCGTGGAGGTTCTTCTGAATTTTTGGATCCAAATATATGATATTGATACCCTTTTCTCTGAAAAAATCCAAGGCTGGAATGTCCTTATAGATGCTGTTAGTAAGCATCCTCAGTGTGGTGACCTGAGCCGCAACTTTCACGATTTCCTGAAGATCTGGAGAAAGCCTCTCCCAAGACTTTTTATTGATCACACAATCCAAAATAGTACTTGGCTGGTGGATCCCAGGCTCCAGCAAATATTTTGCAATTTCGTGGAAAGCCAGAGTCTTATCCATACTGGGAATACTAAACTCTCCAGCATCAAGCACTTTTCGTTGAAGGGCCTCATAGATCTCTCCTGCAGGCAACATAATCACCGATGCGCCCGCATCCGTTAAAATCTCTCCCCAGTAGCCAGAGGTGCGAAATTTCAGACCCTTAAAATCATCCATTGAGTTGATAGGCTTATTGGACCAGGCTAAATCTTCGGTGGGAATGATGCCGCATGGTGCAGTAAAACCAAAATTGTATTTGGCATACAATTCTTGATATAAGGCCATGCCTTCTCCTTCATACATCCAGGTTAAATAAGGGATGGCTTCCATGCCAAAGGGGATATAACCAAAAAGAGCGGCAGCTGGAAGTTTACCGATCTGGTAGGCAGGTGAGCAGTGAGACACATCAATGCTCCCCATCTTCACTGCGTCAAACACCGCAAGGGCCCCGATCAGTTTGCCAGCAGGGTAGCTCGTGATTTCCAGTCGTCCGCCAGCCATTTGGTTGACCGTCTTGGCAAAAAAATCAGCCGCCCATTGAATCTGGGTGCCAGACGGCCAGGATGATGCCATCTTCCATTTAATTGTTTTGGCGAAACCCGTGGAGTTTAATCCGAGAACCATAGCTATAACTACTAAAAATGATAATATTTTTATCCTTCTCATTTTTATCCTCCGTAATAAGTTATAGGATTTACATTTGCCCTTCAGAAAAAATTTTAACTGCTATCCTTTTATCTCATCACCTCCTTTCTGATGCAGGCTCTTTCTTTGAGATTAATATTTATAATTGTATTGGTCATACCAACAATATTAACAGTTGTCAACTTTTTTATTTATTTTTTACTTTTTCCATTAATTTATTTTTTTTATTATATTTCAATAAGATAAATTAACAAATATTAACATAAATTATCGAGCAGGGCATTGACTAATTAAAAAGAATCAGGTATAAAAAGACAAGATGTGTAGAGGTCAGACCATTAAAAGATATACAAAAATATGACTTAATGATATCTTGAGGAAAAAATGAATACTATCTACAGCCAGATTAGACCACATAAAATTCCCGAAGAGATTGCCAAGCAGATAAAATCTTTGATAAAAGATGGGAAATTGCAGCCCGGGGGAAAATTACCTCCCGAGAGAACGTTGGCCGATTTACTGGGCGTTGGTCGATCATCGCTTAGGGAGGCTATAAACATTCTTGAAACCTTGGGATTTGTCGAGGTAAAAAAGCGGGAAGGAATTTTTATTCGTACTGTGAGCTCGACGATTATGTTCGATCCTTTAAGACAGATTTTGGAAGAAGATAGAGGGAAACTATATGAATTATATGAACTAAGAAAAGATATTGAGTTAGCATCTATATCTATGGCTGCCAAGCTTCGGACTAGGAAAGATCTAGTTAGAATAGAGAAGTTTTTAACAAAAATGGAAGAAGATGCTGAAAATTCCCATTTATCCCTAAGCGATGATGTGGAATTCCATCTGGCTATTGCTCATGCAACCCATAACTGGCTAAGAGCTCACATTCTGAAGAATATTTTCGACCTTGCTACTGATTACATGGGCCTTATCGTGCAAAAACTTATTGAGGAAAAGACAGGTATTTTCATAATTCTTGACCAGCATAAAAAAATATACCAGGCAATTCAAAAAAGAGATCAAAAAAATGCCAGAGCCCTAATGAATGAGCATCTGACATGGGTAGAGGAAAAATGGAAAGAATTTGGTAGAAAGAAAAAATAAAAGTCTTCAATATCGTGTTTTTTCCAGTTTCTCTGAATGGAAATTCCCAAGTAAGCCTTTAGTGGGCAAACCCTCTGAATTCTCAAGAATAATCTCTAAGAATATTAACAAATATAACACTATGTTTATAATGGAAATACTTGATGGCAGGCAAATTGAGCAGTATAGTTATATAAATAAGAAAAGCGTCTCCTTCAACTATATCATCCCACTACTCCATATTCCCTCGCCAGCTTTTCATCATAAGGGGACTTTCTTGCCAGACAGTTTTTTCTCGGGCACAGTTGACAGCTATAAAATGGAATTTCCGTGGGGAAGTATATTCCAGATAGTGACTTATTCGGAGTCATGACAAGGTTTTCGTTTAGTCTCACGCCAATAAAGCCTTCTACATCCCCAAGGATTGAAAACAGCGGTCTTTGCTCTTCAATAGCCCAATCCTTCAAGGACCCTGGGCTCATGCAGGACATTCCATCAAGTGCATATCTGGATCGCAACTGATCTTCTAGATATTTTTGCGTGGCGGTCAAGGCTACATTTCCTATTGTATCGAGATAATACTTTTTTAGCAAATCAGTGCATGCTCGTGTCTTTTCTTCCAGCCTATTGCCAATGGTAACAACATATGGGAAAACCCGCTCTATGGTAGTAAGATTTTTACGCAGGACACGACTCTTCAGACTCCTCCCATTTATTGTTATGGCTCCTTCTTGTCTTGACTCGATATAGCACACCTTATAAACTGCCTTTGCTGATATTAGCGATTGGGCTTCCTCAACAAGGGTTTGAACTTGGCTCCAATCCCCACTCTTCTCCGTGTGAAGCCTTCTCTTGATTTCCTCCAGATCCAGGTTTACAGGTATGTATTTCAGTTTCTCCATACAATTATCAAAACTCATGATTACAATTTTCTTTCTAATGACAGACTATAAAATACAGGCACTTCCTTTGTGTGTCAAATGTATAAGCCTGGCAGGATAACGCAATGAGGTGTGATTGAGGGTTTTTCTCTTGACCTAATTTCACATACCTGATTTATATCATTATTAAATCTATCAGCATCCGTGCCTTCTTATTAGATTTTGGGATTATGCCGAGCATTGGTGAAAAGATAAAAATTAGTATACATTATTTAAAATGCTCAACTCAAATCCATATAATATGACACAACTTCCCCATGGATAACAAAAAAGAGTGTTATCTTAATTTCAGAAATCATTCTTCTTCTGTGTCATGGGGGCTTCTCGGTTTCTTCACTAACATTTGGCTGCAAACTATAGTGCATAAATTTTCTGCACCTCATCCACCTTGATTGGGCTCAAAGAGAGCTTGAATGTTTCTGCTAGGACAGCAAGTAAATCCCTTTTTACATGGAAAATTGAAATAGTGTTTTTAAGTAAACCTTGCATTGAGACCATCTTTATATCATTTAAACCACAGGGAGTAATCCATTTGAAAAAAGACATATCGGGAGATACATTAAGGGCAACACCATGATAGCTGATCCATTTTTTAACAGCCAGACCAATAGAGGCTATTTTATTATCCCCCACCCACACCCCTCTCATTTTTTTTCGTTGACATCCGTTAAGATCAAATTTTTTCAATGTGATGACAATAGCCTTTTCTAAAAGGGAAACGAACTCCTTTAAACCTAAATTCCGATCCTTGAGATTAAAAATAGGATAACATACCAACTGTCCTGGCCCATGCCATGTTACATCTCCTCCCCGTTCTACGTAAAATATCTCAGCACCTTTCGATCTAATAAAATCTT
>DATKWM010000152.1:0-12749 GCA_035529575.1 Desulfatiglandales bacterium
AACAAAACCGCACCATGTCTTGATCCTATCAGGTGATCATATTTACAAGATGGACTACAATCGTTTCTTCAGGTATCACTTAGAGAAAGATGCGGATCTGAGCATTGCTCTCAATGAAGTGGGAAAGGAGATGGCACCTCAGGTGGGTGTTGCCGAAGTAGATGAGGACTACCGCATCCACGGATTCCAGGAAAAACCCAAGGAAAATCCCAAGACCATTCCTGGAATTCCCAACCGAGTGCTTGCATCCATGGGTATCTACCTATTTAAAATAGATACACTCTTGAATGCCTTCAAATCGAATAATAAGGATGATTTTGGTAAAGACATAATTCCCTATTTAATTCCTAAATCGCAGGTGTACGCCTATCCCTTCCAGCAGCAGAATATAATCGAGGATTATGTCTATGATACCCTGGAAAGTGGAGAGCGAAAGCTTAGGTTAGAACCAAGGACCCACGATTCTTCTTACTGGAGAGATGTTGGCACTTTAGATGAATATTGGAACGCCAACATGGATCTAACTGGATTGGATCCTTCTTTTAACCTCTACGGTAAAAACTGGCCTATCCACACCTATCAGATACCAGCTCCACCTGCAAAATTCGTCTTTAGCAATGAAAGGCCTGAAGGCTTTCGAGTAGGTAAGGCCCTGGATTCAATTGTGGCCCCAGGCTCCATAATAAGTGGAATTGTCAGGAATTCAGTCATCTCTTATTATGTGATTATCCAGAGCTGGGCAACCGTTGAGGAATCAGTAATCATGGATGATGTGGTAGTTGGACGCCACTGTAAGATCAAGAAGGCTATCATCGACAAACATAATGTAATTCCAGCCCACACTGAAATCGGTTATAACCCGGGTGAAGATATGAAACGCTTTACAGTAACGCCCAGAGGAATTGTAGTGGTGCCAAAGGGTTATTTTAAATGATCACTTGAAAGGGCTGCTGCCCACACATACACATCTCGCAAGGCAAGATTGTTAGCTTTTGCTACTCTCCTGCATTCCTCATATTCAGGCAAAAGCGCAGTTTTTCCACCCTGATGGATAACCTTTTTGACTCTCATTTTACCCCATGGAGATTCAACCATCAACTCTCCCCGTGTTAAAATGGACCTCTGGCTATAGTTAAATCGAATCCCTAATGTAGTTGACTCCTTGAAGATAATGCTACTAAGCCTATCCTTGTCTTCAGGCTGGCCTATCACCTGGAGCTGGATACCAGGCCTATTCTTTTTCATCTGGATATGGGAAAAGGTAACATCCTTGGCGCCTGCATCAAAAAGTCTGTCCATCAAATAACCCAACAATTCGGGGCTCATATCATCTAAATTTGACTCCAATACTACTACCGTCTCTGATCTTTGTTTATCGATATCGTTTCCAATCAGAATACGTAAAAGGTTAGGCTTATCAGCCAAAGTTCTACTCCCTACCCCGTAACCCACTCTTTCTAAAATCATCGAAGGCATAGGACCGAAGGAAGAGCAAAGTGAGGTAATTAAAGCAGCTCCTGTAGGGGTAATCATTTCAACTTCCTGACCGCTATCATAGATAGGAACACCCTCTAAAAGTGCTATTGTTGCTGGCGAAGGCAGCGGTATCTTTCCATGGGCACTTGTTATAACTCCTTTTCCTACAGGCATTCTTGAGACAAAGAGCTTCTCAATACCCAAAAGATAAATTCCTACAACTGATGCCACGATATCAATAATAGAGTCAACTGCGCCAACTTCATGGAAATGTAGCTCATCTGGTGAAATGTGGTGTATCTCACCTTCAGTGATTGCCAGTTTTTCAAAGATAGAAATGCATTTTTCAACAACTGCTAACGGAATATCACCGCTTGTAATTATTTCTTTTATATCCTTTAAATATCGAGCTTTTTGATGCTTTTCCTTAAGGGAAACATGGAACCGTGTCCCAAATATATTATTTCTTCCCTCCTTTTTTGCTGATATCGTGTACCCGTCCAAATTAAGCCCGGATATGATCCCTTCAAGCTCTTCAAAGGGCAAGCCGGCATCGAGCAAGGATCCAACGAGCATGTCACCACTTACACCAGAAAAGCAATCAAGGTAAGCTATTTTCATATCAACCTGATTACCTTATAAACCCCTGGCCTTTTCTCGAGCTTCCTGTTTCTTTTTGCAGTCAATGCATTGGGTAGTAACAGGCCTTGCCCTCAATCTCTCCTCACCTATCTCTCTTCCGCATATCTCACACATTCCAAAGGTTCCATTATCTATTCTTTCAAGGGCCTCTTTAATCTTTTCAATCAACTTTCTTTCTCTATCCCTTATCCTTAAAAGAAAGTTCCTGTCAGTCTCCAAGGAAGCCCTGTCAGTAGGGTCAGGAAAATTATCCTTAAGATTAGTCATTCCATTAAGTGTCTTATAAGCCTCTTCAATTAGCTCATCAAGCTGGCTCTGGAGCAAGTCCTTAAAATATTCAACCTGTTTTTGATCCATCGGCTAAATCCTCAATCGCTAAATTCACAATTCAAAATTCCTCAGTCCTATATCCCCTTTATTTTACCCCAGAAATTTTTATTCTCCCCTCTAACCTTTTTCTCTTCGAGCTCGCTAAACTCCACCAGTAATTCCCGCTGTCTCTTGCTCAGCTTAGTAGGTATTTTAACGACAACTTGAACAAAGAGATCGCCAACTCCCCTTCCTCTCCTTAGGCTTGTCATGCCCCAACCTTTAACTCTGATAATCTCTCCTGGTTGAGCCCCCTCTGGGATAGTAATACCTGCTTTTTTGTTATTGTTCAGGACAGGGATAGATATCTCAGCCCCTAAGGCAGCCTGCAGAAAAGATATCGTAACCTGACATTTAAGATCATCCCCATCCCTCACAAAAAATTCATGATCCTTAACATAAACTACTACAAAGAGATCGCCTGGTGGTCCTCCATTTTCTCCAGCCTCTCCTTCTCCCTTAATCCTCAGTTGTATACCATTATCGACCCCTGGCGGTACCTTTACCAGGACCTTCTTTTCAACCTTTACTTTTCCTTTGCCTTTACATTTGCTGCATGGATCAACTATAACCTGGCCTATACCATTGCATGTTGAGCAGGTTGTTCTTATTTGAAAGAAACCATGAGAACGTGCAATCTCACCTTCACCATGACAGTGAGGGCAAATCTCGAGCTCACTTCCCGGCGTGACTCCGGTACCTCCGCATATATCACAAGACTCCCATTTGTCGAAAACGATTTCCTCTTCTTTTCCTTGATAGGCCTCTTCAAGAGTCAATTCCAAATTGTATTTCAGGTCATTGCCTTTTCTTGCTCTCGTTTTCCTTGAACGGCCCGCCCCAAAACCAAAGAAATCCCCAAATATATCTCCAAAAGCAGAAAAAATATCCTCAAAACCGCCAAACCCTGTAAAACCTGTTCCTCTTAAGCCATCATGACCATAAAGATCATAGATTCTTCTCTTTTCCCTGTCCCTCAATACCTCATAGGCCTCTGCGGCTTCTTTAAACCTCTCTTCTGCCTCTTTATCCCCAGGGTTTCTGTCTGGATGATATTTAAGGGCAAGCTTCCGGTAGGACTTCTTTATCGTATCCTCATCTGCATCCCTGGAAACACCAAGGATTTCATAATAATCTCTGGTTATCGGCATGGTTATTCCATATTATCTAAAGGTTCCTCGCTTCGAGAAACCTCTCCATCGTCTTGCTTATCAGGGCTTTCAGATTCTTCGACTAAATCATCCCCTATTAAATCTTTTTCTGCTACATTGTCTTCTATAAGATTACTGTTTCCTCTCATTTTAATTTTTCCAGCAGCAATCTCTCTCAAGGCGGTTACTATTTCTCTGTTTGTAGTGGTAAGAAGAGGTTCTTTTCCCTTCCTAAATTGAATAACCCTCTTTGCTACTAAATGTACTAACTCAAACTTATTATACCCAGTCTTTAAACAATCTTCTATTGTAATTCGAGCCATTATCGAAACTCCTTAAAAAAAAACAATTTTTTTTTGTAACTTGCTTTTTGTTAAAAGTAAAGATATTTTTTATATTTACAATAAAACGGTTTATTTTTATTGAACAATAATCATCTAATCTTATTTTTCAAATAATACTATATTAATTCTTCTCTAAACTATATTATTATAACTTCACCAAAGAGAGAAAATTATGCTTGCCACTGTGTCTAGCAGCTCAGTTATAGGAATTGACGCCTATATAGTGGAGGTAGAGGTGGATATCTCGAGGGGCCTGCCATCTTTTTCCACCGTAGGTTTAGCAGAAGGGGCAGTAAGGGAAAGTAAGGATCGGGTCAAGGCTGCTATTAAAAATTCTGGCTATAATTTTCCTGCTGATAGGATTACTGTTAACCTTGCCCCTGCTGACATAAAAAAGGAAGGTAGTGGCTTCGACCTTCCTATAGCTATAGGAATACTGGCAGCAAACGGAATTATTCCCCATTCAGCTTTGACAGATCACCTTATTATTGGTGAGCTATCTTTAGACGGTAGCATAAGGCCTATCAGGGGTGCTCTCTCTATGGCCATAATGGCCAAGGAAGTCGGTCTAAAAGGAATCTATCTTCCTTTAGAGAATGCCATGGAAGCAGGCGTAGTTGGGGAAATAAATGTGTACCCTGTTAATGCACTTTCAGAGTTAGTTCAATCACTGAATGGCATAGAATGCCTCGTACCAATCCAAATAGATCCTGATTTCATGGGTACTCAACAAAACTATGATGTCGACTTTAGTGATGTACGTGGGCAGGAAAATGTTAAAAGAGCATTGGAAATTACTGCTGCAGGCGGTCATAACGTCTTGATGATCGGTCCACCAGGTGCAGGAAAGACCATGCTTGCACAAAGACTTTCAACGATACTGCCGAACCTTACCTTTGTTGAATCCTTGGAAACATCCAAAGTTTACTCTGTTATGGGACTCATGCCAAAAGGAAAAGGTTTGGTAACAACTAGACCTTTCAGAGCTCCCCACCACACTATTTCTGATGCTGGCCTCATAGGTGGTGGCCAGACACCAAAACCTGGAGAGGTTAGCTTATCCCATAATGGGGTCCTTTTTTTAGATGAAATGCCGGAGTTTAAAAAAAATGTTCTTGAGGTGCTTAGGCAACCAATGGAAAATGGCCTCGTTACCATATCCAGGGCAAGTTCTACAGTAACATATCCGGCTAACTTTATTCTGGTCGGTGCAATGAATCCATGTCCGTGTGGCTTTTTTGGCGACCCAAAGCGGGAATGTACATGCTCTTATAGAGAAATACAAAGATACAGGGCACGGATATCAGGACCTCTTATGGATCGCATCGATATACATATAGATGTACCATCAGTGCCTTTCAGAGATCTCACAGGGACTAGCCAAGGTCAATCTTCTTTTGATATCAACAGGAGAATAATAAAGGCAAGAAGCCTCCAAGAAAATAGGTTTCATAAGTCAAAGATTTATACCAACGCTATGATGAACAGCAGACAGATAAGAAAATTCTGTCAAATTGATGAGAAATCCAATTTATTATTGGAAATGGCTATGGAAAAATTTGGGTTGAGTGCGCGGGCCCTTTCACGCATTCTTAAAATTTCCAGAACTATCGCAGATCTTGCAGGATCTCAAAACATTGAACAGATTCATATAGCCGAGGCAATACAATATAGATCTCTCGATAGGAAGTTGGTTGTATGAAAAAATGTATCAAAATAGGCCTCTTTTTAATCCTTTTTTTCACTCTTTTAATCGCATCAACAGGTATTGCCTTATGGTATCTCTGGTCGAGTAACCTTCCATATATAGGGTCTCTTAAAAATTATAATCCTCCGATTATAACAAAAGTATTTGCTGACGATGGTCAGATCATAGGTAAATTCTCAGATGAAAAGAGGGTCTTAGTTCCTTTAGACAAAATTCCCACGCATACCATTAATGCCTTTATTGCTGTTGAAGACGCCCGATTTTTTCAGCACAAGGGTATCGATTTTTTAGGCATTGTGAGGGCGCTTTTTAAAAATATTAAGGCACGCAGGATCGAGCAAGGAGGAAGTACTATCACACAGCAAGTCACCAAATCACTTCTTCTCAAAAACCCCGCGAGAACGTACAAAAGAAAGGTGAGGGAAGCACTGCTCTCCCTTCAAATTGAAAAAGAATTCTCTAAGAATAAAATTCTTTACCTCTACCTGAATCAAATATACATGGGTCATGGACTATATGGTATTGAGGCAGCCAGCGAGGTCTACTTTGGTAAAGAAACAAGGGAATTGAATACCGCAGAATCAGCTCTTTTAGCCGGTCTCGCTCAAGCCCCGAGCAGAGATGATCCTATCAAACATTTTAACAGGGCCAAGCTAAAGCAAAAATACGTTTTAGAGAGAATGAAGGACGAAGGATTTATAAACGATAAACAACTTAAAGAGGCATTAACGACAAAATTAACAATTAAGTCAGAGAAAGAACAGTATCCTAAAATGGCCCCTTACTTCTTAGAACATATCCGCCAAAGGATTGAAATAAAATATGGTCGCCATCTCCTCTATAAAGGGGGATTAAAGATCTATACCACTGTCAATCTAAAAATGCAGCAAGCGGCAAAAAAAGCAATAAAAAAAGGACTTTACGAACTTGATAAGAGAGAGGGATTTAGGAGTCCAACAAGACGATTCATTTTTTCTGGAGAAGAGACGCTTAATGAGCCAAAGCCCGAAATATTAAGCAAAAATCCCTTGGAAATAGGAACAATTATTCAAGGTACTGTTATAAAAGTAGACAGCATAAATAAAGAAATCCTCGTTCAGATCGAAGATAAAAATGGAATCCTCCCCTTATCAAATATGAAATGGGCAAGGATGGTTGACCCAGAAAAGGCATATTTTGAGAGCAAATTGCAAGATCCAGCCGATGTTTTAACTCCAGGGGATATCATTACAGTGAAAATCATTAAAAAATCCAAGGATTTTCCTGAACTAATCCTATCACTCGAACAAGCACCTGAGGCCCAGGCAGCCCTGCTCTGTTTGGAAGCCAAAACAGGTTATGTGAAGGCAATGGTTGGAGGATTAGATTTCTCTAAAAGTCAGTTTAACCGGGCAACTCAGGCAAGGAGGCAGCCTGGCTCTGCATTCAAACCAATCACGTATGCTGCAGGCCTTGACAATGGATTAACCCCTTCTTCAATAATTATTGACGCGCCTTTTATATCAACCATCGGTGAGGAAGAAAAGCTATGGAAACCGAAAAATTACAGAGAAAAATTTTATGGGCCTACCCCATTTAGGACTGGCCTAATACAATCACGGAATATAATGACAATAAAGATTTTAAAAGAAATCGGTGTTAAGCACGCAATTGATTATGCAAGGCGGATGGGAATAGATTCTCCTCTTAATGCTGACCTATCATTAGCCCTTGGTTCATCAGGAGTATCCCTTGTTGAATTAACAAAAGCATACTCAGTCTTTGCCAATGGAGGTATGCTGGTAAAACCCATTTATATTACTAAAATAATTGATAGAAATGGAAAGATTCTCGAAGAGAACCAGCCCTCTTTTTCTGAGTCAATCTCTCAAGAAACAGCATATGTAATGACTGATCTTTTAAAGGCAGTGGTTACAGAGGGTACAGGTTGGAGAGCTAAAGCACTGTCAAGGCCCGTGGCAGGAAAAACCGGCACCACTAATGACCTAAGGGATGCATGGTTTATAGGTTTTAACCCTACCTTGGTTACTGGCGTCTGGGTGGGCTATGATGATAGCAGACAAATGGGCAAAGGAGAAACTGGATCAAGGGCTGCGTGCCCTATTTGGCTTTACTTTATGAGAGAGGTTCTCAAAGGAAAACCCATAATCCCATTTCAACATCCTGAAGGCGTAGTTATTACAAAAATAGATGCCAAAACCGGTCTATTAGCTAGTCCCTCCTCACAAAAGACCTGCTTTCAGGCATTCAAGAAAGGCACAGAACCTGCTACGTATTCCCCGAAACCAGATTCTGGAAAACCTGGGGAATTCTTTCAGCTTGATATGGATTACTCTAATTGAATATATCGGAATTTCTACAACTTACTAAAAATATAGATGTTTTAATGACAACCGACTTATGCCATCCACATGGGGAAATGGCCCGCCCTGGAGCGACTTGCCTGGAAAAGGTTGGTATCACTGTAATATTTAACAGAAGCCTGTAAAACTCCGGCCTTGTTAGTCAGGTCTGGGCCAGGGAATGTTGGAATAATGGAATAATGGGCAGTAAAAGCGGAAGAGATAATTATTAATTGTTTTTCATCTAAACCCATTAATCCAATAATCCCTGGCCCAGACCTGGTTTTTAAGCACAAATTCCATGGACCCAACTCCTGAAAATATTATAGCGACAATAGCGTATTCCAGGCAAGTCACGCCAGGGCGGGCCATCATTCCAATATTCCAGATTGGGGCAAAGCCCCTAAGTTCGAGAAATTACTTTCTCTAATCTTTAGATAGTCTTCCTCTAGCAAACTATTTGATTGAGCATAGGTGCCGGATTTATGTATTATATCTGTCACCTCTTGTCTTGATATTTTGTTTCCTCTCATCTGCACTATCTTAGATAATGTTCTATAACCCAAGACAAATGGTATGATACAAAACATCCGAATAGATCTTTCTTCCAAAGGTAGCAATTTTATATATCTCAAAGTTGAATCTAAATATGTGACTATTAAAGGTATTACACTATTTGTTATTCCCTGTCTCTGTTTGATTGATAGGGTTTCAGTTGCATTAATCTCAATTTGATATTCCTCTGTTATACTATTTGGGATATAACACCAACCTCTTAATATATCTTTTTGATAATCTTTAATGATATTTATTAGTTGCAAGGCAATACCAAAATGAATTTGAAATTTCTCTAATTCCGATTTTTGCTTCTCTACACTTTCCTTGTGGCAAAAAATTTTTGTTAGCATCACGCCTACAACACCTGCTACGTAGTAACAATATTCTTCTAACTCCTTAATGTCTGAGAGCTGAAATGTCTCACTATCACTCTGTAGTTTCCTCTTCTGAAACTCCAACATTCCCTCTGAGGTCTCAACGATTAAGGGGTCAATTATTTTTCTATAAGTATCTCGTAAATCAAAATAACACCGTAATACTGTATGGCCGTTTTCTATAAGGTTTTTTTCATTAGAGCTTTCTTTCCATCTGAATTTCAGAGATTCATATAATTTCAACCGATGAGACAAGTCTTTATCTCCCTTAAAAATCTCTGAAAAATCTCTCAAATCTGCAATCTTCTCTCTTTCATCCTGATATATAGTATCCTCAAAGGTATCGGCTATCCGAAACAGTAAATATCCAAGAAGAACTGTCTTAAAGATATCTCCCTCTAACTGTTCAATATTAAGGGAGAATGTTCTAGAAACTAAAGGTAAAATTTTTCGGCAATATTCCCAGTCCTCTTCACTTGCTTTTTCATTCAAAGGCTCCTTTATCCCAGAGTGAGACTCCTTATATAGTACCCTGTATGCTTCAACTGGCGAATGTATCCCCTTTAGATTAAATGTGCCTACCTTTTCAAAAGTAGCTATATCCTTAGCCTTGCTATATGTTCTTTGACTTATTAAGATCTCACTGGGTTTAGCCATTGATTCCAACCTGGCTGCAACGTTTACCTGGTTGCCAATTACGGTATAGTCCCTATGAAATTCCGATCCAATATTACCTACAGTCATATAACCTGTATTTATTCCTATTCCAATATTCAGATCGTATCCATAGGATAACCATTCAGCTTGTAATTGTTCTGTTTTGCGTTGCATATCAATTGCCAAAAGAACTGCTCTCTGAGCATGGTCAGGGATTGAAACTGGATCACCAAAAAATACCATTATCCCATCCCCGATTATTTTATCTAAAGTTCCCTCATGCTTGTGGATAAGTTTTATCATCTCCGATAAATAATTATTTAGAAGAAAACTGATTTCCTCTGGTTCGAGTGAGTCTGTCAAATCTGAAAAGCCTCTAATGTCTGAGAAGAGCACGGTCATAAGCTTCCTGTGAGAGATTTTATTAAAATCGCTCCCATTTGATAGAATTCTTTCTGTAATATTAGGGGAAAGATATCTTCGTAACTCATTATATTTGCTTAATTCATCAACCTGCTCATCAACCTTTTCTTTGAGATCTCTATTAAGGATAAGTAAATCTTCTTTAGCCTTGTCTAACTCAACCGTTCTTTCCTCTACCATCTTTCCAAGATTGTTAGCATAGTTATCTATCTCTTGTTTGGCATTTCTCAATTCGAGATTTGCCTTTTCAAGCCCCACATATGCCTTATTTTTAGCAATCATTGCCTCTCTGAGTTGATTAATAGTCTCGATCATGCCATGGGCTGTTTCCGGTCTTTTTCCTTTTTTGCAGAAAGCCTGCAACATTTTCTTCCAAAATCCGAGCCTATCGTAGGTGACATCTAAAATAAAGTAAGGGGCCTTGTATATCTCTCCTGCTGTTAAAATATTTCTATCATCTACCTTTAATGATTCAGTAATAAGAATTCCCGTGCTCTCTTTTCTATCTCTATCTCCTTCTCCATTAAGTGACTCGGAAAATCTTCCCAAAAACACCTTCCTTCCTCCAATAATGTCAGAAACAAGAAAGACCTTCCTTCCAACAATCTTTCTCCTCTTCTCAATAGGGGAAAAAATTGTCAGTTTATCATCTTCTATTCTGGCATTGAGTTTAAAGGGAAGGAATTCTTCTTCCTCGTTGAATAATATCTCTGGATCATATTCATTGAGGGGTTGTTTGATAATCGCTGGAGGAAGGCCCCAGATAGCAGGGATAAAAGATATGATTCCTTTTAGATATGGATCGCCTATATAGTCCCGGTTAGCATCATGGTCATCATGAAATTTAACTCGTATAATTGCATGTATTTTTTTAAGTTTTTTATCAAGGGCTGGTGGTTTAATAATATCAATATCCTTGGTATCATTAAAATTTTTATTAAAAAAGGGGAGTCTCTTGATACCATCATCTGGGTTGGAAAAAAGCTGGATAAAATAACCAAATTTTCCCCAAGACTCTAGTGTTGCAGAAGAAATACCACAGTTTAAATAAAAATCAGGATCACCAACGAGTTCCTTGGCCTTTCGAAAGATCTTTTGAAATATCTCATATGTAGTCCATTCATCCTCATCAGTGAGATATTCCTTTGCAGAACTGTACCTATCCTTAGGAAATGACATCCCATCAAAAAGATCAGATGCATCACCCAAAAGGCTTTCCACATACGTGGAAACCATTCGTATATTCCTATTGCTTATGCAATCAATCCTGCTCATAAATTCAACATACTAAAATAGAAAACTCTCTTGACATCAAAAACTGTGGATGTTAAAAAATGAACAAAAAGCCAATCATAAAGTTAAGCATAAAATCGGGACGTGGCGCAGTCTGGAAGCGCACCTGAATGGGGTTCAGGGGGTCGCGAGTTCAAATCTCGCCGTCCCGACCAGTAAATATCAAAACCCTCCGCTCATTACTACCTTTTCTTAATCTTCTATTTATTTTTTTTCTTTGCAGTATGTTAAATCTTTAGTCTGAAGGAAGTTTTAAAAACGAAAAGATATAAAAAATAACTATGGCCTTTCTACCATAAGATATCTATCTTTTGGGAGACGAGAGAAAATCACAGCACCTGCGCACGGTGCAACAAGTTTTTTAGACAATGTATCGCCAATCACCTGGAAGAGTTCTAAACAACAGGAACATAAGTTTGCACTTCTGTCAATCGAATAGGGAATTTTTTGGCCATTTGATTCGATAAAAAATTGGGGTTCGATAAAATTTGCGTGACATGCCGTATGAGTGAGAAAAAGAGAACCCCAGTCCTCCTCAGATCCTAGTTTCCTTGCCCATCTTATCCAGATCCTTTTTTCAAGGTCTGTAATAATATACCACTCCCGAGGAACGAGAGGTTTAAATTGTTCGCCCTCTACCATGGTCTCTTTCTCTTCTCTTGTTACTGGTCTTGGTAGAATAAAATCTGATTGTGTAATTACTGCCTCTTTAAATCGCTCATAGCCCTCTAATTCAAATGAGCTAATTATGAGATATTTGCCATTTTTCTCTGAGTTTCTATACCAGCTGCCCTGCCTGTGGCATGTGCTGTCCCACACCTCTGGAGGTACGCTAATTACCTTACTGATCTCATCAAGGCCAGCGCAAACGACTGCCTTACCGGATTTAAGCTTTATATTCCGGCGCATGAGGTCTACTCTTAGTTCTTCTTCCCTTTCCCTCGATAACCAGTATATATGTTTGATATATTTCTTTTGCGGCTTAATTGTTAATTTTCCTTTTTAATTTTTATACAACGGTTTATCGGGTCTGTTGATTTTATAGCTTTAGTTACTTTAACTTTCTTTATCCACTCACTTGATCAATCATAGTCATGATCTGACCCTCATCAAACCCGTTCAGGTGTATGGCGCCTGATCTGCAGGAAGCGACACAGAGACCGCACCCCTTGCAAAGCACAGGATTTATCTCTGCGATACCTGTTTTTTCATTAAACCCAGGTGCAGAGTAAGGGCATATAGCAACACAGACACCACAACTGCTGCAGTAAAGTGGATTTACAGCAGCCACGACTCCACTGCTTTTGATGGTCTTTTGTGCGAGCAATGTCACAGCCCTTGAGACTGCTGCCTGTGCCTGGGCAATGGATTCATCAATGGGCTGCGGGGAATGGGCAAGCCCACAGAAAAAC
>DATKWM010000153.1:0-4288 GCA_035529575.1 Desulfatiglandales bacterium
AATTACTTTTATAGGCAACTGCTATGATGAGCCTGATAGGTACCCATTATCGGAGTTCCTTTTAAAAGCTATACCTACTGAAATCATTAATCAAATAAGATTTAAGCCTTAATCTTGACCAACTAATTTGGAGAAGATCCAAATTTGTAAACTTTTAAGGGGGGATAATTATTGAGTTGGTTCATTATCTTTTGTAGATGTTTTTTCTTCTTCTTGTGTATCAGCCGAATTGGGTGTCTGTGTGTCTTGATCCTCTGAATTATCTTCTTCTTTCTGAAAATTTAAGTCGGCATTTGCCTCTATCTTCTCTTTGATAAGCATCCCAAAATTGGAAGTGACCTCTTTTTCCGTGCCATCCTTATAATTATTATATATTTCTTTGTACTCCTTCTCTTGAAGCTTTTTTATAGAGAGGCCGATCTTTTTATCCTCTTGAGAAACGTTGACTACTAAGGTTTGAATAACATCATCGATTTGGAACTTTCCAAGAGATGTCTTGGACTTAGATTTACTTATCTCCGATGAATGAATCAGACCCTCAATACCTTCTTCTAACTCAACAAATATACCAAAATCGGTTATATTAGTCACTTTTCCTGTAACCTTAGTTCCGGGTTTGAATTTTTCAGGTATCTCTTCCCAAGGGTCTTTTGTTAATTGCTTTATGCCTAATGAGAAACGTTCACTATCTTTATCAATAGATAGTACCTTCGCCTGAACTTCATCACTTTTCTTATACAGTTCAGAAGGATGCTTAATCTTTTTTGTCCAAGAGATATCAGAGATATGAACAAGTCCATCAATTTCCTCATCTATACCGATAAATAATCCGAAATCAGTAATATTTTTTATCCGGCCTTCAATAATTGTACCTACTGGATATTTTTCTTCGATTACATTCCAAGGATTCGGCTTTATCTGTTTGATCCCCAATGAGACCCTTTTGTTTTCGGTATCCAGGTTTAGCACCACTGCCTCAATCGTATCCCCAATGCTTACTATCTGGGAAGGATGTTTTACTTTTTTTGTCCAGGACATCTCTGAGATATGAATCAAGCCTTCTACACCCTCTTCTATTTCTATAAATGCACCGTAATCTGTAATGTTGACTACCCGCCCTATGACTTTTTCGCCAACGGCGAATTTCTTAGGTGCCTCGACCCAAGGATCGGGTTTGAGTTGTTTGATGCCAAGAGAAACCCTTTCCTTTTCCCTATCAAAACTAATGACCTTAACTGTTATTTCATCCCCTCTCTGATGCATTGTAGAAGGATGGGAAACTCTACCCCAAGACATATCTGTTATGTGAAGAAGCCCATCTATACCACCAAGATCTACAAATAGGCCATAGTCAGTAATATTTTTGACTTTACCTTTTAATACTGATCCCTCCTTTATGAGAGAAAGTGTTTTAGCCTTGTGCTTTACTCTCTCCTCCTCAAGAAGGGCTCTTCGGGAAACAATTATGTTGTTTCGCCTTTTGTTATACTTCAGAATTTTTAGCTCCATCACCTTGCCCACCAAGGAATCAAGATCCCTGATAGGCTGAAGATCAATTTGGGAACCAGGTAAAAAGGCAGGGAGACCTACATCTATTGAGAGACCACCTTTAACTCTATGGATAACTTTTCCCTGAATGGTGCCATCGCTGTTTTGAATATCTCTGATCTGATCCCATACTTTTATTTTTTTTGCCCTTTCCATAGAGAGGGTTACGACCCCCTCATCATCCTCTTTTCTTTCCAATACAACGTCAACCTTATCCCCTGCTTTGGCTGTTATTTTTCCATCTGTATCTTTAAACTCCCTAATGGGGATTATGCCCTCTGATTTATAACCAATATCAACTAACACATATTCCTCATCTATCTTGATAATCTCTCCGGTAATCAGCTCTCCTTCCTGAATTTGCCTTAGGCTCTGTTCATACATCTCCTCTATGTTGATTTCAGCTGAATCTTCTTCTTGCTTGCTGCCATTATCAAGATTAGTAAGGCTCTCTTCGGTTGACGCCTCTGTCTCTAATTCAATTGCCTTTTCCTTGCCATCTTTCTTTTCTTCTATTGTTTCGCCTGGTTGTTCACCCATTAACTGTTTGACCCCCTAAAATAGATTTTTTTAAAAAACTCAATTTTACAGTATAAAAGAATTTTTATTAAAATTCAACTCTTTATTTCCCTTTCCCCCAAAAATGTCTACCTGATTGTTATTTTTAACTTCTATAAATGGCATTGCTCATTCCTTTTTTATCTTCATATCTTGTAAATACTCAGGTTGTCTGGTTCACGGTTCACGGTTGTTTGGCTTTCGTTCTTCATATTTTTTGAGCCTGTCGAGAGCCTCTAGGTCGAACGAATAGTTGATGAACCCACGAACAGCGGCACGAGTTCGTCTCGCCTGCTCGTAAATATCTTTGAATTCTTTGGACGATATGTACTCTTCATCCAGGGAGACATAGAGCTCGCCCCGCCCGCCTCGCCTGAGCGAGAGCGACCCGCCTGCCATTGCAAGGCACGAGCGGGCAGGTGGCGGGCAGGTCTGGACTTCCGTACAAGACCGCTTGGCGTATCGCAAGAACCGGATGAACTCCGCATTAGTCTCTGAATCGAATCCCTCGGCAATATTATGCATTGATGAACCGGCAGCATCTTGTATCTGTCTCTTCAGTCCGTAGTCCTTTGCGAATCCTGGCTTCTTTGTTAAATGATACACTTTCTGAGTCAATTCCTGCGCCAGTCGTTCGACCTGGAGGCCATTCGGCTCCGAGCGACTCGACATGAGCGACTCGACATGAGCTCGCCGAAGGGCTCGTCGACATGTCTCACGGCCGAGGGCTCTCGACAGGTTGCCAGGCATCAATATCTTCAAACCGTTCAATTTTCATCGCTTCTTAACCTTGAACCGTGAACCGTGGAACTTTGAACCTAAGTAGTTACTCCATCTGTTATTTCTACTCTCTTATTTTATTCCCTATATCGAGAAACAAAACAGGGTATTGTCTATATAGTTTCATACCATGCCTTTAAGAAATTTGTGGATTTATTTACGTTCATTACCCTTCCACGTCCGTTCACGCAACACATTTATTGCGTTATCATCAATTTTTTTTCCTTATATGCAAGGTGAATATCCTTACCTACTTTTTCTTGTATTCATCCCTGGCTATATTGTATAGATAGTGTAATAAAGGGCTCATGAGACCTTTGTAAAACCTAAAAATATTATTACCCTAATAATGAGGATGGGCTTTTATGAAGTGACTGGCGTAAGGGCGCTGTCTTTTCGTGACGTATCTATGGGGGAGACCGCAGGCCTCCCGCTCGATAGAGCGGGGGCAATGCGGAGGGGGCAAGATTCCCCCGTAGATATGTTGCTGAAAAGACAAGACCGAGAGCCTTGGAACTGAAAAAAGTTCATCCTCGTTCATAAAACATGAGATATGTGAAGGGCTCATCATATACCCCTTGAGGAGTATGCTATGAACTGGTTATCTATTTTTATAGGTATTTGTATTGGATTTGTGCTTGGTCTATTGGTTTCCATTGTATTGAGATTACAAAAAGAAAAAACAGCCAAAGAAATTGCCGAGGAATTATTCCATGAAAGTGAGGCGCAAAGAAAGGCACACATTGATGCAATACTTGAAAATATCAAGGCGAGTTTTGGAAACCTCTCCTTTGATGCATTATCAAAATCAACCGAAGAATTCCTCAAGTTAGCTAAATCCCGGCTTGAATCAGAAAGAGAAATCAGCCTCAAAGAATTGGATGGGAAAAAAGGCCTGATTGACCAGCAATTGCAGCAGATGACATCCAAACTTGAAAATGTTTCCACAGTAATCAAGGAGCTTGAAAAGGATAGAGTAGAAAAATTCGGTGAACTTACAAGTCACCTTAATACCGCTACGCAGCAAACAACAGCACTTATGCAAACTACCAGTCAACTACGCGAGGCATTGGCAAGCACAAAGGTGAGAGGTCAATGGGGAGAAAGAATGGCAGAAGATGTCTTACAGTTGGCGGGTTTTATTGAAAATGTAAATTATCTCAAGGAAAAGACTATTGAAGGGGCTGGATCACGACCAGATTTTACCTTCTTTCTTCCCGGGGACTTAAAACTGAACATGGATGTCAAGTTCCCTCTCACTAATTGGTAACGTTCAAAAGTTGAGGCTTCATGATAATTCAACTGCCTCGATCTGAATATCAAAATAGCCTTTGATACCAAGTTTCTCTTTCCAGTATTTCTCCCATTTATCTCTGGAGTATTGCTTTATCATGATCATTTT
>DATKWM010000154.1:0-44249 GCA_035529575.1 Desulfatiglandales bacterium
CGGGAGTAAGGTTGGTTATAATTTCAACGTGCATACCCCATTTGTATTTTGCTGTTTGAATGTTTTTCAAGATTACCCTGAAATTTGGGATATTTGCTATTTTTTTGTAGGTACGGGCAGAGAATCCCTTTACGTCTACCCTGTAAGCATCTAAAGAGGGGCCAATAAGATTCATGGCCTCTGGAGTAATAGAGCCATTTGTTACATAGTTTGTTAGCAGGCCTTGCTCCTTGGCTAATTTTGCTGTATCCAGTGTGTATTCTAAGGAAAGGGTAGGCTCATTATATGTCCAGGAAATGCCTTTACAGTTGTCTTTTATTGCGAGCTGAACCACCTTTTCAGGTGAGATATATTCGGTGAATGCGATCTCTTTATCAATGTCTGCGTGGGAAATTTGCCAGTTTTGACATCCAGGACACAGGAAGTTACACCCCAGCGAGCCCAGGGAAAGCCACTTGCTCCCAGGGTAAAAATGGAAGAGAGGTTTTACTTCTATTGGAGAAACCCGCATTGATGAAACCCTCGCGTAAGTTAAGGAATAAAGCTCTCCGTTTATATTTTTTCGAGTTTTACAGAACCCTTTTTTTCCTGGAGCTATCGTACAACGCCGCTGGCATATTTGACATTGAGTGAACTTATCTTTAAGTTGTTTAAAAAGTAAAGATCTATGCATTGTTAAATAGTTTTGTTAAAGTAAATAATTATATAATTTTATTATGTCATATACGTAAAATATTGTCTGATATATAATAAGAATACCTTATGGATGATTTACAATTTCGTCAACTACTTGATTATTTCTGCTACTCTTGGGATGGTTACAGGAGGGTGCGAAAGGGGGTTAAAAAGAGAATTAACAGGCATATGCAGCAGCTGGGATGCAGAAGTGTCGATGAATATTTACATATTTTAGAGAGGGATGAGGGGGTCAGGCAGCAGTGTGAATGCTTAATGACAGTTTCTGTAAGCCGCTTTTTTCGTGACCGCATACTTTGGAAAATAATTGAAGATCACATAGTACCTGAAATACTCAGTGAAAACAGAGAGAAGGTAAGATTTTGGGATGCTGGCTGTGCCTGTGGCGAGGAGGTGTACAGCATGAAAATGCTGTGGGAAACTCTGCGCAGCCGGTTTGACTATATGCCAGATATTGAGGTATGGGCAACAGATATAAACCCGGTCTATCTCAGAAGAGCTCGGGAGGGAATATATTCTATAAGTAGTATAAAAGAGGTAGGACAGGCATTGAGAGAAGTCTATTTTATTTTTCAAGAAGATGAAAACGTATTCAGAATAAAGCCATCTTTACAAAAAGGAATTTCCTGGAAAGTGCACAATATGTTGCATAATTTTGAAGAGAATAATTTTCAAATAATCTTTCTAAGGAACAATCTCCTTACTTACTACAGAGATGAGATCAAGCAGCCTGCGTTTCAGAAGGTAGTGAATAGTCTGGCGCAGGGTGGGTTTTTGATCATAGGCAGCCATGAGAAACTGCCTGCTGAATCGAAAGTTCTTTTACCATTTGGTAGACAAGCCTATATTTTTAAAAAGACCAGGAAATAATTTTAGATGACCAGTTACTTTTCTGCCACCAAGACACGAAGTCACTAAGACTTTTTATTACAATTATTGTATATGCATAGCATAGGCCGCATCTATTATTTTTTGCAATCGAATCTTCCCCTGTTAACAGGGAAATATAATTCATTTTTTCCCTTTGTGTCTTGGTGACTTAGTGGCCGAATAGTTATGATGACTAAGAGAAATATACTTGTCACTGGCCCACCTGGATGCGGAAAATCAACCTTAATAGAAAAGGTTATCAATAGAATGGAGGAGCCGGTAGGTGGCTTTTTTACCAGAGAGATAAAAGAGAAAGGCAGAAGGGTGGGTTTTTCTATAAATACCTTAGATGGAAGGGAAGGTATTCTGGCACATAAACATATTACAAGCACCTATAGGGTGGGCAACTACGGGGTTAATATTGAGGACATAGACACTATTGCTGTTCCTTCTTTAATTCCTAACGGGAAAGATGAGATCGTAGTTATTGATGAAATTGGTAAGATGGAGTGCTTCTCTTTGTTGTTTAGGGATACTCTAATGAGGGTGTTGAATGCGCCACATTGGATAATCGGATCAATTGCACAAAAGGGAGGCCGCTTTATTCAGAGCATAAAGGAACGGAATGATGTTCGTTTGATACATATATCAGCACAAAATCGGAATATGCTTGTTGAAAAGATTATAGATTATACTCAACGCAATAAACAAGCTTTGCTGCAGTAATAGTGGAAGCTGATATCTAAAAAGGTCCTTTGGTGTTGAGGCACATTTCGAATTGCATTATAACTGCATGAAATGGTATAAAATTTTTCTTTGGAGGTACCGGTTTGAAGAAGAAGGTTATCGCGATACTATTTTTTTGCCTGCTTTTTGGTGTAGGCCTCCTTGTGTACCGTGGTCAGCGGAACTTACAGATGAGGGAGTTATACTATTCAGGTACAATTGAGGCAAAACAGGCGGAGCTCGCCTTTCAGATAAGTGGTCGAATTGTTGAAGTCTTGGTGAATGAAGGGGAATTTGTTAAAAGGGATCAGCTCCTGGCATTCCTTGACCAATCTGAATACAAGGCACGATATGAACAGGCACAGGCCAGTGTGGAGAATTCCATAAAAAATGTGCAGAGACTGGAGTTAGTTTTAGAGCTCTATAAGAAGACACTTCCGAATGAGGTTGCAAGGGCTACGGCAGGTGTAGAGGTTCTCAGCTCACAATTGCGTGAGCTGGAGGCCGGTTATAGGAAGCAGGACATAGAGCGGGCCAAACTAGCGTTTTTAACCGCCAAAGATGTTATGGAAGAGGCAAAAAGAAACAAGGAAAGATATGATAATCTCTTTACAAAGCAGCTTGTTCCGGAAAGGGAATGGGACACCGTAAAACTAAAATACGAAACCGCCGCAAAAGAGCTTGAAAAGGCCAAAGAAACGTTTGATATGCTCCTTGAAGGAGTCAGAAAGGAAACCATTCAGACTGCACGAGCGAGACTTGCCGAGGGAAAGGCTGTTCTCAACCAGGCAAAAAATAATTTACGGAAAATACAGGCGGCAGAAAAAGAAGTTGAGGCAGCAAAGTCCCAGGTTAAAGTGGCTCAATCATCCCTTAAAGTGGCTGAAACTCAACTGAGATATACAAAATTAAGCGCACCCTTTGATGGAGTAATAAGCAGCCGGAACGTGGAGCCTGGCGAAGTAGTTTTGCCTGGACGAGAGGTGTTGTCTCTGTCAGATCTTTCCTCTGTTGACCTGAAGATATTTGTTGGCGAGACAGAAATCGGCAGGGTCAAGCCAGGCCAGTTAGTTGATGTAAAGGTTGATACCTTTCCTGATAAGACATATAGTGGCACAGTATCATTTATCTCGCCTGAGGGGGAATTCACGCCAAAGATCATCCAGACCCAAAAAGAAAGGGTAAAACTCGTATACCTTGTCAAGGTTTTGATCCCAAATCCAGACCTCGAATTAAAGTCAGGAATGCCTGCCGATGCCTGGTTACAATAATAGCCCGCCTGACAGGAGGCCTGATATACCTACCGAGAACCCATTTATTCAAGTACATAACGTTTCTAAGAGCTTTGGACTTGTTGATGCTGTCAACAATGTTTCGTTATATGTAACAGAGGGCAGCATATTCGGTCTGATAGGTTCTGATGGAGCAGGAAAATCAACGCTGCTTCGAATGATAGCAACTATGATCAGGCCATCATCAGGCAGAATCTTAATAGACGGGCTGGATGTAGTGTCCCAAAGGGCACGCATAAAGCACTTGATAGGATATATGCCCCAGCATTTTGGGCTTTACAAGGATCTCACTGTTGGGGAAAATTTTGATTTTTTCATGGACATTTTCGGTATCTCTGGGCCTGAAAGAACCAAGAGAAAACAGCGGTATCTCGGTTTTTCAACCCTTTTTCCGTTCGTTGAAAGGCTGGCGGGTGAGCTCTCCGGAGGTATGAAGCAGAAGCTGGGTTTGGCATGTGTTTTGGTTCATGAACCACGGGTTCTTATCCTGGATGAGCCTACCAATGGTGTTGATCCCGTATCCCGACAGGAGTTTTGGGACATCCTCAAAGAAATGAAGCGGGAAGGTATGACAATCCTTATTTCAACGGCCTATCTGGATGAGGGGGAAAAATGTGATCACCTGGCCCTTATGCATCAATCCCGTATTTTTACAACAGCAACCCCTAAACAAATTCAATCCCACTTTTCGAGCCTCGAGGAGGCAATAATCGATCGCATAAAAGAGGTAGACAAGGAGCTTTTACATGATACGTTCAGGTTCTGAGGCTATTTATGTGGAAGATCTAGAGAAGAGATTTGGCCGATTTGTTGCCGTAGACCGAATTACCTTCTCTGTCAAGAGAGGAGAAATTTTCGGCTTCCTGGGTCCGAACGGTGCGGGAAAATCGACCACCATACGTATGCTCTGCGGTATTATAACCCCCACTTCAGGCTATGGAAGGGTTGCAGGGCACGATATCTTTTCAGATGCTGAGGAGATTAAGCATTCCATAGGGTATATGTCACAGAAATTTTCCCTTTACGAAGATATGACGCCATTTGAGAACATACGTTTTTATTTGGGTATCTATAACGTGCCATTAGAGCAGTGGGAGGATCGAATCGAATGGGTGCTTGACATGACCCAGTTGCAAGATGTCAGACACCGCATAACTCGGGAGTTACCCCCTGGATGGCGCCAGCGTTTGGCTCTGGGCTGCGCCCTGCTTCACCGCCCTGAAATCCTTTTTCTGGATGAGCCTACCTCAGGAGTAGATCCAATCACGCGGCAGAACTTCTGGGGGTTTATCAATCACCTTGCACAGGATGGGATGACGGTTTTTGTGACTACACACTATATGGATGAGGCTCGTAACTGCCAGAAGATCATAATGATCAACGAGGGAAGGATCGTGGCCACTGGTAGTCCATCAGAGATAATTTGCACAATGTTCCCCGAGCGACCAGACGCAGACCTGAATGATGTGTTTATCCATTTGATGTCACGAAAAGAGAGATAATTGAACATCATACATATCAAAGCTATTGCCAAAAAAGAGTTTTATCACCTGATCAGGGATTTCAGGAGTCTCTATTTAGCCTTTATTATCCCGCTCCTACTTATTTTAATGTTTGGGTATGCCCTTAGCCTGGACGTGGATAATGTCAAAACCGTGGTAGTAGATTACGATAAAACCGAATTAAGCCGGGACTTCATTCGCACACTTGATGCATCTTCTTATTTTAATGTTATCCAGCATCTTTCAGGCCCCGTTGCTGCCGCAGGATACCTTGACCAAGGATGGACAACCATGGCCATAATTATTCCCCCGGACTGGACCAGGAATATTAAGGCAGACCGTGAAACACCGCTCCAGGTGCTCCTCGATGGGAGTGACCCCAATTTTGCCGGTATATCGAGGGGCTACATTACGGCCTTTGTTGAAAGGTATAACCTTGATCGCCTGATCGATTTTCTTAACCGTCAAGGAATGGAGAAAATAAATCCACCGGTCGAGGCACGAATACGGGTCTGGTTCAACGAGGACCTGGAGAGCCGTAATTTCATTGTCCCTGGAATTATTGCAATTATCATCATGATTGTAGGTGCAATGTTGACCTCGTTGATAATAGCGCGGGAATATGAAAATGGCACCATGGAAACGATACTTTCTCTGCCAATACGGGCAGGGGCATTTTTAACGGGTAAGGCTATCCCCTATTTCCTGATAGGGATTGCTGATGTGCTGGTGGCTGTTTTTATGGGTCAGGCCCTGTTTGGAATCGTTATGCGATCGAATTTCTGGCTGATGGTGCTGGCATCTTCCCTTTACCTTTTAGTGGCGCTGAGCCTGGGGCTCCTTATTTCCATTGTGACGAAATCACAGCTGGTGGCCAATATTCTCGCTGTATTGATGACATACCTTCCATCACTTCTTCTCTCTGATTTTGTCTTTCCAGTGGTGAATATGCCCACAGTACTGCAGCTCATCACCTACGTGGTGCCCGCCACCTATTTTATTGATATATTGAATGGCCTGTATTTACGGAATATTGGACTGATGAATCTATGGACGAGCTACCTTATTCTTACTGTAATGTTCATGGTGCTTTCAGTAATGAATCTTGTATTGATGAAAAGAGAGGGCATGTAAGGTGAATTGGCTCAGGATTCGAGAATTTGTGAGAAAGGAATTTATCCAGCTTTTTAGGGATAAAAGAAACAGACCCCTTCTGGTTATAGCCCCTCTCGTGCAGTTAATCGTGTTTGGCTACGTGGTAACAACAGATGTGCGGGATATCAGAATAGGTTTTCTGGATCAGTCAATGACCAGAGAGAGTAGGATGCTTATTGATGCATTAAATGCCAATACAACGTTCAGGATAATCAATTACTCGCAAAACCCAGAGGACTTGGAAGAACTTCTCCTTACACGAAAAATTGATCTTGCTGTCAAAGTTGGGCCGGATTTTAGCAGGAAGATCAGGAAAGGACAGACCGCAAGGGTACAGATTATCGCAGATGGCAGTATGAGCAACATGGCCTCTGTTCGAATAGCCTATACCTCATTAGTTATAAATGGATTTAATCAACTGTTGATCGATGAGCTTTACCCGCAAAAAATTGTCTATGGAAAAATAGACGCCAGGATACGGACCTGGTATAACCCCAACCTCTATAGTCATAATTTTTATGTTCCGGGTATTGTGGCCTTTTTGATCATGCTTACCACCTTGCTGTTCACGTCAATGGCAGTCATAAAGGAGAGGGAGGCAGGAACTATGGAGCAGTTGATCGTTACACCCATAAGGCCATCAGAATTAATCCTCGGCAAAACGATTCCTTATGTAATCATTGCATTAGCACAGATGGCAGGAGTAAGCCTATTTGCAATTTTTTGGTTCAGCATTCCCTTTAACGGGAGTGTGCCACTCATATTTATTGGTGCACTTCTTTTCATAATGAGCACCTTGGGCCTGGGGCTATTCATATCTACTATCTCCAACACGCAGCAACAGGCCATGATGACCACCTTTTTTTTCATCCTTCCCCTTTTCATGTTGAGCGGTTTCGTTTTTCCCATTGAGAATATGCCAGCGGTAATTCAGTGGTTGACCTATTTGAATCCACTGAGGTATTTTTTGGTTATTATCAGGGGGATCTTTTTAAAGGGGGTGGGCCTGAAAATACTGTGGCCCCAATTTGTTGCATTGATGCTTCTTGGAGCAATTGTGTTTGCAGGCTCAATAAAAAGGTTTAGGAAGAGGCTCGATTAGTAGATTTTATTTAAGATCAGATGGGAGAAAAGAGTGATGGTATGCGTATTCGGTGTTGATATTGGTTCTGCCTTTTCTAAGGGGATAGTAATGTGTGATCAAAAGATCTTAGAGTCGTATGCAATGCCCTCCGGAGGAAATTATAACCTCACTGCTGATAGGCTTAAAAAAGAGCTGATTTCCAAGGCTGGGTTATCCTTAAAAGATATTGCTTATACTATTGCTACTGGATATGGTGCTAAGAATGTGAGCTTTGCAAATGATGTAATTACAGACATATCCTGTCATAGCAGAGGAATATTTTATCTTTTTCCCTCGGTAAGGACAGTAGTTGATGTTGGTGATCTCTTTAGTAAGGCCTTTCGGATTGATGAAAGGGGAAATTCGCTCACATTTTTATTGAGTGGCAAGTGTGCTGGTGGGAGCGCCAGGGTCTTACAGGTAATTGCGAAGGTTTTACAGGTAAAGGTGGAGGAGATAGGGGAGCTGTCGTTACAATCCCGGAAAATGATAGATTTTAACACCGGATGTGCTGTTTTTGCAGAGACTGAAGCAGTGTCAAGGATAGCTGAAGGGGCTTCCAGGGAGGACCTTCTGGCCGGGATTCACAGGGCTCTTGCTGCCCAAATTAATAGCCTGGCAGAGAGGGTAGGGATTGAAAAAGATTTTTCCCTTGTTGGTGGTGGGGCAAAAGATGTGGGGCTGGTTAGAGCAGTTGAAGAGATGGTAGGTTTTGCAATTGTTGTACCGGAAGAACCCCACCTGACAGCCGCCATCGGAGCGGCTGTCATAGCTGGGGAAAAGGCAAGTGGTGTCAACTTACCTTAAATACCAGGGCTGCTCCTGTATCGCCAGCAGCGCACCCTGCCCAAAGGCAATACCCACCGCCAAGCATAACGGTCTCTTCTAATAGCTCGAAAATTATCCTGCCGGCTGTCGGAGCTTGAGGATGCCCGTAGATCATAGAATTTCCGTAATTGTTCATCCAATTAACATCCATACCCATCTTGGAGGCCATATAGATGTCATTTATGGCAAAGGGTTGATGGCTTTTGACGGCCTTTAGATCGCCTACTTTTATCCCTGCCTTTTCAAGTGCCATCTCTGCAGCAGGGACAGGGGCCTGACCCATATACCCCTTTTTTGCCCTTGAAAACCCATATGAGACAATCTGGATCTCAACATTTGGATCTGCGCTTAGCTCTTTGGCCTTATCCTGAGTGGTTACTATAACACCGCAGTTTCCATCCGCAGGAAATGTCTGTGCTCCAAAGGTATGGACACCTCCTGGTTCAACAGGTCTGAGCCTGGCCAGGCCTTCGGCTGAGGTTGGGGTCACACCCTCATCTTCTTCTACTAACATGGTTTTCTTCTTAGAGATTTTGACCTCTGGAGAAAACATGTATCTTTTTTGAAATGCACGGTCATTGGCCAGGGCATCCAGGTATTGTTCATATCTCCTTAAGGTAACAGCATCGCACTCCTCCCGAGTTGTTCCTAACTCTTTGGCAACATTTTCAGCTGTCTGGATCATCTTTTGCCCTGCCCATGGATCAGAGCTAAAATTGTCCATCATCCAGTTTTCTGACTCTACCTCTCCACCCGGACCAAAGGGCTGTGGCCAGATAGTATGCGGGCCATTGGATGTGCGATCTGCCATAAGGGCAAATCCTGTCTCATAGGCTCCGAGTTCTATATTTGTAGCAGCAAGATAGATACAGGTGGTTGAGGTAGTGCATGCCTGGTTGACCATAAGGGCAGGTAAATCCTTGACACCGTTCACTAACAGGGCTGCTGCCCAGGTATGACTATAAAAAAGATGGTGCTGTGCGATAGTTATGCCAAAATACATATAGTCAAGTATAGTGGGGTCAAAATTGTTTTTTGTCAGCCATCTGTTGGCTGTTGTTGCCCCTAAGGAGATAGAATTTTCATTCGCCATAGTCCCCTGCCATCTGCAAAATGGGGTCGAATAGTAGCCCTTGTAAGGTATAAATGCTTTTGTCAACATGTCCTTTTTCCTCCAATTGGGTTTGCTTGCCCTGTTGAATTTCCCGATTTATCGGGAACGCCCTTTGGGCGATTCAACAGGGTAAATGTTTGTTACTTCCTACTTTCTACTGTTTGCTGCCTGGAAGGCTAAAACCTTCTGCTACTGCTTTTGGTTTGGTTATTAAGCATCACTCCACTTGCCATATTTCTCTCTCAGGATTCTGTGTAAAATCTTTCCAGTCCCTGTTCTGGGCATTTCTTCTTCCTTGATGAAATCAACAGATTTTGGCCTTTTGAATCCTGCAATTTTACCCTTGGTAAAATCCATTATCTCCTTTGCAAGCTCATCACTTGGCTCATAATTCTCATTCAAAATGACAATGGCCTTTATTGCCTCGCCCCATTTTTCATCAGGAATGCCTATTACTGCAATATCCTTCACAGCAGAGTGGGCACCGACAGCACCTTCTACCTCGGATGGAAACACGTTTTCTCCACCAGTTATTATCATATTTGCTTTTCTATCTACCAAGACATAAAAGCCATCTTTATCCCGTTTAGCCATATCTCCTGCTGAAGACCATTCCCCTTCAAACGCATCTTTGGTCTTCTCCTGTTCTTTCCAATACTCCTTAAAGATCATGGGAGTTCTGTAAAAAACCTCACCTACTTCACCATCGGGTACAGGATTTCTTTCCTCATCAAGCAGTTTAATTCTGTCTGTGCCATAGATTTCCTTGCCGATAGAGCCAAGTTTTTCGAACTGATATTCTGGCCGTAGAAGAGTTACTAAACCGCCCTCTGTAGTGCCATAGGCCTCCCAAAGCTCTGCATTTTTAAAATAATCCATAATCGCAAGCTTGAGATCTTTTCTGGCCGGAGCAGAGGATATTAATAACTGCCTTATGGAAGATACGTCGATGTTATTTTTCACTTCATCTGGGAGGGCGAGCACCATAATATAATGGGTAGGTACCAGGGAGGTAAAGGTGATCTTGTATTTCTCAATGGTTTTAAGCAGGTCCTCAGGGTCGAAGCTCATCATATTATACACAAATACTGGGGCAGTCAGCATGGTATAGGGGAAGGAATAAAATATGGAATTCACATGGCACATTGGCATAACCAGCATCACTTTATCGGTAGGTCTTACACCCTGGTTCATATTATTCAGTACATATTGGGCGTGGTAACTTTCATGGGTTTTGACCACACCTTTGGGCCTTCCTGTTGTTCCTGAGGTATACATGAAGGTCCATGTGTCATCTCCGTCTACCATAATATCAGGTTCTTTCGGAGATGATTTGGCCAGCCAATCCTCATACCCTATATACCCATCGGGAACAGGGCCTTCTCCCAGATAGACATAGGCATCTTTTGGAACCGGAAGTTTGTCTTTTATGCCATTTATCATTTCCACAAAGGGCTGCTCAACGATAAAGGCCTTACATTCTGCGTGATTGACGATATATTCGATATCTGGTGGTGCGAGGCGAAACATTATCGGAACTATGATTTGGCCCCCCTTAGCACATCCGGCATATATGTCCATCCACTCGCCACGGTTAAATGCTAATACGGCAAACCTGTCCTTATAGCCAACACCTAAGTCTGATAGACCATGAGCAGCTCTACATGACCTCTCATTCCATTCCTTAAAAGTGTATTCATTGTTTTTATCCTGCCACCCTAATTTATCTGGATGATTGATGGCGTTCATCTTGACAACGGTTCCTCCATGCATCCATTTGCTTGTTGTCATTTCTGTCCTCCTTATTTAATTGTTCGCTAAATCGCTAAATCGATAATTAGTTAAATCGATAAAAGCACTTAATTAATCGACCATTTAACTAATCAACCATTTAACTAACAATTGAATTAGCCACAATCTCAGTAATATCCATCACCTTGATCTTTGGTCGTTCATCTTTAGGAATAGCCTTTACCCCTTTCCTGAGATTATCCTTGCAGGCTGAACAACCAGACACTATTATCTCTGCATCTACCTCCACAGCGTCTTTTACCCTGACTGCTGCCATATCTACTGCGAGTTCCGGCTCCAGCGCTATGACACTTCCACCACCTCCGCAACATCGAGCCATTAAGCGGTTTCTGTTCATCTCGACGAAATCAATATCAGGGATGGCCTTCAGTATCTCCCTCGGCTCATCAAATATCTCAAACGTTCTTCCAAGGTCACATGGATCATGATAGGTGACCTTTTTACCAAGATCACCACCCAATTGTATCTTTTTCTCCTCTAGTAGCTTTTGAATATACTGAACAGAATGGAAGAGTTTAATCCCTAGATCCCCTGCTTCAGGATAGTATTTTTGAAATGTTTTATAACAACCAGCACAGGGGGTTACCAGCTCTTTTGCCCCCGTTGCCTTAATAAGATCAATAAGGTTTCTGGCATTTTGCTCAAATTTTTCTTGATCACCCATAAGATGCAGGGGGAATCCGCAACAGATCTCATCTTTTCCAAGCATTGTATAGTCAACACCAGCGGCATCCATGATTTTAAAAAAGCTGGGAACTATTTTCATGTCTAAGTAACTTGAGACACACCCCATAAATAGAAGAGTATCCGCCTTTTTCTTTACCTCACCGGTTTCAACCTTTTTTTTGATAGATGGCGGATAGATAGCAATCCTGTCTTTCCTTGTAGCTGCGTAAACATTATCGGTATTTAAAATGCTGTCCCTCAGTGCAGTAACCGGTTCAGGAGCAAAACCAGAGGCAAAGAGTTTTTCACGTCCTTTTTGAATAATTTGATCCACCTTGATCCGTGCAGGGCAGAAATAGGTGCAGGCATTGCAGGTAGTGCAGGTATAAAATGAGTTTGCGAGTTCTTTGGAGGGCTCAATTTCTCCAGTCATTAAGTTGAATGCAAGAATAGTCCTGCCTCTGGCATTTCTGGACTCGAGTTGGGTAACGTCATAGGTAGGGCATCCTAAACGGCAGAAGGCGCAGTTTATACATGCAAGAATCTCGTTGTCTACATCATACCCAAAAGAGTTGAGACCCTCTGGATGCTCCAAAAGGGGTTTGAAGGCAAAGTAGTCATAGATATCATGTTTCTTTTTGTCTAATCCCATCTTGCCTGGATTCAGTATCCCATTAGGGTCAAGTGCCTTTTTTATCGATCGCATAACATCCAATGCTGGCCCCAACTGTTTTTCTATATATGGTGCCCTGGCAAGACCGGTTCCGTGTTCAGCGGTAATGGTGCCTCCTACAGCAAGTGCAAGTTCGGCAAGTTCATCAGCAGCCGGTCTGAGTCTATCCCATTCATCCTGGCTTCTCATATCGGTTACAAAGGTGGTGTGCACATTTCCATCGCCAATATGGCCAAAGGTGGTAAGAAGAAGGTTGTATTTATCTGCTATCGCCTGTGCTTTTTTAATAGTCTCAGGAATCTTTGATGAAGGAATGCCAAGATCTTCCGATATTGCAACAAGCCTGTTACCAGGTTTAATTCTTGAAAGCGTTGGCACCAGTTTTCCTCGTGCTTCCATTATTTCTCCAGCCTTGACCGGGTCATCACTCCAGGTGAAGTCCTCCACATCATATTTTTTGCATATCGCACCAATCCTTTCCATATCCCTGGCTACTATCTCTTTGGCGCCATCACACTCAATGATCAGCATGGCTTCTATTTTGCTCACATCCCTGTCAATATAATCTTCAACAATCTTGAGGCTGTATTTATCCAATATCTCACATGCGGTAAGCTGTATGCCGGATGCGATGATATCGCTCACCGCTTTTCCTGCAGCGTCGAGATCCAGAAATATTGCCAGGGCGAGCGCGTTGTATTCTGGAAGAGGCTGAATCTTTACTGTTATCTCTGTAATTACCCCGAGAGTCCCCTCGGAGCTGGCAAAGACATGGCTAAGGTCATAGCCCATGGATGATTTAGGTGTTTTATACCCAGTATTAATGATAGTTCCATCAGCAAGAACTACTGTAAGAGCCTTTACATAGTCCCTGGCAGTACCGTATTTAACGGCCTTATGTCCGCTTGAGTTGGTAGACATCATGCCGCCTATTGATGCAATGAGCTCGCTCCCAGGGTTAGGAGGGAACATAAGGTTTTGTTTAGCCAGGGTCCTGTTCAAATCCATACAAATGACTCCTGGTTCTACCCTTGCATAAAAATTTTCTTTATTGATCTCCAGGATCTTGTTCATCTTATGGACATCCAGCAGTATGCCGCCTTCTACTGGAAGGGATGCACCAGTGACACTTGTACCGGAACCCTGGATAGTAACCGGAATCTTTTCCTGGTTGGCCAATTGCATAATAGCGGATATCTGCTCTGTGGTCTGGGTATACACCACAAGATCAGGCACTCCAACATGCACGGACATATCACGCGAATTGCAAATGCATTCTACAGCATCGGAAAATACATTTTTTTCTCCAACTATCTTTGAAATTTCACTAATTATATCCATTATGACACCTCTTACTTGGTTTATGAATGTAGCTATTTTTTAGCTACATTTTAACTATAAATACAACACTAATACTGTGTCAAGGTGAAAGTAGGGTTTTAGAAGACACGTTACGTTTCTACATAACAGTGTATTTTGGACCTCCTCCTCCCTCAGGTGTTACCCATGTGATGTTTTCATATGGATCTTTTATGTCGCAGGTCTTGCAATGGACACAGTTAGAAAAGTTTAGCTTCATCCTCGGCGTACCAGTCTCCTCATCAACTTCCATTTCATAGACATTAGCAGGACAAAAGCTAAGGCATGGATTTTGATATTCTTCTCTGCATTTAGTATAGCAGATATTCAGATCAGGTATCTTGAGATGGGCAGGTTGTTGTTCCTCATGGATTGTTCCTGAATAATACACATCAGATTCTTTATCAAAGGTTTGCTTTCCGTCGAATTTTATTATACCTTTTTGTTCATCTGTAGGAGAGGCAGTTCCATAGAAATCAATTACCTTTTTCTGGTGGACAAAATCGGCCTTCGCAGAAAGTCTTCCTTTCAAGATCCTCCCCCCTAACACATACTGAAATCCCGCTTTAATGAGGCCTATCCATAAACCCTTCTGGAATGCCTGATGAAAATTTCTTACCTTGTGAAGTTCTTTGCCTATGTAACTTTTATAGAGGGATGTGTGGTATCGCTCGAGTTGGGCAGAAGAGAAATCTTTTTTTAGAAGTGCCTCCAAGATCGTTTCAGCAGCAAGCATACCTGATTTCATAGCAATGTGAATCCCTTTGATCTTTTGGCTGATGAATAGGCTGGCTGAATCTCCAATAATAACCCCTCCGTCAAATGCGAGCTTTGGAATAGAAAAATATCCTCCAACTGGGGCTGTTTTTGCTCCATATTGGATGAGTGTGCCGTCCTTTAGTATCTCAGCTACGAAAGGGTGGAGTTTGAACTTTTGAAATTCAAGGTGGGGATCCAGAAAGGGGTCTTCACAGTCCAGTCCAGGTAATAGGCCAACTGAGACCATGTTGTTTTTCATTCCATAGATGAAACCCCCACCATATGTATTACTTTTGAGGGGGTAGCCCATACTATGGAACACTTGTCCTGGCTCAAATCTTTGCTCTGGGGTTTCCCACACCTCTTTTACTCCGACTACATAGGTCTGTGGATTTTTGCCTTGGTCCAAATTCAATTTTTTTATAAGTGTTTTGGTGAGACTCCCTCTTGTGCCTTCACCAAATACAGTAACCTTGGCATGTAAATCAATTCCTGGTTCAAAGTTTGTTTTCTTATTACCATCTGGATCTATTCCCTTATCACCTGTTCTCACTCCAATAACTCTGTTGCCGTCGTAGAGTATCTCTGTTCCTGCGAATCCGGGAAATATGTCTACGCCATTTTCCTCAACCAAATTACCGAGCCAGTTGGTTATCTTTGAAAGTGCGACGATATAATTCCCATGATTATTTAGTGGAGGAGGCGTTATAGGAGATCTAATGCGCCCTTTTGTGGTTAATAGGGAGACTTCCTCTTTTGTAACCTCACCTTCAAATGGTGCACCTTTTCCCAGAAAATCAGGGATAAGCTCTTTGAGGGCAACAGGATCCATAATAGCCCCAGAAATACTATGAGAGCCAATATCGGTACCTTTTTCGAGCAGTGCAATCATGATTTCGTCAAGCCTTTCCCCTTTCCCTTCTTGCTCAACCTTATTATTGTGCGCCTTTATGAGATTCGAGAGATGAAGGGCACCACTTAGGCTGGCGATGCCACCACCTACAAAGAGTACGTCTACTTCCATAATTTCTCTTTCTTCTTCCACTATTCAATCCTCCTTATTAATGTATTGAATGTATGTTTTTACTAAGTCCCTCGATTCATAAATTCGATGACGTATTTATTTACTCCATTCGGCTCGAGCAGTTCGGCCTTGAGCCGTTCGACCTAGAGGCTCTCGACAGGCTCACTGCCGAAAGGCTCATGGCCGAGGGCGGGACTAAGTGCTGCCCGCGACAAACCTCTCGGTCTGAGACATGTCGACGAGCTCATGTCGAGTCGCTCTGGGTCGAAGGCAATCGCAAAGATTATACTCATTAGAATACGTTATAGTATTTGCGAATCGAAGCACTAAGCGAAATGTAGAAAAAATCTTATAGCACAGCACCTAAATATGCTGCAAGACAATTTTGGGAATGTGTTTAAAGAATACAGATTTTTGCTTGACTGATCTTTTGTTTATGAGATATGTGATGTCGGGGCAGGGTACACTACGAGTTATTGGTCATTAGTTATTTGTTACATATTGAGTTTTCTGACTGTTTTTTCATCCAGTGACAGATGTCTCATGAACAATGGTATTCATTATTGCGAGGAGGAGGGTAAAAATGGAAAAGACATTGGCTATAATTAAACCCGATGGTGTGGCTCGAGGTCTTATAGGTGAGGTCATTCGACGGTTAGAAAAAGAAGGCCTCAATATTTTAGCTATTAAAATGATCTGGATGACAAAAGAGCAGGCGAAAAGTTTTTATAAGGTGCATGTAGGGAAACCGTTTTATGAAAGTGTTACTGATTTTATGTCTTCAGGTCCATGTGTAGTCATGGTTCTGGAGGGTGAAGATGGTATTAATGTCTATAGGACATTAATGGGGGCTACCAACTATAAGGAGGCTGCGAAAGGCACTATTAGGTATGATTATGCAACAGATATTGAAAAAAATGTTGTGCATGGATCGGATAGCCCCCAAAGTGCTGCATTTGAGATAGCTTACTTTTTTAATGAGTTAGAGATTTTCAAAAAATAATGCCTTTTATTGATTCCAATTAATGTAAAAAAGGAATCAGCCTATTCTTCTTTCTTAAGATCCTTTACCTCTTTCTTAAGATCCTCTACCTCTTTCTTTAACTCGCCTGCGTCAGGCTCTTCCTCAAATTTTTCTGCATTTCTTTTATCTTTCCATTCTTCAATGCCAAGATATGTAGCTAAAGCACCACCCAAGATAAGTAAGACAGGTATTCCAGCTGCTAAAGCCTTAACAAAATATCCCCAAAAGATAATAATTCCTATAATACCCAAAACCAACGATACCACACCACCAAATAAAGCCGCCATTTTTCCCTCCTTATCTTTTCTTTTATTATAAATGAGGACAATAACTTTATTGCTTTTTCTAACACAATAAAAAGTATCATTCAAGAAGATAATTGTATTTTACATGCCTAAACTTCAAAGGGATGGAAAGGGAATTACCTAACATATACATAACAATTATTTGTTATCCTTAAGTTTCAAAGTGCAGTAGCTTCCCGATAAAATCAGGGCTGGCAGGCGCACACATGGAAACCTGAGTAGTTACGATAATTTTTTCTACAATTATCAATAAGGTAGAATCGTTACACATATTTTCTTTGACAAAAAAGACTAAATCGGATAAGAGAATGTACCTGATCGCACAAGAGAGATGCTTTTTTTGGGGGACACTAATGGACACTATCAAGGATTATTTTTTATGCGATAACTGTAAAAATAAAAATTTTATTAAAATCTACACTTTTTATACCCAGTTTCGAAGGGTAAATTTTGCAGATAATCTCATACATGATGAAATCAAAGAAGAAATCTACCAATGCACACATTGCAACAGAACGTTTTCAAAACACCAGATAGCGACACGATTAAAGGAAATAAAAGATGAAAGACTTAAATCTTTAGATATGACAGGGAAGTAACACTAGTTTTAGAGGATTTCCTTTCCACTTAGTCTTAGATCCCTTTCTTCATTCCACTTTATCCATTCAGTTTTTCTTTCCGTTTCATGGTCAAAACTAATAGGTGTGCTAATGCCCTCTTTAGTGACAATTACCTGTTGGTATTGCCTGAGAAGGATCTCATTCCATTCCTTTTCGGTGATTTTATGGGGACCTTGAACTCTATGTGGTTTTTTAAAATCAGTAATAATCCCGGATTCAGGCATTTTTTGCAAAGGATTATATATTTCAACCTCTCCTTCAAAGACCTTGATGACGGTAGACTGGTCACGCTTTAATTTCAGGTCATATGCTGTCCCCCTGACACCAGCTACCAAGGTTGGGGTGGATACATACATTTCTTTTTTCCTGCGTGATTTAGCTTGTAACACCTTTCCCCAGAGCCTTCCAAGAAAAAGTTTAAATTTCCCCACAACTGATTTTTTGTGCTCATCCCTCTTTAAGGTACCAACTCTTAGTTCTGAGCCCTCATCTAATCTGATAACTCTTCCATGACTCATCATTAATTCTACGCTGCCACCGCGTTTTACTTCTATACGATCTTTAGAATAAAGAATCATATTTAATAAAGCTTTTTTATGAGGGCCTTTGGTATCTTTTTTAATTATTACTGGATGCTTCAAAAAGGTTATCACTACCGTTTCTATTTTTTGCTCTGGAACAATGCTATTCATTTCTTTTTTTGATAACAATGTTATTTCTTCTCCTTCAGTAAGATTATCCCAATCTTTAATATGGGGATTAATTTTGACAAATTGTTTTGTCATTTCAGGATTGAATCTGCCGTATATTTTAAAGCAAAGGAAGCTTATTGAGTCATTTGCTCTCACTTTAAAGGATTGCCTTTCAGAGGCCTCTAAATAAAAAGGGGAAAAGAAAAGGACGGCAATACTTAACAAAATTGTCGTTATTTGTATTCTACTTTTTCCGCTTCGCTTATTTTTCATTTTCTATATCATGGCTATAAAATTGGAACTTGTATGATCCCATTTCAATCGTATCAAAATCCTTGAGATAATGGCTTTCTTTTATTACTTTATTATTAACCTTTACTTTGGTTTTCCCAGTAGTTGCTGTAATAGCATAACCATTTGGTCTTCGGCTAATAGTAGCTGCAGTAGGAGGCATAAATAAACCGCCGAGCCTTATTTCAGAGGTTTCAGCCTTGCCTATCTTGGTTAACTTCTTCGTCAGTTGAATTTCGCCTTCACCAGAGCCATCAATGAAGCTTACGACACCAATTTTTCCTTGTTGAGCGGATACATCCTTGGCCTTTTTTTCGGCCTGTTTCTCTAATAGCTCCTTTTGCTGGGCTGTATCAAGGATCATGGTCTTATCAAGCTCTTCGTCTTTAGCTTTGGCCTGCTCCTGCTTTGACATAGCAAAGAAAAGGAGGTGTTTGCCGATAGTTATTTTATCCTTATGTTGTAGTTTATAAGAAGTTATTTTTTTATCATTCGCAAATGTTCCGTTTGTACTTTGTAGGTCAGTAAGGATATAGATACCTCCAGTTTTATCTATTCTGGCATGGTGACTGGATACTGCCAGATTATCAATAACAATTTCATTTGCTTCATCTCGCCCGATAGTCATGCTATTTTTGGAAAAAGGATACTCCTTTATCACTTTTTTATTAAATACTAATATAACCCGTGCCATAATATATGCCCCTTTTTGTGGTTAATAAGAAAAAGCAGACTCTCATTTTTTATTCTTAAAAAAGGTGTGTATATTTTTTATTATTCCTCGTTTTTCATCAGATTCTTTATTTACACATATTAAAGAGACAGTGATATTATCATTACCACCTCTCTTGTTGGCTTCAGAAATGAGTTGCTGACAGATATGTTCAGGGTCATTTCCATTTTTGATAATGTTTAGTATTTCATTGTCTGATACAAGGTCTGTGAGCCCATCAGTGCAGAGTAAAAAACGGTCATTATCTACGTACTCAATTTCGAACACATCTGCATCAACAGTATCTGAAGAACCTAAATTTCTTGTGAGTATGTGTCGTAAAGGTGAAATTTTTGCTTCTTCCTCGGATATCAGGCCCATCTCTAACTGTTCAGCTACCATACTGTGTTCCTTAGAAAGGGGCTCCATTGAATCTCCTCTTATAAGATATATCCTGCTATCACCCACATTAGCTGCAATTATGGTAGAGGGCATTATTGCCAGAATTACAATTGTTGTTCCCATGCCTTTGTATTCTGTATATTCTTGAGACATCTCATATATTACTCTGTTCGCTAATTTTATACTACTTGATAGATAATTACCTCTTTGGCTCAAGGTCATATCCGGAAAGTCAAATATTTCAGTCACAAGGCTGTTTTTATTTATCCAATTATTAACATTTTTCTGGATTATCTGTACGGCAACCTTACTGGCAACCTCTCCAGCCAAATGCCCTCCCATACCATCAGCCACTATGTATAATTTAGCAGAGTTGTCCATTACAAGGTAGTCTTCATTTCCTTCCCTCTTAAGACCTACATCAGAAAGTCCAGTAGCTGAAATTCTCAATGTTTCTCCTTAATGATTTTCAACTTCTACTCGTTATCTTTATTTTTTTGTGCCCTCAGTGTGTCAATTTTATTCGATAACAATCTTAAATACTTAGCAAAATCACTCGCCTTCTGAAACCTATGATCCGGGTTTTTGGCTAAGGCTTTATCGAGTATCTGCTCACATGGCTTAATAACTTTTGGATTTAGTGTATGGGGTGAGGGATGTTTTTCCTGAGTGATTTTGTAAAAAAGACTGTTCATGTTGTCACCAGTGAATGGCAATTCTCCTGTGAGGAGCTGAAAGAATACCACACCCAGCGAGAATATGTCTGAGCGGGCATCTATCTGACGACCCATAATCTGTTCTGGTGACATATAGTTCGGTGTACCGAGTATTATTCCACTTCTGGTTTTTGAGGCAGACATTGACTTTGCTATTCCAAAATCAGTTACCTTTACCTTACCAATTTTTAATAGCATGATATTTGCTGGTTTTATGTCTCTGTGAATTACATTATTGTTGTGCGCATATTCTAACGCATCGGCTGTTTCAGCTATGATATCGAGTATTTTTCTCATTGGAAGGAGCGATCCTTTCTTGCAATATTTGTCGAGATCATCTCCGTCTAAGAATTCCATGGCCATATACGTAAGGTCATAGTCTTCTCCTATGTCGTGTATGGCAACAATTCCAGGGTGCGAGAGTTTTCCTGCCAACTCAGCCTCTGTAAAGAAACGCTCTTTTATTTCTTTTAGCTGATCCTCTTCAAATTCATCAGAAAAACGGATTGTCTTGATTGCCAAGAGGCGATTGATTTTAGGATCTCTCGCTTTATACACGGTACCCATTGCGCCCCGACCCAACTCCATGAGTATTTCATATCTTCCAACAGTGGGCTTAATTTCCAGGTCATCTGAAACAATTATTTTTTCTTCCTTGCTTCCTTGATAGGCACCTAATGGTAGAGAACTGAGTACCTTTTTTAATTTTGGTATGCGTTCATTTAAATCCTTAAATGCTCTTTCTTTCTTGTTAATATATTCATATATAGAAATAGCCTTATTAATCATCCTCTTTCGTTCATAATCAAGCCCAAGATTGTAAACAATATCCCTCAGTTCATCATCGAGAGGACATTTTCTGAATTTTTCAAATGCCAGATCAAGCAATCCCTGGCTCTGGAGACTAATACCGAGCATCCGGTTAGTTTCTATTGCCTCCTCTGAGAGACCGGTCGTGCGAATGTAGAGAAAGTCTTTTCCCATAATAACAACATAGATCGTTACCAGAGAGAGAAGAATGTAAATGCTTTTAAACCATATATCAAATGCAATAAAAAAAGTGGCACTGGTTAAAAATACAAGAAAGATCAGTCCGGCTGTGATTCCGGTTCGGTTTAAATAACTGAAACGGGATTGGAAGAATGAGGATGCTATGCCAAGCAGCACTAAGATAAGGACTTCCAGATAGAGCATCATATTTGAGCGTTTAAGAAAACGTCCGTTTAAAAGATCCTCGATTACATTGGCCATAAATTCTATCCGTGGCATAGAAGGGTCTACTGGCGTGCTCACTGCAGGGTAATCTTTGGCTGTAAAACCAATGAGGACAATTTTGTCATCAAATACGGCGGGGACCTTTTTAACATTTAAGATATCGATAAATGAATAGTATGGAAAGGATCGTCTTCCACCTTTAAATTTAATGAACATTTCACCATTGCTCGTTGGAATAATTTCTTCTCCGATTTTGATTCCAGAGCCTTTAATTATTACCTGCTCAGGATGCTTATTTATGTAGTCAAGCACAAGACGTAAAGGCATGGAGGGAATTATATGTCCTCGATAATCAATAAAGGGTATATGAACCTGGCCCATCATTATTTTATTGGGGGAGAGATTTATGTGTCCCAGGGCATGACTGCTTTTTAATAGCTCATTAAATGGGGTGGTTAATTCTCTAACAGATGTGTGGTCTTCAATATTAATGCTATCTTTTTTAAATACACTGAGATTCAGAAATGATTCAGGTGAAATTACTAACTCGGTTTGATATTTTCCAAATTCGCCCACAACTGGAAGGATTATATTTCCACTATTTTTCACTGTTTCAGATAATACTTTATCATTATCCAGGCGTTTTTCAATCTCCTTCAACTCAGCAAGTATCCATGTATCTTTCTCTCCGGCAGTGTAAGTATTTTCTCGTTTTAGGATTTTACTGTAAAGCTTCTCTATTTCTTTCATGCCTGGGTTTTGCTCTTTTTCGCTAAAGACCATATCTATGCCAATAAACTTTGCCCCATTACTTTTTAAGATCTTGATCATCTCAGCTATGATATGCCGTGGCCAGGGCCATTGCCCAAGCTTTCTAATGCTTTTATCATCGATATTTACTATGGCTACTTTGCTTTCTCCAGGGTTACGGGGTGTGTCGAGCCGCATTTCGATCTCGTAGATTTGCTTTTCAAGCTTCTCAAAAGAGGGGAAGGTCATAAAAGACAGGTACATACAAATAGCTATGACAAATGACCCTATAAATAGATTTGTTCTTAAATCGTTTTTGTTCATGTAATTACACGTTTAAGAAATTGTATGACGTAGTGAACATGAACTACCTTGCAGCCCCGATCAGTTCCGACAGGCTACGAGGTGTCACAACCACACAATGTAACGCAGCAAGCTGCGGAAAATTAACCCCTGCCCGCCGTCTTTCTTGCCCGCCGTCTTTGTGGCGGGGTGGCGGACCTGTCCGCCAGGTTTCTGGCTAACTTGTCCGCTTTTGGCGGATTGAAAATTTTTAAGTGGTACCTGACTTGTGCCATCCATATGGAGTGATGGAAAGGTTGAATAAAGGGAAACACACACAATATTCCATCATTCCAATTGCGGGTCGAAGCTAAATGTATATTTTCGTTGCTTTACATTTTTTTGTTGATAGCCTGTGACCTAATGATTATATGTAATATACCTAATATATTTTTTAAAAACAATTTACGCAACTTAAAATTAATGGAAATCTATATCAAATTAATACCTATATGTCAAAGAAAAGCCTGGTTTTTACTATTTTAATATTACATCAGGTGTTATTGAGTTGAAATAATGTGTAAATAATGATATATAAAATCAAAAATTTTCTTATTAACGTGTAACATGTAATAAGGCTACGATCCATTATGGATGCTGCATCAATTCAAGGGAAGAAAAAAACACAGAATGATAATTTTGTCTCCAAGCGTAAATTAGGAGAATTATTAATAGAATCAGGTCTTTTGACTATTGATAAACTAAAGGACGCCTTAGAGGCTCAGAAGAGTACTGGGAAAAGGTTAGGCGAGGCCTTAATTGACATGAAGATCATTTCAGAAGAGGAGATGGCCTTTTCTCTGGCTATGCAACTTAAGATTCCCTTCATTGATCTCATAGACTATTCCATCAAAAATGATGTTATGGACTGTATACCTGAGGAGGTGTGTCAGAAATTTATATGCATTCCTCTGTCTATGAAAAATAATATACTTGATGTTGCTATGGCTGATCCTCTTGATCTGCATATAATGAAAGATCTCCAGTTTATAACTGGTTACAATATCCAGCCTGCTATTTCTACACGAAGCCAGATAATGGATAAGCTTCAACGATACTACCACCCAGAAAGAACAATTAAGGATGTTGCTAATGAATTTATTGAAGATGGCAGCCTCATGGAGTTTTTCCCAGATGAAGAAAAGAAGATCGAGGAAGAAGCAGATTTTGAATCTTTCAAGGATTCACCGTTTATAAAAATGGTCGATCTTATCATCAGGAATGCCATTAAGAGTGGATCAAGTGATGTTCATATCGAGGCACAGGAAAATCATGTAAGAGTGAGAAATCGCATTGATGGCGTGCTAAAAGATTCTATCAAGCTTCCGAAATGGACGCAACCTATTATAATTTCGCGTATTAAGGTGTTGGCGGGTTTAAATATAGCAGAAAGGAGACTTCCCCAGGATGGAAGGATAAAGGTAAAGGCAAGGAATGTATCCGTAGATCTGAGAGTATCCACACTGCCTACGTATTATGGTGAAAAGGCAGTTATAAGAATCTTGAACAAAGAAGAAGCCTTTCTCTCACTGGATCAACTTGGATTTAGCCAGAAGAATCTGACAATAATAGCAAATTTTATACGCCGACCCCAGGGTATGGTTTTGATTACAGGCCCTACAGGAAGTGGAAAAACCTCAACCCTGTATGCATGTATGAGGGAAATGAAGTCGGAAGAGGTAAATATCATTTCTGTTGAGGATCCCGTAGAATATGAGTTAAATGGTGTCAACCAGGTGCAGATAAACGAGAAGGTTGGCCTCTCATTTCCCTTTATTCTACGATCGATTTTACGACAAGATCCCAATGTGATTATGATAGGTGAGATACGGGATGAAGAGACGGCTGAGATAGCTGTTCAGGCCTCTATGACTGGACATTTAGTTATTTCAACTCTGCATACAAACGATGCCCCTGCGGCGGTTACGCGCCTGATAGATATAGGTATTCCACCATACCTTATTGCCTCTTCTTTAGTTGGAATTGCGGCGCAGCGGCTGGTAAGAACCATATGTCCGGATTGCAAGGAGGAATACGTGCCCAATCAAGATTCCCTGGCTAGACTCAATCTGGATCAAAATGATCTCCCCTTTAAATTCTATAGAGGGGCAGGATGCCTGAATTGCAACAATACGGGTTTCAAAGGGAGAACGGTTATTGAAGAGATAATGATTGTTGGTCAGAAACTACGAGAACTTATTCAATCCTCTGCAACAGCCGATACTTTGAGGGAAGCAGCAATGGCAATGGGGATGACCACCCTCGGGATTAGTGGAATGAAAAAGATTGAAAGGGGAGTTACAACCATAGAAGAGGTGCTGAAAGCGGTACACGAAAAAGAGGAATTGACAACCGTGTGTCCTCATTGTGGTAAAACTGTCAGTTTAGATTTTAAAGACTGCCCCTATTGTAAAAACCCCATTGTACCGACATGTAGTTCTTGCAAACGGATAGTGCAGCCAGATTGGGTTGCCTGTCCGTATTGCAGGAATAGCTTAAAGCCTGAAACTTAAAATCCTTTCTCAGTCCCTAAAGAGATTTATTTCTTGACTATTCCTTTACCTTTTTTTACCTTAGCCTTAAAATAATAGCTGAAAAAATATATACACTGTTATTAGAAGAGGAATTTGCATGAAGTGTAAATATCATCCTAAAAGGCAGGCAGAATTTTTTTGTGCAAGCTGTAATGCCCCTCTCTGCAAGGAATGCGCTGAAGAATCGAAATCTGGCGAATATTATTGTTTTCAGTGTGCCATGCTTTACTCTGTCTCTGAAGGTGGCACATCTATAAAAGATAAGCGGGATGAGGTCACAAAGAAGAAAGCAGTTAAAAAGAAACAATGGGGACCTTTTCAGTATTTTGTCATTATTTCCTCTGTGTTGATTCTGGTGATGTGGGGAGTGATTATCTTTGGTGGTCAGCCTGCACCTTCCCAAAGAATTGATTTTGCGAAAAAGGGGAGGGTGCTTCTCTTCATGGTTGATGGAGCTATCAAGCGTTATGCACATTATGAAGGAAATAAATACCCGGAAAAACTATTCAATCTTGTTCCCAAATATCTCTCATTAGGTAAGGATCAACTTTTTTATTTAGAGAAATTATCCTATCAGAGGGATCCCAGGATAGGTTACCGCTTGTCTGTGGCAAATCCTAAGGCAGGGGAAATGAATGTGATTCTAACGCCAAAGGGTATTGAGTATACTCGACCATCGAGCGGCGGAGCCTAAATCAAATGAGAAGACGTGCTGGTTTTACAATTCTTGAGTTATTGGTTGTGGTTGCCATTTTGGGAATCTTAGCTGCTACTGCAATGCCACTTTTAAACATATATCAACAGAGGGCCTATGGATCTGAAGCTGCCCTTATGATAAAGAAAATTCTTGATGGACAGATTATGTATTTCCTGGATAACGAGAAATTTTTTCCAGACCCTGGAGATATTATTGAAATTTATCATGATGGAACCCAAAAATTCAATGGAGTAGATGACCCAACAGTTATTCAGGATACATTGGATGCCCTTAAGATAAAAATTCCAGTAGGCCATTTTCTTGATTTTAGAATTACGAATATCCCTGGAGTACCACCATTTTGCCAGGTAGTTATAAATCATCACAGAAATTTTGCTCTTTTTAAGAATGGTAAGAAAAGTATTATTGGAGACCTCGATAGTACTGGTAAAATTGATATAAGCTACCTATAGGGAGCATAAAAGATAGTACTATGTGAGTAATCAATGTATCGAACTCATTCGCTCATATATCAGAAATATGTTTCATTAGATCATCACTCGTTAAAAGGACATTCTCACAATAATCTCCGAAAAGTTCATTGGCAAACATGAGCTTCAAATCTATAATTAATAATTTTATTACCAGCGGAATAAAATCTCCGGATTTAGAGATAATAACCAAGTCTAAAGCCCTCAATATATTTCTATGCATCCTTATTCTTCTTTCCCCTTGCCTTGGGTTTTTTTATTTTTCCATCAGAGCAGATCTTCTCTTTTATACTATTATTGGTGCCGGTATATTAGGGATCTCGGCTCTGATTCTTCTACGGCTGACCAAAAATCTCATCGTCGCTGGAAATTATGCTTTTTTTATCCTATGGGCCACTTTTTTGATTATTAGATGGAATACCGGGGCAATGAGTGAAGGAGGTTTAATCCTTTTATCCTGGATATGGAATGCTGCCCTCATACTTATGGCTATTTTCATTACAGGATATCAATGGGGAACTATCTGGGGGACGTTAATATTTGTTGAAAGCGGTGTTGCAGTGTATCTATTCAGGACCGGTTATGAGTTTCCGAATCTTATCCCTTCTGATATTTCACCTATTTATTCCCTGGGCGCATATTTATCAGGCCTTTTGGTTATTCTTTTCATCGCCTTTATGTATGAAAAGGAAAAGAATGATGCCCTTGACAGAGAACAGCTTAGATCTAGGACCCTTGTAGAGTCAAAGAAGTATATTGACACTCTTGTTGAAAAATCCCCTCTGCCTACCTTTGTAGTAGATTTGGAACACCGGGTGATTCAATGGAATCGTGCATGCCAGAAGATGACAGGTATACCTACAGAGGAAATAATTGGTAAGAGGGTTCCTGTCTCACTGTATGTTGACAACCAACGGAGTTTAGCTGATATCATGATAGAGGACCCGGATTCTATAATAAACAAATTTTCCAGCTCAATCGTATCAAAGACAGACAGCGGGTTTTTTGAGGTGGGAGTTCCTTTTCCTGGTATAAAAGAGGGTATGCAAGCAAATGTGGCCGTTGCTCCCATTCTGGATATAAACGGCGTAATTAAAGGGGCCATAGAAATAATACAGGATGTGACAAATGTGGAAGGGGGAAATTACAGCGCATATGATAATCCAGAACAGGCAATTGGATTGGCATCAAATCCTATTTTTAAGATAGACGCGAAAGGTAAGGTTAGCTTCTGGAATAAGGCATGTGAAGAAAATTTTGGCTACCATTCCTCTGAAATAATTGGAAATAGCCCTTTGACCTTTGTTTCAAAATCGACACGAAAGCCTTTTAAGGAAACAATAGTAAGGGTTTTTAAGGGTGAATCATTTAATGGAAAAGAATGGAAGTATTATTCGGCTGATGGAGAACCAGTACATGTTCTGGCCAGGGTGTATACTCTTAAGAGCATCGATGGAAAAACCAGAGAGTGTGTAGTTGAGAATACCGATATAACTGACTTTGCGTTGAGAATGAAGGAATTAGAGCGAGAGGCAATAGATGCCAAGGAAAAGCTAAAGAGCATGAATGATGAATATGCCTTATTACGAAAAAACATCGCGACCTATATTCGAAAAAAAGATCCAGATAAGGCAGATGAAGAACCTGATACAAGCGAGCGAAAGGAGGATGTGAAAGACCTTAAAAAGGATATCGAGGATCTTACAAAGGAATAGTCAGGTAGCTAAAAGAAAGTTTTAGAGTCTACATCACCTCATACACCATAATCTCCGCTCTTTTTCCTTTCACTTTTTTTGGGCCAATTTTTTTTATTTTAAATTTGCCCTTCACAGCCCTGTATGTTTCCTCTCCAATAAGAATCTGATTTGGCTTGGCAATTGATTCTAACCGTGAGGCAATATTGACCGGGTCTCCTATCACTGTGTATTCTAACCTCCTAGGAGAGCCAATATTTCCAGCAACCACCCGCCCTGTATTTATTCCTATCCGTATATCAAATTTTTTTCTGCTGCCTTCTTGTGTGGACATCATCACTGCCAGTTGGCGTTTCATTTCCTTGGCAGCCAGAATTGCCCTTTCCTCATCATCTTCTCTTTCCATTGGGGCACCGAAAACAGCCATCAAGCCATCGCCTATATACTTATCGAGCGTACCTTCGTAGCTAAAGATAATTTCTGTCATTGTTGAAAAATATTGATTAAGGATTATATTTGTTTCTCGCGGAGAACTTTGTTCCGCGAGTTGTGTAAAATCAACAATATCTGTAAAAAGTACGGTTGCAGTGAGATCCTTTGGCTCCATTATGTTGTCTTTCGTCTCTTGACTTCCTTTTAAGATCATTTCAATAATCTGGGGAGAGTGGAATCGCTCCAGACGGCTTCTCAGTATCTCTTCTTGCCGTATTTGCTCATTAAGGTTGGCCTGTTCAATTATCATGGCCATCTGACTTCCTATGGCCTTAAGTAACTCGAGATCATCCTGGGTAAATTGATTATCAAACCGCATACTGTCGAGTTGAATAACACCAATAATCTTGTCTTTTCTCCAGAGTGGCACACAGATGGCTGATCTGATTTTCTGTATAAAGAGACTTTTGGCACCATTAAATCGAGAATCTGTCATAGCATTTGATGTTAATATCGCAACTTTATCATGTATTACTTTATGGATTAACGTTTGGCTCGCCTTTAATTTTCCACTCCCTTTTTCTCGATTATCTCTATATTTCACTACCATAGGAATGAGCTGATCTTCTGTTTCATCTCCAGTAAGAACCAGGAAACCGTAATCAGCACTAATTACCATGAAGATAAGGTCCATTATTCTTTTCAGGAGTTCTTTGAAATCATGGATGGTGTTAAGCTGGCGACTGATTTCGTAAAGCACAAAGAGCACCTTGTTTCTTCGTTCTAATTCAGTCTGAGTCTCTTCTGGGGGGGCAGAAATAGCAGCTTCTTTTGGAGTTTTCATAGTTACTGGAGAAAGTAAAAGCTCTTTTGAGTCAATGGCACTACTTTGTGAGAGGCTTTTTAGTACCTCTTTGTGCTCATTTTCATAATCGCTATCTGCGGTGAGAACAAGAGAGCTTTCTTGCGATGCTGCATCTTTTTTTTCGACAAGAAAAATCAGGCTTGTAAGGCCGATTTTTATTTTGTCGTTGTGTTTTAGGAGGACACTCTGAGTGAGTTTTCCATTGACTTTCGTACCATTATAGCTCCCAAGGTCGATGAGAAGATAGCCTTCTTTTGTTTTTTTTATCTCAGTATGATGACGAGAAACGCTTTTATCAGAAAGGGTAAGGTTGTTGTCGTTACTTCTGCCTATGGTAAATGTTTCTTTTTCGACATTAAGACGAAGATGTTTGCCATCATAGGTTGTGATATCTAAGATTGGCATATTATTTTTTCCTATGTTTTAATAAAAGACAGCAGGATAATAGTTATATTGTCTCGTCCCCCAGCACGATTGGCCTGTTGCGTCAATGAAAGACTGATTTTTTCAAGAGATTTTTTTTTGGAAGAATTAATTGCTGCCAGTATTTCTTTATCACTAAGCATATCATTCAATCCATCAGAACACATCAGGTATAAATCTTTTTTTTCTATATCAACAAGGGAAAGGTCCATTCTAAGATTTTCCGCTACTTCAATCCCAAGGGCACTCGTAAGAATATGTTTTTGAGGATGATTAGAGGCCTCTTCTTTTGTCAGGAGTCCCAACTTTTCCTGTTCTCCAGCTACAGTGTGATCTTGAGTAATTTGTTCTATCTCTCCAGCCCTAATCCTGTATAATCGACTGTCTCCTATGTTTAAAACAGCGAGTTGATCTCCATTAATGATGACCCCAACAAGGGTTGTTCCCATCCCTTTCATTGAAGGGTTCTGATTTGCGAGCTCGCGTACCTTGCGGTTGGCTAACGTGGCTCCTGCAAGGAGACTGTTTTGCTCTAATGTAAATTCCTTTCTATAGGGTATAGGCCAGGTTATGTCTTCAGCACGTGAACGAACAACAAATTCTTCTATATTCCTAATTGCAAGCTTGCTGGCTGTTTCACCCGCAGCTTGCCCGCCTATTCCGTCTGCAATAAGAAACAGTTTCTCTTGTGGATTACAAAGATAACTATCTTCGTTATGTTTACGATGACGGCCTATATCAGAGGTTCCAAAGAATGCAAATTGCATAACTATCTCGGCCTTCAGCCCTGGTATCAGTAGGCGTTATTATGGTTGCTATTTCGGTGATAGTTAAAATGTAACTGAAAAATAATAAATAAGTCAAGAAGTTCTCTTAGATACTATGAGGATGAATTGATCAACAGCTTTGGCACTACCATAGCCAATTGCCGTTTTTATCCCAGCGGCTGTTATATTGCATCCCAAGCTTTGAGAGGGTGTGTTGGTAAAGAAAAAGCCTGTTACCTCTAAAATAACCGAGGTCTTGACAATGTGAGTCGAGTTTGAAACCCTTCTCCTTTGCCTCAGATAAGAGCATGGTCCTGGCTGTTTTTTGAGCAACGCAGATATAATCAAAGTGGATAGAATGATAGAGTTTATCTTCTAAGGTTACAACAACTACTGCATTGTCGGGTATTTTTTCGTCAACAGTTATATAGATACCTAAGAAAAAGGCTACGAGAGCGAGGCTTATTACTACTACTATAATTATTTTGGATACTTTTCCCACTTCTGTAATCTTGGTTTTACATGCCCAATTTTAGCGAGGTAAAAGGAATTTTGCATAAATTTTTTGCACCATACTATCTTTAATACATAAAGTCAATCAAATGATCAGAAACAAAAAAATAGAAAGAAAATGTATAAAATTTCGGTATACGTTTCATAAAAAAAGTAAAGGGATTTGGGTTTATTATAAAGGGATTATTTTTTTAGCTCGCGTATCGTATAATAATTTCTATACCAATCAATGAATTTTCTAATTCCGGTTTTTATTGAAGTTTTAGGATTAAAACCCAGCATTTTTTTCGTCTTTTCTATATCAGCATATGTTTCAGGTACATCACCAGGCTGAAGTGGAAGGAACTTTTTCTTTGCCTCTATCCCCAGTTCTTCCTCAATAAATGTAATGAGATCCATAAGTTGTACGGTTTTTGAATTACCAAGATTAAACAGTTCATATTTAAAAGGATTATTGAGGGAGGAGATCGTTCCATCCACAATATCATCTATGTAAGTAAAATCCCTTTTCATTTTTCCAAAATTATAGATATCTATGGGCCTTTCATTCAGTATGGCCCTGGTAAAAATAAAAAGGGCCATATCCGGCCTTCCCCATGGTCCATATACTGTGAAATACCTGAGTCCGGTTAAGGGAATGTTATAAAGATGACTATACGTGAATGCCATTAGCTCATCAGATCTTTTGGTTGCTGCGTAAAGGGAGATTGGGGTGTCAACATTGTCTTCAACGCTAAAAGGCAGCTTTGTATTATTACCATAGACAGATGATGAGGAGGCAAACACAAAATTATGTACAGGGAATTGCCGTGCCATTTCTAACAGGTTAAGAAAACCCTTAATATTGCTCTCCTGATAGGTGAAGGGATTTTCAATGGAGTATCTCACGCCTGCCTGGGCTGCTAAATTACATATTTTATCTATGTGGTTTTGAGAGAATATTTTTTGTAGGGCATCGAAATTGTTAATATTTTCATAATAGAACGTGAAATTATCATGGGAAATGAGCTGTGCCAGTCTCGCATTTTTTAATGAGACATCATAATAGGTGTTGAGGTTATCGATGCCGATTACTCTCGTACCCCTTTCAAGGAGTGCTTTGGCTGTGTGAAAGCCAATAAAACCAGCTACTCCTGTTACTAAGGTTGTGTGTTGATTATCTGTCATTGAGATTTTTTCCCCATTGATAATTTTAGGCACTTTAGGCATTTTCGTCACTTCATGTCCTGTATCCAGCATTAATCCTTATATAATCATAGGTAAGATCACAGGTTGTGATCCTGTCTTTCCATTCTCCTTGATTCAAGCGGATGATAATTGTTATTTGTTCCCTTTTCATTTTTTCAGCTGCCTTTTTTTCTTCTTCTTCGCTGGTCATGAGACCACCATCTACTATTTTTATCCCTTCTATCCAGATCTGAACCTTATTTTCCTCCATTGTAACTCCAGCCCTTCCAAGGGCAGCCATGATACGGCCCCAGTTAGGATCCTGGCCAAATATTGTGGTTTTGACAAGGTTAGAGTTGCCAACAACTCGAGCGGCTGTATGTGCATCATCTTTTGATGCTGCACCATGTACCTCAATTATCACTGTCTTTGTGGCGCCCTCACCGTCCTTTGCAATCATGTACGCCAACTCTCCCATAACATCAGTTAAGCCTCTTTCAAATTCCTTTATATCTGTTGTAGTCAATGTTCTGTTTCCTGCAACCCCGTTAGCCATAATCAAAACCATATCATTGGTGCTGGTCTCTCCGTCTACCGTGATCCGGTTGAAGGTACACTCAACGGCTGACCGAAAGATAGGCCATAAGGTCTGGGAATCAATATTTATGTCGGTAAGCAGAAAGGAGAGCATTGTCGCCATATTCGGCATGATCATACCTGCTCCTTTCGCTATTCCCAATAAGTGAAAGGGGTGTCCATCAGCTTGCCCTTCAAAGAAGCTCATTTTGGGAAAGGAGTCGGTAGTCATTAATGCCTTGGCAACCGATTCAAAATTGTGAGGGGAGAGATTTTTTACCAGGTTTGGAAGGGCCTTTTTTATCAGATTGCATGGCAGATAGGCTCCAATGACCCCTGTTGAGGCAACAACTGTTTCTTCTGGAGGGATTTTTAATCCCTTGGAGACCATATCTGCTGTTTGAATGGCATCATGGAGTCCCTGAGCACCTGTACAGGCATTCGCATACCCCGCATTAGCAATAACTGCCCGTAAAAAACCTTTTTGTATCCTTTCCTGACTTAATAGGATAGGAGCAGCCTTCACTTTATTTGTGGTGAATACACCTGCTGCGACTGCTTTTTTTTGGGAAAAGATCAAAGAAAGATCCAGATCACTGGTTTTCTTGAGGCCAGCAGAAACGGCAGAGGCGAGAAACCCTGGAACTGAATAATTATGTATTTCGGAATTTTTATTACTCATTGAATTCATAGATGTTTTGTAACTACTCGGGTTGTCAGGTTCAAGGTTCACAGTTCAGGGGTTCAACTTGGAGCCATGACCATTGTCCATGCCAAGACTACTCAACAGGCTTATGAAAAACCCGCATTTAACTGTTAATGGTTCAGCAAATAACCATTGAACCCCGCCTGCCGTCCGGCGGGCAGGCGTGAACCCGGAACTTTGAACCTGTGTAGTTACGATGTTTTAATGGCAATCGATTTATGACATACATATGGAATGATCTTTTTTCATCTCCCACAACAGTGTTTATATTTTTTCCCGCTCCCGCATGGACAGGGATCATTTCTTCCTACCTTAGGTGTTTTCCGTTTAACAGGGGAACTGCCACCATCACCTCCATGACTGAGAACTATTTCCTTTTTTGGAACTACGATGGAGGGCTGTTCCTGGGGTGCGACACGGATCCTAAAAAGTGTTTTGAGGGTATTTTCTTTCATTCCTTCTATCATGGAGACGAACATACTATACCCCTCTTTCTGATACTCTTTAAGAGGGTCCATTTGGCCGTATCCCCTCAAGCCTATTCCTTCTTTGAGCTGGTCCATTCCCAGGAGGTGATCCATCCAGAGTTCATCAATTGCCCTCAACATTGCAATTTTTTGTAGAAAAAGAAAGGATTCAGGATCGGCCTCTTGCTCCTTTTTCTCATAAAGATCTATGACCTGCTGTTTGAGTGTATCTATCAAAATTTCCTGAGTGAGATCCTTTAGTTCTGCGTGAGAAAATTGGATCAAGGACCCGAATATATTATATATATAGTCTGAAAGTGGGCTTAAGTTCCATTCTTCAGGAAAGATTTTGGGATCCGTGGCATCTAACACTGCAGCTTCTACCAACTCGTTAATCATATCCATAATGGTTTCTTTGAGGTTCTCACCCTTGAGTATCTCTCTTCTCTGGCTGTATATCACCTTTCTTTGCTGGTTCATTACATCGTCATATTCAAGGAGATTTTTTCGTATGTTGAAGTTTATACCCTCAACTCTTTTCTGGGCTCCTTCAATTGCTCTCGAGATGATTTGGTGCTCTATTGGTTGACCCTCTTCCATCCCAAGCCTGTCCATGACAGAGGCAATCCTTTCTGAGCCGAAGACTCTCATAAGATCATCTTCTAACGAGAGATAAAACCGAGATGAACCTTGGTCTCCCTGACGTCCTGAGCGTCCCCTTAGCTGATTATCAATCCTCCTGCTTTCATGTCTTGCTGTGCCAAGGATATGTAAGCCACCCAGATCTGGTACGCCAGCTCCTAATACTATATCAGTTCCTCTCCCAGCCATATTTGTAGATATGGTCACAGTTCCATTTTGCCCTGCTTGGGCGATAATTTCGGCCTCTCGTTCATGGTTTTTTGCATTCAAGACCTGATGTTTGATACCGGCTTGTCTTAACATTTTGCTCAGCATCTCTGATTTTTCTATTGATATAGTACCAACCAAAAGAGGTTGCCCCTTTTTATGCAGATCATTGATTTCTTCGGAAACCGCCTTAAATTTCTCTCTTTCAGTCTTGTAAATAACATCTGAAAAGTCTTTCCTGATCATTTTTTTATGGGTTGGTATGACAAATACATCAAGATTATAGATCTTTTTGAATTCTGGGGCCTCTGTATCGGCTGTTCCGGTCATTCCAGCAAGTTTTTCATACATCCTGAAGTAATTTTGAAAGGTTATGGTTGCCAGGGTTTGATTCTCTTCCGCCACGTTAACGCCTTCTTTTGCCTCAATTGCCTGATGTAATCCATCGCTCCATCTCCTGCCTGGCATAAGTCTACCGGTGAACTCATCCACAATTATTACCTGCCCATCCTTAACCACGTAATCCACATCCTTATTAAAAAGCCAGTATGCCTTAATGAGTTGCTGGGCCGAATGCATCCTTTCAGATGTCTCTGAGTATTTTGTCTCTAATTCTCTTTTTCTTTTTTTCTTTTCCTTGAAATTCAAATGAGGATCGCTATCTATTTCTTGTAATCCTTGGCTCAGGTCAGGGACGATAAAGGCGTCGTGCTGGTCTCCAGACAATAGTTTAAGCCCTTTATCTGTCCAGTTTGCACTGTGATCTTGCTCTTCGATGATGCAATAGAGTTCTTCATCCAGGGCAGACAGGGATTTTTGAGATCTCAGGAGAGACTCCATCCTATCGATCCCTTTTTTCAATCCAGGCTCCTCTGCAATGATGTCTAAAAACCGTGGATTTTTTGGGCTGCCCCGCTTAACCTGAAGGAGCAATTCGATTACCTTGTCATCATCATTATCTTCTCTCATTAATGTCTGCGCCTTATTAAGAATATTTCGAATTACCCTATCCTGATGCTCCTTAAGGTTCATGATCGAAGGCTTTACTGTCGCATAAAAGGGGTCTTGGCTGCGCTCGATGGGGCCTGAGATTATCAGAGGAGTTCTCGCTTCATCTATGAGAATGCTATCCACCTCATCCACAATGGAAAAATGGAGATCTCTCTGTACGCAGTCTTCAAATGAGTACTTCATATTGTCCCTGAGGTAATCAAAACCGAATTCATTGTTAGTGCCATAGGTGATATCAGAGTTATAGGCAGCCTTTCTTTTCTGATCATCCATATCATGTACAATCACACCTACCGACAACCCGAGGAATCGATAGATTCCACCCATCCACTCGGCGTCTCTTTTTGCCAAATAATCATTCACCGTAACCAGGTGACTCCCACGTTCTAAGAGGGCATTTAAGTATAAGGGGAGAGTGGCAGCCAGGGTTTTGCCTTCACCTGTTTTCATTTCTGCTATGTTGCCACGATGTAGAACAATGCCTCCTAAGAGTTGTACATCAAAGTGTCTCATGCCTAAGACCCTTATAGAAACCTCTCTGACTGCGGCATAGGCCTCCGGTAAGATATAATCTAAAGATTCGCCCTTTGCTATTCTTTGCTTAAATTCTCCTGTTTTACCCCTCAGTTGTTCGTCACTCAGGCCTTTAAAAAGGGGTTCAAGCTCATTGATTGTTGTTATTATTGGAGCAAGTTTTTTAAGCTCTCTTTCGTTTTTACTTCCAATAATTGTTTTTAAAAGCTTACCCAGCATAAAAAATTTCCTTAAAATTGTTGTTACTTCTGATTAAACTTTTCTATTAAAAAATTCAAGTGGCAATTAAATCTGTTCCGTAATTTATTGAATTTTAGTATCTGCTCAATAATTTGATGAAGGGCATGGGTGTCTTTTTTTGTTATGCCCTTCTAACAGGGCGCATTGCCATGTCGTTTCAAAATTGGGTAATAGCAAATTGACCTTAGAGTTATATGCTCCGTCTATATTACCCAATTTTGAAACGACAACTAAGCTGAGTTTTATTTAAGGGCATAAGCAAAAAAAGACACCCATGCCCTAAAAAAGCAGTAAATTTCAATCCACAGGATTTTGAGCAATTACGAATTTTACACAATAAATTGTATTTTTGCAAAGAGAGAGTAAATATCCATGGCAGAATAAAAAACTGGGAGTGGTTATGGGAAAGAATCAAACAGGTGAAGTGCACATCAGTTGAGTATAAAACGGAGAGGATTTACAGGGACACCATTAAGAAGTACCTCATAGTGGAGGTGAGGGCCTGTGCATCGGCCACTATTTCCTACCTCTCCTATGGTTTGGCCCCTTTTCACATATTGTCCCTTTTTTATTCGGTATTTACTCAGGTGTCCGTATCGTGTTTTTAAATCATATCCATGATTAATAGAAATCATCTTTCCGAAGTTGCCTTCTTTGCCCGCATGTACGACTAATCCATCGGCGGGGGCAATGATGGGTGTCCCCATCCTGTTCGCTATGTCAATTCCTTTGTGAAATTCCCTTTGGTTTGTAAAGGGGGAGATCCTATACCCAAATCCGGAAGAAAACCAGCCATCTGTTGGCCTGATAGATGGTGTGCACGCCAGGATGGATTTTTGCTCTTTTAAAAAATCATTTAATTGGCTTTTAGATATGGAGGCGATCGCTGTCTTTGTTTCTAAGTCCTCTAAAGATTTATGCATTTGCTGAATTAATCCCTTGTGCACTTCCTCCAGTTGATACTCTGATGCAAGGGTACTTGTATTTGAGCCTCCAACCGCCAATAATTGATCTTGCTGCTTAGATGGTTCTAAGTTGGTCATGACCCTTAACTTACGCTCAAATTCTTGAAGCTTGGCCATGTTTTGATTGATGTGATTGATTTTTTTACTTAAGGCAATGATGTGGGTTTTTTGAAATCTGTTTTCTTTTTTTAGATACTGTAATTCTGGTATTTTGGTCTTTATTTTTATGTAATCGGTAGTAAACCAGCTGACACTCAGAAGTATCATAAAGATAAAAAAGAGGAGGGTAAACATTGCACTCCGAGAAATAGTAATTTTTCTTACTTTGTGTAATCCTCTCGGAAGGAATAAGATAGTAGATTTTTTTGATACCATAAATTATTGTAGTTTTATTGGAGGCGGCAACCGGATTCGAACCGGTGTAAAACGGTTTTGCAGACCGCTGCCTTAGCCACTTGGCTATGCCGCCTTTTATTGGAGCGGGAAACCGGGCTTGAACCGGCGACCGTCACGTTGGCAACGTGATGCTCTACCAACTGAGCTATTCCCGCTCTTTTTTTTAAATTTCCTACTACTTCTCGAGAAAAATGTCAAGTTTTTTAGATCAGCATCTTTTTCGTCATTCTAAAATATACCCATCCAGACCACATCGTTAATAGTAAGGCTGCCCACAGGAAAGTCATTCCAACGACATGGAAATCAATGTGTAGATACTGGTAGTGCAGGCAGAGACATATGAGTGACACGGCTTGAAATATTGTCTTGTATTTTCCAAGCGAATGTGCCTCAATAACCTTACCTTCAACCACCGCAATACCCCTCAGGCCTGTTACTGCCATTTCTCTTGCAACAATCAGAATAACAACCCAGGCTGGAATTCTACTCAGGGTTATGAGCATGATCATGGTTACTGAAACCAGTAATTTGTCAGCTAAAGGATCAAGAAATTTACCCAGGGATGTGATTTTTTTATGTTTCCGGGCATAGAAACCATCCAGAAGATCTGTGATAGCCGCAACCCCAAAAAAGAGAGCAGCCAAGAAACTTCCCAATCTTCCAGGAAAATACAGGCATATCACAATTACTGGGATCAACGCCAGCCTCATAATACTCAGAGTATTTGGAAGGTTATTTAATTTGTTTTGACTTTTTTTCATAAGTAAAGGAATCACTCTTCCTGTTTTTAAATTCACTATAATATTTCATAACCTTCTCAACGAAGCGCCTGGTCTGAGGTATAAGAGGGACAGAATTACTGTGAGCCACAACTGAAGGGCCAACATTATAGGCAGCTATCGCTAATTTTATATCCTGGTTAAATTTTTTAAGGAGTAAGCTAAGATATTTTGTACCGCCAAAAATATTTTCTTCTGGGTCAAAGGGATTATGTACCTCCATATCGTTTGCAGTGGGTGGCATCAGTTGCATCAGGCCCTTGGCCCCGCTTTGAGAGATCGCATTGGGATCGAACGATGATTCTGCCATAATAATAGACTTTATGAGATGGGGCTCCACACCAAATTGTTGTGCTGCCCTTTGAATTATAGTGTCATAATTTCTAATATATTGTTTCCCCTTTAGGCTTCCTGTCTTTATATAAAGACGATAGCGCCTGTCTGATCGAATGTTGGTGAAATGCCAAACCCCATTTTCATCCTTGAATCGATAGATGTCGGCCTGAGCAGATATGAAAAAAAAAGTGAAAAAAGTATACTAATAAGGGTACCACAGCGGAACAACTTGGAAAAAGACATTTGTTTACCCCATTTTTTTCCAATCCGCTAAAAATTTATCTAATCCAATCTTGGTAAGAGGGTGTTCGGTTAATTGGGAGAGTACCTTGAAAGGGATTGTAGCAATATGAGCACCAATCAAGGCCGCATCTAATACATGGACAGGGTTACGGATGCTTGCCACAATAACCTCAGTTTCAAATCCATAATTGTCATATATGGTTACTATATTCTCTACTATTTCCATGCCAACGCTACTTATATCATCAAGTCTGCCAATAAAGGGGCTCACATAGCTCGCACCTGCCTTGGCTGCTATCAACGCCTGCAAGGGTGAAAATACCAGAGTTACATTCGTCGCAATATTTTCTTTTGATAGTATCTTCGTGGCCTTAATCCCTTCAGTTATCATGGGAATTTTAACCACGATATTATCGGCAAGTGTTGCCAGGTGTTGTGCCTCCTTAACCATGCCCTCTGCTTCAATACTTACTACTTCAGCGCTTACTGGGCCATTTACTATGTGGCAAATTTCTTTAATTAATTCTTCAAATTTTCTTCCCTCTTTTGCTACCAGTGTGGGATTTGTTGTGACACCATCCAACACACCCAATTCATTGGCCTTTGTTATTTCCTCGATATTTGCTGTGTCAATAAAAAATTTCATGTCTCCTCCTTTAGGATTTCAACAGTACCACTGTCTGGCGGGATTGGCAGTTTATTTAAAAGCTCTTGTATGGTTAATTTAAACACAGGATGACCAAGGTCAGGCGCCAATTGAGCCAAAGGTTCTAATACAAACCGCCTTTTGTGCATCAATGGATGGGGGATAATCAGATTATGAGATTTTCGTATCTCTTGACCAAACAGAAGTATGTCGAGGTCAATTATTCTGGCCTCCCACCGTTTCCTCCTTACTCTGCCCATCGCAGATTCTATATTCATAAGCCCCTTTAATAGTTCGAAGGGGCTTTTCGTCACTGCAATTTGAGCAATACAATTTACATACCAGGGCTGTCCAGTAACCCCCTCTGGCTCTGTTTTAAATAGTGTTGAGCGAGCAATCACATGGCAGCCCGGTAATGTGTCTATCTGGTCAATAGAGTATCGACAATTAAAAGATTTATCTCCCAGGTTTGATCCTATCCCTATATATGCGATAGTTGGTTTCAATTATATGCCGATATTTTTTATCCTCTCTATTGCCTCTACAAGGCGACTCTCATCCTTTGTCAATGCCAGCCTTATATAGCCTTCGCCAGGATCACCAAATCCATTCCCTGGCGTTACTACAACACCAGCCTCCTCTAAGAGCCTCGTAGTAAAATCCACCGACGTATAGGAATCAGGAACTGCAACCCAGAGATAAAACGTGGCTTTGGGTGGATTTACCGTGAAACCGCATTCCCTCAGCCCGTTCACCATAATATCTCTCCTCCTGGTATAAATGTTCTGCATCGCTTCACTACTTTCCTTAACTGCCCTCAGGGCCTCTACGCCAGCTACCTGAATAGCCTGGAAAATACCTGAGTCGATATTGCTTTTCATTGCGCCTAATCCTTTAATAGCTTCGCTGCTTCCAACGGCAAATCCGATACGCCACCCAGTCATGTTAAACGTTTTTGATAAGGAATGAAATTCTATTCCTATATCTCTCGCTCCTTTTATTTCAAGGAGGCTCATAGGTTTGTATCCGTCAAAGGCAATTTCGCTATAGGTAAGATCATTGCATACCATTATATGATAGGTATGTGCAAATGTGACCACCTCTTCAAAGAAATGCCTATCGGCCACGGCTGCTGTTGGGTTGTTGGGGTAGTTGAGCCATAATATTGTGGCCGTGTGAGCGATTTCTTCTGGAACAGAGGCAAGATCCGGCAGGAAATTGTTTTCTTTATAAAGGGGTAACACATAGGGCCTTCCGCCCGCAAAATGGGTACCACTATTATATACTGGATACGCAGGAGCAGGAATGAGAGCACAATCACCTGGGTTTAGAAATGCCAGGGAAAAGTTGGCTATCCCTTCTTTTGCGCCAATCAGGGCAATTACCTCACTTTCTGGATCAAGTGTGACTGAGAACCTCTCTTCGTACCATTTGGCAATGGCGATCTTAAAGTCTTCCATCCCAGAATACGAGGGGTAATGATGATTGGCAGGATCTCGTACGGCCTGTACCATGGCCTCTATAATGTGAGGTGGGGTAGGGAGGTCAGGGTCACCTATACCAAGGTCGATGATATCCACTCCCTTTGCTGCTATCTCTCTCTTTTTTTGGTCAATCTCTTTGAACAGGTACGGGGGTAATTGTTTGATTCTTTCAGCGAGTGTAAACATTTTTCCTTTCTCTCAATCCCAACACATCTTGCATATCATAAAGACCATTCGATTGTGTAACAACCCATAGAGCTGCACGCAAGGCACCATTTGCAAAATTATCCCTGCTATGTGCCCTGTGAGTGATTTCAATTCTTTCTCCTGTTCCGGCAAACATCACCGTATGCTCACCGACTATATCACCAGCCCTTATAGATTGAATACCAATCTCTTCGGCTGTCCTGACACCAATAAAGCCTTTTCTTCCATAGACAGCGTTTGTCTCGAGGTTTCTTTCGGTAGAATCAGCCAGGATTTTAGCAAGATGCATTGCTGTGCCGCTTGGGGCATCTTTTTTTAGCCTGTGATGGGCTTCAACTATTTCCATATCACAGTCTTTGCCAAGAATTATAGATAGATCTTCCACTACTTTGAATAATACATTAACCCCAACACTCATATTCGGGGACCTGACACATCGTATTTTTTGTGCGAGGAGTTGTAGATCTTTTTCATCTTCGCCTGTAATACCCGTAGTGCCAATCACCATTGCCTGACCTGTCTCGGCAATAAAGCGGATATTATGTAAGGTGCTTTCTGGTGTAGTAAAATCAATCAACACATCCGCACCTTTCATTGCGTCACTGATATCAGCTGCGAGGTTAATGCCTATTGTTCCGAGACCAACAATCTCCCCCACGTCCTGGCCAATTGCAGGGTGATCTGGTCTTTCAAAGGAACCTGTTAAGGTTATTTCTTCGCTCTGTTGAATCATATGGATAATTCTTCCACCCATCCTGCCAGCAGCGCCGGCAACAACAGCCTTTATCATTTTTTTCTCCTATTTCAAAATTAAAATATTTTTTCAAAGAAATTCGGGAATCACCTCTCCATGAATAAGGTCATCGTATGTTTCTCTTGATCTAATTATGGAGAAGAGCTTTCCTTTCACCATTACCTCTGCAGGCCTGGGACGGGAATTGTAGTTTGAGGCCATTGAAAAACTGTAGGCCCCTGCACTCATTATAGCTACTAAATCTCCGGGTTGAAATGCTGGCATTTTCCTATCTTTCGCAAAGAAGTCCCCGGTTTCACACACAGGACCTACTAAATCAGCGACTACCATTTCCGGGTGGATTATTTTTACCGGCTGAATTGCATGAAACGAATTATACAGGGTAGGTCTGATTAAGTCATTCATCCCAGCGTCTACAATAACAAATCTCTTATTTTTTGTTGATTTGGTATAGAGTACTCGTGTGATCAGGATTCCAGCATTACCAATAATAACCCTGCCAGGCTCAAGGATAAGGGTAATGCCATTGTTCCCGAGTATCTTTTTTAATGCCATTGCATATTCTAAAGGATGAGGTGGTTTTTCATCGTCATAGGTGATTCCAAGGCCGCCTCCCAAGTTAAGGAATCTAATATCGAATGCCATTTTTTTTAGTTCTTGTAAAATGTTTTTTAATTTTCTTAAGGCATCTAAGAAGGGATCAATATCGGTAAGTTGGCTTCCTATATGGCATGATATTCCTTTTACATCGATGTTTTTCAGCTGCCTGGCTGATTCGTATGTGTGTAAGGCGTCCTCGAGCGATATGCCAAACTTATTTTCACTATGCCCAGTCACAATATACGGGTGTGTGTGTGCTTCCACTTCAGGATTTATGCGTATTGCTACTGTTGCCTTACGGCCCATAGTACCCGCTATTGTATTTAAGGCCTGCAATTCCTGCTCTGACTCCACATTAAACATACAAATATTTGATGTAAGTGCGAATTTCATTTCTTCTGGTGTCTTTCCAACGCCGGAATATACGATTTTATCAGGCGCAATCCCTGCTTTCAGAGCTCGAAAGAGTTCCCCGCCTGAAACGATATCTGCTCCTCCCCCGTGCGAGGCAAAAATTTTTAGTATCGCAAGATTAGAGTTGGATTTCACAGAAAAGCAGGTGAGGTGGTCTAAGTCACTAAAAGCATCTCTAAAAACCCTGAAATGCCTGGTTATTGTAGCATGGGAGTAAAGATAGAAAGGTGTTCCAACCTTCTCAACAATATCTGTTATTGGTACATCCTCGCAAAAAAGATCATCGTTTTTATACACAAAGTGGTTCATTGTAAGTGCCTAAAATTGCAAGTGTCTAAAGTGCCTAAAGTTGATGTTCTCGCAAAAAGTCCTTTTACTCGCTCATAATGCCCATTTTGGGATTCATGGAATGCTTCGCTAATCGCCAAAAACTCAACCTAACGGCCTGAGAAGGAGCATGTGTATGTCTTTTTTTGTAAAATGCCCAAAACAAAGGCCCGTTTAGGGGCGTTTCAAAAAGGTGCCATTCGACAAGCTCATGGTCCTGAGCAAAGTCGAAGGACACATGTACGGAGCAATAGAAGACAAGGGCACGTTTCCCTTCGGCCTCGAGTCGTTCGACCTGGAGGCTCTCGACAGGCTCAGGGCCGAGAGGCTATTGCACCATTTTGAAACGGCCCACTACTGTGAATTTATAGGCCATTACAAAAAAAGACATACACATGCTCCTCAAACCCGCCCGGCATCGCGAGACCTCAGCCGAGGCGGACGGGCAGTCTGGCGATTTTAAC
>DATKWM010000155.1:0-13376 GCA_035529575.1 Desulfatiglandales bacterium
TATCTCATCAAAGGAAATATAGTCAGCCATACCCTTTTTAGATAAACAGAGAGTCATTGCCGATGTTAACGTCGTCTTACCATGATCTATATGACCGATGGTGCCGACATTTACATGGGGCTTTGTCCTCTTAAACCTTTCTTTGGCCATTGTCGTTACCTCCTTAAAAATCTTTTACTGGTCATTTGTCAGCGGTTAGTTGTCAGTTGCAAAGAAATCAACGGGCAACAGTCAACGGACAACGGACTATTGACTAACGACATTTATATTACCAACGATAATGAGCAAAGGCCTTATTCGCCTCCGCCATCCTATGTGTATCCTCCTTCTTCTTAAAGGCAGCACCCCTTCCCTTAGAGGCATCAATCAGCTCCCCTGCTAATTTTGCTGCCATTCCTTTTTCACCCCTTTGTTTGGCGCTTGTGAGTATCCATCGTAAACTTAGTGTAGTCCTCCGCAAATATCTCACTTCAGTAGGCACCTGATAGGTAGAACCACCGACTCTTCTTGATCTTACTTCAACTACTGGCTTAACGTTTTCAATAGCCTTCTGAAAAAGAGATAGCGGATCTTCCTTGGCCTTCTCATGCATAATATCAAAGGCATCATAGAGAATAGACTGAGCTAAGTTCTTTTTTCCTCTTTGCATAATTCTATTAATGAATTTAGCAACTAATTCACTTTTATATTTAGGGTCAGGTAAAATTTCTCTTTTTAAGATTACTGCTTTTCTCGGCATTCCAGCGCCTCCAACTAGTGTTCATTATGTTCATTTAGTTTATTGGGTTCTGATACAATACACACAGGAAACTCACCACACTCAACAAACCCAATTAAATTCCCTTAGGCTTCTTAGTTCCGTATTTGGAGCGGCTTCTCCTTCTATCTTCGACTCCTGAGCTATCCAAGGTGCCCCGGATGATATGATACCTTATGCCAGGTAAGTCCTTAACTCTCCCACCCCTGATCAGAACAACAGAATGCTCTTGCAGGTTATGTCCAATCCCTGGAATATAGGAAGTAACCTCTATTCCATTTGTCAAGCGTACCCTCGCAACCTTACGCAAGGCAGAGTTAGGTTTCTTAGGAGTAGATGTGTAAACCCTGATACATACACCCCTTTTTTGTGGACACCCCCTTAGGGCTGGTGTCTTAATTTTCTTCTTTACCCTCTGCCGCCCATTTTTAATGAGTTGATTAATTGTTGGCATCTATTTCTCTTTTAAAAAATTATTCTGCTCTATGCTGTAAACGCCTTTTATTCTATCTATAAAATTATTTCAACACTTTTCTAAAAAAATTATTGCTCCACCTCTATATCTAACCCTCTGTGTATACTCAAACCTGTTCCCGCAGGTATAAGTCTGCCCATAATAACGTTTTCTTTGAGGCCTCTTAAATAATCTACTTTGCTCTCCACGCTTGCATCTGCTAAGACCTTTGTAGTTTCCTGAAAAGATGCAGCTGATATAAAGCTATCAGTATTAATTGATGCCTTTGTAACTCCCAGCAAAAGTGGTTCCCCTACGGCTGGCTTGCCTCCCTTTGCAATAATTTCCTGATTTGTTTCCTCAAAACGCCACCGCTCAATCTCTTCTCCTAAGATAAAATCTGAATCTCCAACTTCCTTCACTAATACTCTTCTCAACATCTGCCTGACAATCACCTCTATATGCTTATCATTTATCTTCACACCCTGGAGGCGATAGACCTTTTGAACTTCATCAACGAGGTATTTGGATAGTTCTTTAGGGCCTTTTATTCTTAAAATATCATGAGGATTAGCCGAACCTTCCATGAGGGCTTCACCAGCTCTCACATAATCTCCATCAAAAACGCTTACATGTCTACCTCTGGGCACAACATATTCAGCAGGTTTGCCAATTTCAGGTGTGATAATTACCCGCCTTTTTCCTGATAAATATTTTCCAAAGGATACTGTTCCATCGATCTCACTTAATAGGGTCTGATCTTTGGGTTTCCTGACCTCAAATAATTCTGCAACCCTTGGCAAACCACCCGTAATATCTTTCGTCTTTGTGGTTTCTCTTGGTATCTTGGCCAACACATCACCGGCATGAACCTCATCTCCCTCTGATACCATAATAATAGCACCTGTAGGAAGGAAATACCTGGCAACTGCCCCTGGCGAATCATCTGAGAGCTGAATTGTTTTTCCAGTAGAACCTTTTATTGAAATCCTCGGCCTAACGTCTGGATCACCAGATGCAACAATAACTCTACTTGATTTACCAGTTACTGAATCCAGTCTTTCCTGCTTTGTTCTACCTTCATAAATATCGCCAAACTTTAACCTGCCAGAGACCTCTGTTAAAATCGGTATAGTAAAGGGATCCCATTCTACTAAGAGCTCACCAGGATGTATCTCTTTTCCATCATTAGCCTTAATTATAGCGCCATATATAACTGGGTACCGTTCTAACTCTCTTCCACTTGCATCCACCACTCCGATATCCCCATTTCTATTCATTACCACATGGTCCCCTTTGGCATTCATTACTGTCTTGAGATTATAAAATTTAATCTTCCCACTATTCCTGGACTGAATTGTAGACTGTTCTACCTTTCTAGTTACTGTACCCCCAATATGAAATGTCCGCATGGTGAGCTGCGTGCCTGGCTCACCAATAGACTGTGCTGCAACAATGCCTATCGGCTCACCTATATCAATCTCTCTACCATGTGCTAGGTCTCTACCATAACACTTTTTGCAGACCCCTCTCACTGCCCTGCATGTCAATACTGATCTAATTTTTACCTTTTCAATCCAGGATCTCTCGATCCTTTCAACTGCTGATTCATCTATTTCTTCGTTGTACTTAAGTAGTAATTCTCCGGTTATCGGGTCAGTGATATCTTCAGCTGCAATTCTTCCCAGAATTCTCTCTGATACAGGCTGAATCGCCTCACCCCCCTCAGTTAATGACTCTACCCAGATCCCGTCCATAGTGCCGCAATCTTCCTCTGTGATACAGGCGTCCTGAGACACATCTACCAGTCTGCGAGTCAGATATCCTGAATTAGCCGTCTTCAGCGCGGTATCTGCCAATCCCTTTCGTGCACCATGAGTAGAGATAAAATACTCTAAAACTGTCAAACCCTCACGGAAATTTGCAGTAATAGGAGTCTCAATAATCTCTCCAGAGGGTTTTGCCATTAAGCCCCTAATGCCTGCCAACTGCCTCATCTGATCCTTGCTACCTCTCGCACCCGAATCAGACATCATATATATTGGATTAAAACTATCGCTCTTTTTTTTGGTTCCATCAGGCGCTTCCAATTCCTCTACAGCCATTTCATCCATCATTTCCGAGGAAATTACCTCTGTGGCCTTTGTCCAAATATCAACTACTTTATTGTATTTTTCCCCGTCGGTAATCAAACCATCGCTATACTGGCTTTCAATCTTTTTTACCTCACCTTCAGCCTCTTCTATAATTTCATATTTCTTTCTCGGGGTAACCATATCTTTAGTTGAGATAGAGATACCGGAGATAGTCGCATACTTGTATCCAATATCTTTAAGTCTGTCCGCTAAAATAACCGTTGCCTTAGTACCTAAAGAACGATAACATTCATTGATAATATCCCTCAGCCCCTTCTTATTTATTATTCTATTTACCATTTCAAAGGGTAACTCTTTAGGAAAAATTTCATAAAGGATTACCCTTCCAGTAGTCGTCCTGACTATTTGGCCATTAATTCTAACCCTTATAGAAGTATGTAGATCCAATTCGCCAGCATCATAGGCCATTCTCACCTCTTCCATATTAGCAAAAATCATATGTTCACCTTTGCCAAATGGCCTCTCTTTAGTCATATAATAGATGCCTAATACAATATCTTGGGTTGGCACAATGATAGGATCACCATTGGCTGGTGAAAGGATATTGTTCGTAGATAGCATTAATACCCTGGCTTCAATCTGGGCTTCAACAGAAAGAGGGACATGGACAGCCATCTGGTCGCCGTCAAAATCAGCATTAAAAGCAGTGCATACAAGGGGGTGAAGCTGAATAGCCTTACCTTCAATAAGAATAGGTTCAAATGCCTGCATTCCAAGCCTATGAAGAGTGGGCGCCCTATTAAGCAAAACACAGTGTTCCTTAGCTACTTCATCTAAGCAATCCCACACCTCTGGTGTTTCGTTTTCAACTAATTTTTTGGCTTTCTTCAGGGTGCCTGCCATGCCTTTTTCCTCAAGCTTATCATAAATAAAGGGCTTAAAAAGCTCTAAAGCCATCTGTTTTGGAAGTCCGCATTGATGCAATCTTAAATTGGGACCAACAACAATCACAGATCTTCCTGAATAATCTACCCTTTTTCCGAGTAAATTTTGCCTAAATCTCCCCTGCTTACCCTTTAGCATATCGCTGAGGGATTTTAATGGTCGCTTATTTGCACCAGTTATAGTCTTACCTCGCCTTCCGTTATCAAACAAAACATCTACAGCCTCCTGCAGCATTCTTTTTTCATTTCTAATTATAATATCAGGTGCAGTTAATTCTAAGAGGCGTTTCAGCCTATTGTTCCTATTTATAACCCTACGGTAAAGATCGTTGAGATCTGAGGTAGCAAATCTTCCCCCATCTAAGGGTACTAAAGGCCTTAGGTCTGGTGGTAAAATAGGTATAACATCCATTATCATCCACTCTGGTTTATTATTGGATGATCTAAAGGCATCGACTATTCGAAGGCGCTTTGAAAGCTTTTTCCTTTTGGCATCTGATTTGGTGCTCAGTAACTCATCCTTTAATTTGGAAGCAAGCATTTCTAAATCTATTTCTCTTAAGATTATTTGAATGGCTTCAGCTCCCATTCCAGCTATAAATCCGTCTCCATAATCCTCTTTGGCCTTCAGATACTGCTCCTCTGTCAACAAGGCACCCTTGGTGAGCGGGGTGTCTTTTGGATCGATAACCACGTAATTCTCAAAGTAAAGTACCTTTTCCAAGGCCTTAAGAGTCATATCTAAAAGCAAGCCGATTTTGGAGGGGATACACTTCAAAAACCAGATATGTGCCACAGGCGTTGCTAATTCAATATGACCCATTCTCTGTCTTCTCACCTTAGAGTGCGTAACCTCCACACCACATTTCTCGCACACCACCCCCCTATGCTTCATCCTTTTATATTTTCCACAAAGACACTCATAATCCCTTGTAGGGCCAAAGATCTTTGCACAAAATAATCCATCCCTTTCAGGTTTAAAGGTTCGATAATTAATGGTTTCAGGCTTTTTAACCTCGCCATAAGACCACTCTCGTATCTTCTCAGGTGAAGCAATAGAAATCTGTAGCGAATTAAAACTTAAAGGGTCCTTTGGTTTTGTGAAAAAACCATACAAATCTTCCAAAACTTCCTCCTTTTTTTAGCTCTTGTTATTATAATCTAAAAAACCTCAGAATCTCCATCCTCGTTCAAGTCTACTTTTAAGCCGAGACTCTGCAGTTCTTTTACCAAAACATTGAAGGACTCTGGTAGTCCTGCTTCTAAAAAATTGTTTCCCTTTACAATCTTTTCATACATCCGTGTCCGGCCAGCGACGTCATCGGATTTGACAGTCAAAAACTCTTGTAAAGAATATGCCGCTCCGTAAGATTCCATTGCCCAGACCTCCATCTCGCCCAAGCGCTGACCTCCAAACTGGGCCTTACCACCAAGAGGCTGCTGAGTAACTAAAGAATAGGGGCCAATGGAACGAGCATGGATCTTATCATCTACCAAATGATGAAGCTTCATCATATACATTATACCTACCGTTACATGGTGATCAAAAGGTTCACCTGTTCTCCCATCATACAAAACCACTTGCCCGCTCACAGGTAAACCTGCCTCACGTAAACACTCAATTATTTCCTCTTCTTGTGCCCCATCAAAAACAGGTGTAGCCATATGTACACCATCCTGCATATAACCAAGTTTGACCTTGATCTCTTCATCCGAGACACCAGCAAAAATCTGATCATATTCTTTAGAATAGATTTTTCTCAATTTATCTCTTACTACGCTTTTACCTTTAATGTTTTCCATCAATACTCGTATCTGTTTACCAAGCTCATACGCAGACCAACCAAGATGTGCCTCTAAAATCTGTCCCACATTCATCCTGGAAGGAACACCAAGAGGATTCAAAACTATATCTACTGGTGTACCATCAGCAAAATAAGGCATATCTTCTACAGGAAGTATTACGGAAATCACGCCCTTATTTCCATGGCGACCGGCCATCTTGTCACCGACAGATAGTTTTCGCTTGACAGCCACAAATACCTTTACCAGCTTAATTACCCCGGGCGATAATTCATCGCCACTATCTAACCTCTTTATCCTCTCTTTAAAAAGCTCATCCAATTTTTCTATCTGCTGTTGATACATTAATACTACTGATTCCATGTTCTCAATCACTTCCATGTCGGCCTTGATATTGGCTCCTTGCCAAGAATCTACAGGAACGTTCTTTAAACATTCATGATCAATAACCTGACCTCTTGCTAATAAAATCTTACCTGTCCCTGTATGCCTTAAATCTGATTTAAGACGTTTTCCTTCTAACAGAGAAGCCAATTTCTCCCGAGCATTTCTTTCTATAACCTCGATTTCATCCTTTTTGTCCTTTGATAATTGACTGATCTCTTCAGCTTGAATGGCTTTTGTCCTTTCATCTTTCTCCACGCCTTTACGAGAGAATACCTTCGCATCGATTACTCTACCTTCTACACCAGGCGGAACCCGTAACGAACTATCTTTCACATCACCTGCCTTTTCACCAAAAATAGCACGGAGGAGCTTCTCTTCTGGCGACAATTGAGTCTCCCCCTTAGGAGTAATTTTTCCAACCAAAACATCACCAGGCCTTACTTCAGCACCTAACCGAATAATACCACTTTCATCAAGCTCCTTGAGGGCCCCCTCTCCTGCGTTCGGTATATCCCGAGTAATTTCTTCTTGTCCGAGTTTAGTGTCTCTTGCCAAAACAGAAAACTCTTCTATATGAATAGAGGTAAATACATCTTCCCGTACTAACCTCTCGCTTACTAAAATTGCATCTTCAAAATTATAGCCACCCCAGGAAAGAAATGCTACTGTGACATTCCTTCCTAAAGCAAGCTCACCTTTCTCCATGGCAGGACCATCTGCAATAATTTGTCCCTTTCTAACTCTATCCCCTTTTTTTACAATTGGCTTCTGATTATAACAGGTGCTCTGGTTCGAGCGTCGAAATTTTAATAACTTGTAAATCTCAACACCATCCTTCTCTCTCTCTGGTCGAATAACTATACGAGAGGCACTCACGCTTTCAACAGTTCCATCTTTCCTAGCTATCGCAGCTACACCTGAGTGCTTTCCTATAACTTTTTCAATTCCTGTTCCAATAAGTGGAGACTTAGCTTGCAAAAGTGGCACGGCCTGCCTCTGCATATTGGAACCCATCAGGGCCCTATTCGCATCATCATGCTCTAAGAAAGGAATTAATGATGCAGCGATACTTACCAACTGGTTTGGAGAAACATCCATATATTTCACTTCTTTAGCAGAGACTAAACACGCTTCACCACCCTTTCTGGCAGCTACAATATCCCTCACAAAACGACTCTCAGAATCAAGTGGCTCATTAGCTTGAGCGATGGGGTATTCCCTTTCATCCATAGCTGTTAAATACTCTATGTTCGCTGAAACAACACCATCTTCAACTTTCCTGTAGGGTGTTTCTATAAAACCAAAATCGTTTACATGAGAAAAGGTGCTTAAAGAAACAATCAAACCAATATTTGGACCTTCAGGAGTTTCAATAGGGCATATTCGACCATAATGACTTGGATGCACATCTCTCACCTCAAATCCGGCCCTCTCCCTGGTTAATCCTCCAGGGCCAAGTGCACTCAAGCGCCTTTTATGAGTTATCTCTGACAGCGGATTAGTTTGGTCCATAAACTGGGACAACTGACTCGATCCAAAAAATTCATTGATGACAGCTGAAACAGGCTTAGAATTAATTAAATCACGAGGCATTAATGCATCAACATCTTGCAGGCTCATTCTCTCTTTAATTGCCCTTTGCATCCTAATCAGTCCAACCCTATATCCTTCTTCTAATAATTCCCCTACTGACCTCACTCTACGATTTCCCAGATGATCTATATCATCAACCGTACCTTCTTTCACATTCAAGTTTACCAGTTCTTTAACTGTCTCTATGATATCCTCTTTTCTTAGTGTGCATACCTCAAGGGGAACATCTTGGTTGAGCCTGTAATTCATTTTCAAGCGGCCTACTTGAGAAAGATCATAGGTAGAAGGATTAAAAAAGAGGTTATTAAAATAGGCATTGGCCATCTCTTGTGTTGGTGGGCTCGTCGGCCTTAACTTTCTGTAAATATCCAAAATAGCATCATCAGTGGTTACGACTTTGTCTAAAAGCATCGAGTTTCTTATTGATGTGCTGACCTCCAGCGAATCTAAAATTAATAAGTCAATCTCTCTAATACCCTTATTCTGTATAAGCTCTAAACTCTCTTGTTCAAAGGCTTGATTTGTTCTTACTAATACTTCTCCTGTCTGGGGATCAACTATATCATGGGCAGCAATCCTTCCCTGAAGGTAATTTGAATTTGCCGGTATTTCTTTTAAACCGATATCAATAAGTTTCTTGTACAGTCTCTTACTAAATCTCTCACCTTTTTTCCCTATAACCTCTCCGGTTTTTTGGTCAATAATATCTTCGGGTATCTTTTGGCCTTGAAGGGTATTGAGGTCTAAGATGCAGCTAAAGGAGTCTTTATCAACTAAGATCTTCTCTATCTCATAAAAATTGCGTAAAATTTCTTTTTCACTATAGCCAAAGGCCTTGAGAAGGATGGTCGCCGGAAATTTTCTTCTCCTATCAATTCTCACAAAAAGTATGTCCTTGGCATCAAATTCGAGGTCAATCCAGGAACCCCGCAAGGGAATAATTCTGGCAGAATAAAGGGGTTTCCCGCTTGGGTGTGTTTTTCCCTTATCATTATCAAAAAAGACACCTGGAGACCTGTGAAGCTGACTCACAACCACCCTCTCTACACCATTAATAATAAAGGTTCCTCTCTCAGTCATCATTGGTAAGGTACCAAAATAGATCTCCTGTTCCTTAATATCCCGAATAGTTTTGCTGCCAGTAATTTCATCAAAATCAAATACCAACAGTTGAACAACTATCTTAGTCGGTGCTTCATAGGTCATTCCCTTTTTGAGGCATTCCTCCTCATTGTATTTTATATCTTCAAAAAAATATCTCACAAATTCCAAGGAACATGTCTTATTCATATCTTGAATTGGAAACACATTCTTGAATGCCCCTTGAAGTCCAATATCTTTGCGCTTTTCAGATGGAACATTCTCTTGTAAAAAACGTTCATAGGAATCTCTTTGCACATCTATAAGATCGGGTATATCAAGAATAGTTGTTATTCTCCCAAAGTTTTTCCTTGGATAAAAACTTATACTATCTTCCTTGTTCACACTACGATCTCCTTTTAAGTCTTTTTAAAAAATTTACACCAGGCGTTAAAACCTGCTCAACCGTATTGATTTGTTCAACCAACTAGAGATGACCAGGTTCTCTTTCTAACTGGGTAAATATTACTTTATAGCTGGATATCAAAAATGAAATGGCCATAACAAAAAAAATGTCACGGTTAAGGTCTATTTTATATCTACGATAGCCCCGGCTTCTTCAAGCTGTTTCTTTATGTTTTCCGCATCTTCTTTTGAAACACCCTCTTTTACTTTATTGGGAGCTCCATCAACCAACTCCTTGGCCTCTTTTAATCCTAAATTTGTGACAGACCGAACAACCTTAATCACCTGAATCTTTTTATCACCTACTCCTGTCAGCACCACATCAAACTCTGTTTTTTCTGCTTCCTCTACCTTTTCATCTTTTTCAAGGGCAGTAGCAGCTGATGCTGCTACCGGAAAAGCAGCTGAAACACCAAATTTCTTCTCCAACTCTTCTACTAATTCGGACAGTTCTAAGACCGTCATATTGGAAATAAATTCAATTACATCATCTTTGCTTATCTTGGTTGCCATATCTACCTAATCTCCTCTTTGTTAAAATTATCTCGCTTGTTTCACCAAATAGATCAATTTTTGAACAAATCAAATCAATCTATTTAGTCTTTATACCTTTTGTCTTTTTAGGGCTTCTAAAACATTAACTAATCTTCGAGGCATCTCAGATAATAATCGAACAAAAGAAGTGTGTACGCCAGAAAGAGAAAAAAGAAGCTTTGAAAGGAGAACCTCTCTTGAAGGAAGCTGGGCCAATCTTTTAATGGCAGACAATTCAATAACTTTACCGTTTATTTGACCAATCTTTATCTCTAATGCTTTATACTCTTGCATAAATTTTGTTAAAACCTTGGCAGGTGTCACTCCATCATCATATGTTATGGCTAAAGCACAAGGACCGACGAAAAAATCTTTTAAAACATCTGCCTCTGTGTCTTGAGATGCGATTAACAACAACCTATTCTTTACAACTTGAAATTCAATATCTTCTTCTCTTAACTTATGTCTCAGTTTTGTAAGCTCATCAACGTTTAATCCCTGGTAATCAACCAGAAAGGTTCCGTAGGCCTTTCCAAGCCTTTGATGTAAGTCGGCTACAATTTTTTTCTTTTCATTTCTGTCCAAAGATTACATCACCTCCTCTCTCCTTTACTCATTGGATTCATCGTGGGAGAAAAAATTTTTTGGGGTATAACATTGAATTTTCTAACTCGCTGTTACCTGAGAAGATCTCGAATGTTAGTTGTATCTAATTTAATACCTGGCCCCATACTTGTTGATATAGTTGTGCTTTTCAGATAGGTTCCCTTGCTGGATGGTGGTTTTAACCGTAAGATAGTATCAAGAAAAAAGGTGGTATTCTGTAGGAGCTTATCTGTCCCGAAAGATACCCTCCCTATAGAGGCATGTATTATTCCTGTTTTATCCACCTTAAACTCAATCTTTCCTGCCTTTAGTTCTGTGACGGCCTTGGCTACATCAAAGGTTACAGTACCGAGTTTTGCATTGGGCATCATACCTCTTGGACCTAAAATACGACCTAATTTACCTGCTATGCCCATCATATCTGGAGTAGCAACAGCCTTATCAAATTCAAGCCAACCGTTTTGGATCTTCTCTGAGAGATCCTCAGCCCCAACAAAATCAGCACCAGCTTCTGTTGCCTCTTTTTCCTTTTCTCCTTTAGCAAAAACGACCACCCTCGTTGACTTTCCGATGCCATGGGGAAGAGAAACTGTACCTCTTACCATCTGATCGGCATGGCGTGGATCAACACCTAATCGGACAGATATGTCTACCGAGGCATCAAATTTCACATATGAACTATCTATTGCTAATTCAATAGCCTCTTTAAAGGTATATTTTTTCAACCTATCTACTTTTTTATTGACCTCGATATACTTTTTTCCTCTCTTGGGCATTTTATCTTCCTAAATTTAATTACTTTCTCCATTCTCGACAGTGATTCCCATACTTCGGGCGGTACCCTCAATGATCTTTGATGCCCCTTGTAAATCAACAGCGCTCAGATCATTAAATTTTAATTTAGCTATCTCCTCTATTTGGTTCCTGGTTACAGTTCCCACTTTCTCTCTCCTTGGATCAGAGGAACCCTTTGCGATATTTGCGGCCTGCTTTAAAAGGACAGAAGAAGGTGGAGTTTTCGTGATAAATGAAAAAGATTTATCTGTGTATACCGTTATAACTACAGGAATAATCATACCCTCCTGATTTTGTGTCCGTGTGTTAAAAGTTTTACAAAACTCCATTATATTAACACCATGTTGCCCCAATGCAGGCCCTACTGGGGGCGAAGGGTTGGCTTGTCCAGCCTTTACCTGCAATTTGATTGTTGCAATAGCCTTTTTTGCCATATATTTTTCCTTCTATATTTTTGTAACCTGAACAAAATCAAGCTCAACTGGTGTTGAGCGCCCAAAAATACTTATTAAAACTTTTAACTTAGCCTTATCTGGCTTTACTTCCTCCACCATTCCATTGAAATTATTAAATGGACCATCAATCACCCTCACTTCGTCACCTTCTTCAAAAAGGAATTTTGGTTTTGGCTTTTCCCGCCCATCCTCCATTCTGGTGAGAATTCTTTGTGCCTCCTCTTCAGAAATTGGAACAGGTTTCATCTTTCCACCTAAAAATCCTGTTACCTTGTCTGTATCTTGTACTATGTGCCACGTTTCATCAGTCAATGCCATCTGAACCATAATGTAGCCGGGATAGAATTTTCGAGAAGATGTTTTTTTCTTTCCTTTGACTAATTCGACAACCTGCTCGGTAGGTACTATTATCTGACCAAAAAACTCCTCCTTCCCCAAGGACTTGGTCTTCTCTTGTAAGGCCAACTTCACCCTGCTTTCAAATCCAGAATATGTATGAACAATATACCAGTTTAGCTCCACACCAATACCTGAGTTTTACAACACTTATTTAATTACATTCTTTATAATCTTCACTAAACCTAAATCTACAACTCCTAAAAAAAAGGCAATTAAGATAACTAATACTATAACTACTGCTGTGGTGGATAAAAGCTCCTTTTTTGTAGGCCATGTTACCTTTTTAAGCTCTACCTTGGCATCAAACAAAAACTGTCGAGCAACTATAAAATACCTTTTGAGTACAAATACGCTATTATCTGCTTTCTTATACACATCTTTTTTTAACGGCGCTGGTTGAAAATTTTCTTTTTCTGGAACAATGTGCCCACCTGCTTTTCCCTGTTGAGAATTGCTGGTATCTGGCATTACATTTGTTTTTTTACTAGCTTTTCTTTTTTTATGTGCCTTCTTTTTTTTCATAATCAATGAAATATTGTTAAAAAAACCAACGTTACATTAAAATTACCCATCAATTAATAACGAAATTATTTCAAAATGGCAGGCCAGGAGGGATTCGAACCCCCAACACCCGGATTTGGAGTCCGGTGCTCTAACCGTTAGAGCTACTGGCCTGTATAAATTATTTCTATTTTATTTCCTTATGAAGGGTATGGGTACGGCAAAATGGACAATACTTCTTGAACTGCAATTTATCTGGTGTTCTTTTCTTATTTTTGGTTGTAGTGTAATTTCTGTGCTTACACACTCCGCAAGCCAATGTAATAATATCCCTCATATGTATAACCTTATTCCACTATTTCACTTATTACTCCAGCACCAACTGTTTTACCGCCTTCCCGAATAGCAAAGCGGAGCTCCTTTTCCATCGCTATCGAGTTTATCAAGTTTACCTCCAAAGAGACATTATCACCAGGCATAACCATCTCTACTCCCTCTGGGAGGGTG
>DATKWM010000156.1:0-9356 GCA_035529575.1 Desulfatiglandales bacterium
CAGCCAATGGATTCACCATCTTAAAGAGATTGAAATCCATTACAATTACCGAATCAGGTGAATAGACCTTGCTGCGGATTGGAATAGGTTCCTGATCAAGCCTAATGTAAGCAATGACTGGTGCACCTCGTCTTTCTGCACCGTACTGCGGAAAGGTCTGAGCCCAATATCCCTCTAGAAAGGCTGCTGTGGCGAGTATTTGAGAGGCCATAACAGCACCCTGACCACCCCGGCCAAAAATTTTCATCTCTTTCATATACTTTCTCCCCGATCAAGTGTAAGTATTTCGTTCTGAAGGTCGAGGTGATGAGCCATTGCCGCGCGAATCTTTATAGGGTCTTTGATAAGGATAGCCTTAAAGACTTCAAGATTAGTTAAGTAAAGCCTTTTCAGGACATCCCCTCCAATCCTATCAAGTAGCTCCTCATAGAGTTTGATGATGAGATCGAAAAAGGCAGACCAAATTGCGAAGAAGATTGGATTATTGGTAGAAAGGGACATGACTTTGTGGAACTCAATGGCTTTAATAAGGTAGGCATTTGTATCATTCGTACAGAGTTCCATCTCTTTTAGGATATCTTCCATTCCTTTTAGATGGCCTTTCGTTGCTCTTTCCGCGGACAGCAGGGCAATACAGTTATCCAAGGCACCTCGAACCTCTGTCAATTGTTGGATAGTGGTTTTCTTCATCTCGAGCATCAAGCTCATTTGATCCCTAACCGATTCTAAGTAGGGATCGATGGCAAAGTTTTTGATAATGGTTCCTTTCTGGCCATGGTGAACTTCAACTAAGCCCATCATTCTGAGTGTGCGAATAGCCTCTCGAACCGTGGGGCGACCCACATTAAACATCTTTGTCAGATCTCTTTCAGAGGGAAGTTTATCGGAAGGCTTTAGATCTCCACGAATGATGAGATTCTTGATTTGTTCAACAATATTTTCGGATAAGTGAGATTTTTTGACGGGTTTGAGGTTTAGTTTTTCCATAATTGATATCTCTGTTTGAGCTAATCATGGATAAATGGTATTACCATTTGCCCTAAGAAATGTTCCTATCCCACACTAATTCTGTTGTCAAGAGAAAAATAAAAAAAATTGGAAATTTTTTGCTTAATAAAAATGTCCTCTTTAACTGTTGTGTTAAAATGTCCACATCATTAGAAAGGGCAGTGAGTGGCTGCACTCTCTCGAAAGATTATCCATTCATCTTGCGAAGAACTTGGCTAAACTAGGGTATTAAATTTAGTCGAGTCTGGCCCTTGGAGACAGCCAGACCGTGAAAAACTATTCAACATTTTCCAAAACAATAGTCAACTTTCCATCGTCAAGAACCCAGGGTCTTGCCTTCATGCGCTCACCCACCTTCAAATCATTTGGCGACCTTTTGGGCACCCAACCCATTATCCTCATTCTCTCTTTAACCTCCAGCAAACCAACTGGACTGGGTGTTAAAGCGGCCTTCGCAAAGGGGATAGAAAGCTCGGGTAAGGCAAAATGCTCAGGCAATACCATGATTTGGGTAAAAGAGACCAGATTTCCCTCTGTAGGGCATTCAAACCAATCCATCTCCTGGCTTAGGCATTGAGAGCAATCAGATTGCGGTGGGTAATATTCTCTATTACATTTTTTACACCTTGTTGCCATAATCTTTCCTTGGGCCAGATAATCGGCAAAAGATGCTACCTTGGTCTCATTAATCATCAACGAAAACTTTTTGAAATCCATTTATATCTCCTTTATCTTACACTTCATATATATGGACAGCAGTAAACTGACCGCTACCTCCAACATTATGTGAGAGGCCAATCTTTCCTTCTTTTACTTGGTGTTCACCGCATTCACCCCGTAGCTGTTTTACTATCTCTCCGGTCATTGCTACCCCTGTTGCCCCAATTGGATGACCTTTGGCCTTTAGCCCTCCGTCCAAATTTACTGGTAGTCGTCCATCTAAATACGTCTCTTTATCTCTGATAAGCATAGGTGCCTCACCTCGTCCACAGAAACCCAGATCCTCATAGGCGATCAATTCAGCAATAGTAAAGCAATCATGGACAACTGCTACATCTATATCCTTGGGAGTAATCCCTGCCATTTTGTAAGCCTGATCAGCCGCAACACAGGCGGATTCAAGGGAAGTCAAGCTTTTTCTCCTTCCAATATCATGGGTCTCAGAGCCTGCCCCTAAACCGGTTATCCATACTGGCTTGTCAAACCTTTTGGCTACCTTTTCACTTACCATGATAATCGAAGCAGCACCATCTGAGATCAGAGAGCAGTCATGCAATCTCAGTGGATAGGCGACAATAAATCCGCTTAGGGCTTGTTCCTCGGTGACTAGCTTTTGCATATGAGCCTTTGGGTTTAGAGTGCCGTAATAGTGATTTTTTACGGCTACCTTAGCTAAATCACTAACTGCAGCCTGCCTATACTTAGCCAGATAATTGTTAGCCAGCATGGCGTAATAACCGGGAAACGACAGGCCAAAGGGATACTCCCAGGTAGAATCACCGAACCTGCCCATAATATCAGTGGCCCTGGACGTGGATACTTCGGTCATTTTCTCGACACCATTCACCAAAACGATATCTGCAAGGCCAGACTGGATGGTCATCCATCCTGCTCGAACAGCCATACTTCCGCTTGCACAAGCAGCCTCTACTCTGAAATGAGATTTAGGATTCAGGCCTAGGTAATCCTGCACAGCTGCTGCTGGTTGCCCGGACAGGGCAAATTCATCAGACGCACAGGAGGTGATAACCGATTGAATTTCCTCCTTTTCTATTTTAGCGTCTTCGACAGCTTCTTTAAAAGCTTCAAAGGCAAGTTCTCTCGAAGAGACTCCTTTTCTGTTACCAAATTTACTCATTCCTACTCCGACGACAGCTACTTTATTCATGTTTTTTACCCTCATTTATTTTTCCATTCATATTTTTGTTTTCACGACATCTAATTTCAAGAGATTTCTTACCTCGCAAGAAATATATAAATCGGGCATATAATGTCGTTCCAGCCCTTTTTTACATCCTATTTATTTCAAAAGAGATCTTGCCACGATGATTTTTTCTATCTCCTTGGTCCCTTCATATATCTCTACAATCTTTGCATCCCTGTAGATCCTCTGAACCTTATATTCATCGATATACCCGTAGCCACCATGCATCTGAAGAGCCTCATCTGCACACCTGACTGCCATCTCCCCTGAGAAATACTTTGCCATGGCAACTAGTCCATGATCAATCTTGCCCTGATCGGCCAGCCATGCGGCTTCATAGTAAAGATTTCTGGAAGCCCTGATCTTGGCAGCCATTTCAGCTATCTTAAACTGGTTTATCTGAAAAGATGCGAGAGGCGCACCAAACTGATGCCTTTTCTTTATATGGGCTATACTTTCCTCCAGTGCAGCCCGTGCAATACCGACTGCCATAGCACATATCATTAGTCTGGTTATATTAAAAAATGCCATCAGCTCCTTAAATCCTTTCCCCTCTTCTCCCACCATATTAGAGGCTGGAATCCTCACATTAGATAGGGACACCTCGGCTGTATCGTTTGCTCTTATACCGAGTTTTCCATGTAACTTGTTTGCTTCGTAGCCGTCTCTGTCCGTCTCAACTAGAAAAAATGAATGCCGTTTGTGCCTGTCAGGGTTATCAGGATCTGTCTGACAGAAAACCAGCATATACTTTGCAATGTCTCCATTGGTGATAAACATCTTGGATCCATTTATTATGTATTCATCACCATCCCGAATAGCGGTTGTGGTTGCAGCAGTGGGATCAGAGCCTGCATCTGGTTGAGTAATGGCCATACCCATGATGGCCTCTCCTTTAACCAGGGGAGGGAGGTATTTCTTCTTCTGTTCTTCGGTTCCAAAATTACATAGATGTTCAGCGCCAAAGGTGCCAAGGATAATAGCATTGGCTATACCTGCATCAACCGCCCAGAACTCCTCAACTATTAGGCAGTGTTCAAAATAGCCAAGTCCTGCGCCGCCGTATTTTTCATCTATGAATACTCCTACAAAACCAAGCTCGCATGCCTTTCGCCAGATATCCAAATCAAATGTCTCATTCCTGTCAAATTCCTGAGCCCTTTCAGGGAATTCACCAAGGGCAAATTCCCTGGCTGCCTGTTGGATATCCTGCTGTTCTTTGGTGAGATTGAAGTCCATTATTTTTCTCCTTGTTAGAAATTTAGCAACTTCTTAAATTTCGCAGATAAAAATGTCACTAAAAATAAGTTAACATATTGAAACCACATTAAAAATAGTAGAAAAGCGGCTCTCAATATGCTATATTTGACAACAGACAAGATTGTAAAAATTAAATAGATATCATAAGGAGAAACTGCTATGTAAGGATAGTATCAAACGCATATATCATTGTGTGTTTGTCAATAGAGATAATTTCGCTAAAGATTGCTAGGGAATAAATCTCTCAGCTGCTTAAACCTCATGTTCATAAATTATTCACTCTGGATTTAGGATTATGAAAACAGACAGATTTCTAAAGATTGTCACTTGTTGAAGCTTATTCTCATTATCCTCTTTTAATTCCTTATTAATCTGTTTATCCATTTCTTTTCTCTGCCCCGGTTATCAGGTAGGAGCTTAAAATTTCCTCAACTACTGAATATGGATCGCTCTTTCCTTCCAGTATGCTTTTGATGTATTTTTTCTTCTTTCCTGTCCCTTTAAGGCCCTTGAAAATGATCTTTTGCAGTTCATCTTTAAAAATAAGTCCAAGTTCCTGCTCTACTCTCTTAAACCTGACACGTTCAATGGCGCTACTGGTGTGTAAATATTCCTGATGTTTTACTATTCCTGCCACCAGTTCATCGATCCCCTGGATGTCTTCTGGCTTGCTGGCTACAGCAACTGTTGGTATCACTCGGGGTACCCATTCCCCTTCCTTAAAGGATGTAACAGATAAGGACGCTTGCAAATTTTTGATGCATATGTTTGCTCCATCTAAATCTGCCTTGTTGAGTACAATGATATCAGCGATCTCCATGAGCCCTGCCTTCAAAGCCTGAATTTCATCGCCCATACCTGGTGTGGTCACCAATACACAGGTCTGTGCAATATGAATTACGTCAATCTCGTCCTGGCCTGCACCCAGGGTTTCAACAATCACTATATCCCTACCCATAGCTTCAATTATTCGAATAACATCATGCGTTGCCCGGGCCAAACCCCCAAGATAACCCCTGGAAGCCATACTGCGAATATAAACACCATCATCTGAAGAGTGGCTTTGAAGCCTTATGCGATCTCCTAAGAAGGCTCCTCCTGAAAAAGGGCTACTCGGGTCTACTACAACAACTCCAACTGTCTCTCCTTGTTGACGAAATTTGCGTATTAAGTGATCTATTAGACAACTCTTTCCGCTCCCTGCTGAACCCGTTATTCCTACAATCGCTGCCTTTCCAGTATAAGGGTATATCTGTTTCATTGCCTCATGGTTTTCTTCAGCCTCATCTTCCACTAATGTGATTAATCGGGCTGCCATACGCCGATCACCAGACAATAGTTTCTGTGTCATCTCATTTATAACTTTTTCACTTTTCATAAATCATATTTATCTTTTTTCACGTACATGTTCGTGTATATATTGAATGATCGGTTCGGTGAGAGAGCCTGCTCCAAATACCTCATCAATTCCCATCTCCTTCATGACTGGTATGTCCTCTGCAGGGAATGTTCCTCCTGCAATAAGTAAAACATCATCAAGGTTGTTCTTCTTCATCTCCTCGACAATCTTGGGTGTAAAGATGAGATGTTCTCCAGAGAGATAACTCACCCCAATAACATCAACATCTTCATCGACAGCGGCTTTGACTATAGCCTCCGGGGTTTGATACATACCTAAGTATATCACTTCCATCCCTGCCTGTTTAAGGAGGGAGGAAATTACTTTTGCTCCTCTGTCATGTCCATCGAGTCCTACCTTGGTTACTAATATTTTGATTTTTCTCTTCTTGTCCATCTAAATAATCTCCCTAAGCGATTTATTAATTTTCAGAAAGGAGATTCAATAATCTCCATCGGGTCATAGGAATATCCAAACACCTGCCGGACAGTACCTAAAAGCTCCCCAGTGGTACCAAATGCCTTCGTAGCTTCCACCATCGCTGGAATAACATTTTTTCCTTGCCCTGCATCATCTCTGAGGCGCTTGATGGCATCCTTGAGTTTATCTGTATTCCTGGTACGTTTAAGCTCTTTAACATCCTCCACCTGCTGAACTGCCGATTGCTCTGGTACTCTCTGCACTCCCAAAGGTGTAGTTTTTTCTTGTTCAGAGGTAAAGATATTCACTCCAACAACCAATTTTTCACTACTGTCCAACTCCTTCTGTCTATCCACTGCCTCGGCTTCGAATTGGCGATCCAGCCATTCAGTTTGGATCGCCTCTTCCATGCCTCCCAGCTCTTCGACCTGCTTCATGATTTTCAAGCTCTCTTCCTCAATTTTATCAGTAAGATTTTCCACATAATAGGAACCACCCAGGGGATCTGCTACATTAGTAACACCTGTCTCATATGCAAGGATCTGTTGAGTTCTTAATGCCTGTAGATGTGCCTTTTCCGTGGGGAGACACATTGGCTCATCATAAGAGCAGCAATGGAGAGACTGGACTCCACCTAAAACAGCGGCCAGTCCCTCATATGCAATGCGAACAATGTTATTAAGCGGCTGTTGTGGTACAAGGGAGCATCCTGCTGTATGTACTGCAAATCGGAACTGCATTGATCTGGGATCTTTTGCCCCATATTTTTCTTTCATTAATCTTGCCCACATTCTTCGGGCTGCTCGGATCTTAGCCACTTCCTCAAAAATGTCTATATGGCAGGAGACGTAAAAGGTAAAACGTGGGGCAAACTCATCAATATCTAACCCCCTCCGGATAAGTTCATCTATGTAGCACATGGCAATGCCAAAGCCGAATGCCACTTCCTGAGGAGCAGTAATCCCTTGTTCTCTTAAGTCATACATGTTGACAGTGGTGTAATACCATTGAGGTAACCTTCTGGTGCAGAATTCCATAACATCGGAGCCAAGTTTGATGGATAGGTCAAGAGGGCAGGCCGGCCTGAAACCACAGTAACGGAAGTGTATTGGGTCGTTCTGGATAGAGCCACGCAATTTGGTGAGATCAAAACCATTATTCTCAGCAACCGATACATATTGGGCCATACTTACAGATGCCGCTGTAGATGCTGTAATCACAGACCAACTAACTTTATCTAATGGGATATCCTTGGTTAGTGTCTCCATATCCCTGATGGAGGTAATATTTACCCCAGTCAAGCCTACCTCATTGGCTGCCCATGGGTGGTCGGCATCAAGACCCATCTCATAGGTGACATCAGCAATGGTGTTTAACCCTGAGCCTCCATGTTCAACCAAATACCTCACCCGGTCATGGGTGTCTGCGGGGGAACCTATCCCGATAACCTCTCTCTTGGTCCAGTAACGGCCCCTAAACATATTTTTATGAATTCCTCTAGTATAGGGATAGGTGCCAGCGTCTGCGACATTCATTTCATAATTTTCTTTAGACCTATCCCTGGGGGTGTAAATTTCCTTTAAATCATATCCAGACCAGCTTTTAGTACTCTGCGGCTTCTCATAATAGGCCTTGAGGTAATCATCCCAATTTACTTCAATTGTATCTTTTATTTGTTTATTATTATCATCATTCATTATATTCTCCTTTCTCTACATAAATTTTCCATTTATGTAATAAATAATAGGGAATCTTCCTTTGTTGATGAATCTGATATCTCCTTCAAATCAGCCCATATCTCCCTCTTGTCAATCCTAGATTATGAGTTTGACTGAAGGTTAGTTTTTCACTAAGGGGTAAGTTAAAAAGCTTATTCATTGCTACAATAATATAAAAGGTTTAAAATAATTAGCAATTATTCAGGGTTGACTTTTAAAATAGTATATTTTACTAAACAGCCAGTTAAAATAAATTAACAGTTATTTATTAATTTTTTATATTACTGTCAAGTGTTTTTTAAAACTTTTATAAACATTTCATGATCATTAAATTTAAAGGGAGCATTAAGGGAGAAAATGGATAATCAATACGATTTTAAGAGTTTGGATAGGAGTAAAAGAAAACAAAAGATTATCGATACAGCCATAGACCTTTTCCATAAAAAGGGTTATAGAGCTACCACTCTTGATGATGTGTCCAAAAGATTAGGCATAAGCAAAGCTGCTCTTTATCATTATGTATCGAGTAAAGAAAACCTTCTTTCCAATATCTACATCCAGGCCTTAGAAAATTTTTTTAGAGATACATATGAGATCTCGGAATTAGATCTTTCGCCCGACGAAAAGGTAAAGCTTATTATCCGGAGTCATATTAAAAATATAATTACAAAAAATCTTCCAATGTTCGCCGTTTTTTTTAGTGAGGAGAACCAACTTCACGAAAGTGATTTTCAAAAAATTCGAGAAGAGAAAAAGAAATACAACAAAATTATCGAGAAAATCATTGAGGAAGGCATATCAAAAGGCCTTTTTAGAAAGGCCGATCCCAAACTACAATCATATGCTATAATAGGAATGTGTAACTGGATATATAAATGGTACAATCCAGATTATTCTTCTTATAGTACTGAAGAAATTTCTGATCATTTCATCGACCTGCTTGAGAAAGGCTATCTCAAAAGCAATAGGCAGGAAGATCTTGTAAATCTGGCTGTGTCAGTGGGAGCATCTAAAAAAAGCAAACATGAAATAAAAAAGCAAATTTATCATAAATTAAAGAACCAGTGTAGAAATCTTATAAAGCTTATTGATGAATTTGAGAATATATCAAAGCAATAAAAGCATTTATCCTCTGTGTTATCTCTCATTTTAGAAAATCAGACTATTTATAAGACATTTTAATGAAGATTATATTATTCATATTTAGACCTTTGCATACTCTTTAAACTAACATTCCGCTTAGGCGGGCTAAGTTATGCCAATGTCTCATATCTTTTCCGCCTCCTCCTTGCTCATTTTAAAGGTATGTTCTTCTCCAGGAAATACCCCGTCTTCAACCTCGCTTTTGTACTCTTTCAGGGCATCAAGTATCATTGGGCCTAATTTGATATACTGCTTTACGAATCTTGGGGTGAACCGCTCGAAAAGGCCCACAGTGTCATGGTAGACAAGAACCTGACCATCACAGTCCTTACCAGCGCCAATCCCTATGGTGGGGATGCTTAACTCCCTGGTAATCCTTGAAGCCAGTATCTCCGGAATACACTCCATAACAATCATAAAGGCCCCAGCCTTTTCTAAATCCTTGGCAGCATTGATCAAATTTCTTGCACTTTCCGCATCCTTT
>DATKWM010000157.1:0-6818 GCA_035529575.1 Desulfatiglandales bacterium
TGAGCTTCCTGAATTTCACCGCAATGTTTTGGAAGTTTTGCGTCAGCCCATTGAGGATGGTGTGGTGACTATTGTCCGCGTAAGCACAGCTTTAACTTATCCTGCCAAGTTTATGCTGGCTGCAGCTATGAACCCCTGTCCCTGCGAAACACTATTACAAACTACCCGAAGTTTACCTGCTTGAAAAAACCCTCCACATACCTGAGTTACAACCTACATATCCCAAGAATCCCAAAACTATTGGTGAAATAATAAGAAAGGCAAGAATGGACAAAGGCTTGCAGATAAAGCAAGTTGCTCAAGCCTTAAACGTAAGTTCTGACAGCGTCATAAATTGGGAATTAAGAGGCAGAAAACCCCGTTACAGGCATATTGCTATGCTGAAGAGGGTTTTAGCCATAAATCTGCCTGTTTCTTTGCTTTACAAAGGCTATCCTATTAAGGCTGTTACAATTGGCCAGAAAATCAAGCAGAAAAGGCTTGAATTAAGCCTTTCGCAGAAGGAACTAGCGAGAATGCTTAAAGTTAATAAGGACACTATTAAAGACTGGGAGGATGACAAGGGCATGAAAAAGCCTCTTGCGAGCAGTCTGAAGAAGATAAGGCGGTTTCTTGGCGTTAACAGATAACATCGATAACCTGCTTGACATTATAGAGTTAAATTTGTTATATTGAAGTCAATATTTCTTACATGTTAAGTGGATAATGGGCCAATTAATAGGACTTACTGAACCGGCAGAATACGTGAAGGTCAACAAGCAGACCATATACAACTGGGTAAACAAAAAGGAAATTCCATTCACAAAAATAGGCGATTTACAACATTTGATAAAGACGAAATAGATAACTTAGGAACAAACCTTTTGGCCACATATAATTGAATACAACGGATATGAAATGTAGGCCTCGCTGTATCATCTTGCCGAATCAAAAAACTGGACTGTAAATATTTGTATATTCAAACCCAGAGGCTCTCATGTAGCCTCGAAGAATTTTAGTTCAGCAAATTCATCCCCCGCAAGAGAACAGGCTAGCCGGGAAAAAGTAGATTTTGAAAAAACTATCTTACAATATAAAAAAGAGGGTCGATGGGTAGTATCTATTAGTGACTGGGTTCGGCGGCAGACATGACAAAAGTGAAGAAAGGAGAACAATCTATGTCAAATGGCAAATCGGACATCATAACACGTTGGAATGACCCGGAAAAAGACCATGATGCGATTATTCTCGAACCGCATAATAAAACCAATGACTTGGTTTTAACTTCACGGGTATTTGTGCAGTCGTTCCTCACTTTACAAAGACATGAGTACCATTATATAGCCTTGAATGGCAGTGCTGCAAACGGCGTTTACTGCGACATGATTGTTGAATGGAACGGTGTGGGGAAACGGCTTAGAGTCCCACCTACGAGCCCCATGGACCATAGAGTTGATTCGTGGTTCTCGCCGCAGAAAATCAAGGCGAGTGCAAATGTTGATCCGATAGCAGGGAACATTCCTTTTAGGGCAAGACATGTAGTAGCCGAGTATGCAGACGCATATGTCCCCTGGAACCATTTTATCTGGAAGCCTCTTAAGAGACTTCCTAAAGAGGGTATTAAATATCTGATAGGGAAAAGATTGGGACTGAGTTCTGTTTTTCTAATTGGTACCTATCGATCCTCTTTCAACGATCGATCCTCTTTCAACGAAATACTAAAAGTTGAATCACTTGTGGGATTCGACCTTGAGCAGTACTCTTATGAATTAAATATTACTGGTGGGAAAGAGTACAGAATTGTGGGAGAAATTGCAGAGATGACATACAATGGCGAACCAGTAAGATTTAGCGCAGAGCCAGGGCGTCTTTTGAAAGGGTCTTTCAAGAGTTCAAAAGAGCCTGGCGAAATATGGAAATCTTTAAAACTCGATGTTTTCTCGTCTATTTTACCCGTGGCACTCTTAATACCTAGAGAGGATTCTAAGTAGAAAACATACTAGTTCCAAGAGCACCCTTTGCAGTGGTGTTGGGCTTAAAAATGAAGGAAACGCAAGGAAAGAGCTAAAAGGGGAGGAAGGAAAAATGCCAGAGGACTTCGTGGATATAGACAAAGAAGAGGCAAGGTCTGAAGAAATGGCAGCTCGGGAGTTAGTAGATGCACTTGGAATAAATTTGGAAACTTTCGATGTTTTAGCTTCTTTATTTGGTGAGCTAAGTGGCAGGGTGAAGGACAACGAACTTGAGCAATATCAAAATGCACATATGAATATTGCTGTTAGGATGGTATCCGACCTGCGTACAATCAAAATTTTGATATGTAAAGGTTGGACGCCCCAAGCAGCTGTTGTGGCATCTACTCTCCTTGAAGAGTCGCTAAACATTAGGTATATCGGATCGGATAATTGCAAAGCCCAAAAATGGTTTAGCCACACTAATGAAAAACATCCCGTCTGGCGAATTAGCTTTTTATTGGAAGAATTGAAGAATAAGACCGGTGAGGATTTGGAACCAGTTTGGAGAAGGTTCTGTCAAATCAAGCATTATAATCCCAGACTGGCACGATTTTTCCACATAAAAGTACTGGACGGAAAGATTATATTCCATCCTGGTCCTCTCGTAGATAAAGAAGACAATGTTTGGAAAGAGTATATTCTGATGTGGAGTTCAGCTTTGGTTGTCGATACTTTGAAAGAAATCTATCAATCCTTTATGAAGTATCATATTTCACCTGAAGAGTGGGAGAAGCAGTTTAAGGCGTTAGAACTTAAGATCAGAGAATTTTTGCGCAAGAAATCCCAAGAGTCCCTCTAGCGGTTCAAATTTCCTACTTTGGGTTTGAGCAGTCAATAGGGCAATTTCTTCACAGCTCCCTCCAGATGCTCCATTGACAAATGCGCGTAAACCATCAGAGTGGAGGTCGCCCTGCTTTTTAATTTAACTTCGAAAAGGAAAATTTTGCTAAAGCGAAAAGTAATGAATGATAAACTTAAAATACAGATGATATTATATCTATAATTTACAATTAATCTTAATGGAGGAATAATGACAGTAAATGATAAGATATCAAAATCAGGAATCTTTCTTTTTCTTGGCGCTGGAGCATCAAGCCCTTTTGGCGGATGGTTGATGAGTGAATTCATAGCCAATGTCATGTCTCAACTTCATACCAACCGAGATCTGTATGATTTACTTGGCACCTTGGCGCATTATGCAGATTATGATTTGGAAGGTATACTGAAAGAATTAGGAGATATATGTAATAAGAGGTATTTTGCTGACAAATCGAGAATTAATTATATCAATAATTTTCTAGATTCTGAGCTCGAGCAAGAAGAACGGAATAAAGAGAGAGAAAAAACAAAAGCGCAGGGTATTGGGGGAGGTTACGTCGGTTCCGTTAAGGAGATATCAGGATTTTCCAAGCGCTATGGTGAACTAGTAAAAAAGTGTAAAGAGTTAAGAACCGACATTGAAATACAGATTTTTGAACATTATGGTAATCTAGATAACTCACTAGTCGTCGAAACCTATAAGCCTGTTTTCGATATTTTATTGGGAAGTCTAAACGAAGATAAGATACTTCCAATTTTTATGACCAATTATGACCGTATCATTGAATATTATCGAGAGTCCGAAAATGAGAAAGTCTGTATGATAGACGGCTTTGGCGAAATGGTTCCAGATTCTGGGGAAAGGATATGGAACAGGAACGTCTTTGATAATTTTCAAGCTGAGCAAGGCAAACCAAATATTGTATTGTTTAAACTTCATGGTTCAATTTATTGGTATGAGAAAAATAAAAGAATAGTATATGCTCCTATTGCCATTCAACGTGGCCCAAAAGAAAGAATCAAGAATGTATTGATTTACCCAGCTATGTATAAAATAGCTACGAATGAACCTTTTTTTACAGGTTATGATTATTTTCAAAGATGTTTGGATAATGCTGAACTTGGTATATTTATTGGGTATTCATTCCGGGACTATGACACGGTTACAAAGATAAGAAGTTCTCTCAATTTCAACAGCAAACTCACCTTAATCATTCTCGATCCTAATGCAGAGAAGCTCGTTGCCGATAATTTTGCCGGATTCAAAAATCGGTTTATGTCTCTTAAATATTCTTTTGGAAGGAAAACTGATATAGACAACTATCTTGAACAAATTAAGAAAGCGTTGGAGAAATAGCTGAGAACGAAAGGAGGCGAAGAACATGGCTTATTATTCAGAGGAGAGCTCTTCAGTCTATCATTTATGTCGGAACTGTCATGTTGGAAACAACATCGAGAGGGAGAACTTAAGGGAAGGAATTCCTCCGGGAGCAAAACTGTGTGATGAGTGTGAGAGGTTACAAGGTGAAGGAAAGTGTAATTATGGCACACCTACACCGGCACGATAATCTAAATTTAGAAGTACTCAGTTAGCCGTTAAAGAATGGTTAAGCCGTGATAGAGTCTACCAGTAATTGTCCGTAATTATTGGCCGAGCTCTTGATTCCGCCAGTTTGGAAAATTAGTTGAGCAGAGAAGGGCGAAACAGTGCAAAAAGACTTTCACTATCATGGGATTTACGTCTTGGCTCGTTGTGCTGGATTCAATAGAAACGATGCCCGTGTCATTGCTTATTCTTCGCAGTATGTGGACGATTCCACTGAAAGCGAACCTATCAATGTCGGAGATTTTGTTTTTGATACTGTTAGAACAGCACATTTTGGCCTCACGTCATATACTTGGGGTGTACAGAAGAAAGTTTATATTCCATTTCATTTTCTTCCGCCCGTTCCTCTAAGGCCTTCTCAAAGCAAATTCTCGTATGTTACCAGATCTAATTCACATTTTGCGAAACGATTGCTTGAAGAAGCCTGTCAGGATAACTCTGATTTAAGATTGTATAGAATCGGGATCGCTCTTCATACATTTGCAGACACTTGGGCGCATCGAGAATTTTCTGGTAGGTTTAATGAAGAAAATGATGTTGAAGCAATCTACCTTTGGAGAAATAGAAGATGGAAGTATCTTTTTATAGAAAATATTTCTTTGGATTTATTACCAGAGATTGGTCATGCTGAAGCAGGATACTATCCTGACTTTCCGTTTCAGAAGTGGAGGTATATGAACTACAAAAAAAGAGAGGTTCCACGTGATAACAGAAAAGAATTCTTAGAATCCGCGAAGGAAATTTTTGATAGATTAATTGTTATTCCCAAAGTGAAAGGTAAACCGCCGGTGGATTGGAAAGCAATTAAGAATCGAGTAGAGAAGTTGCTAAGCTTGGGAAACGGGAATTGTGATAAGCGCTGCCAAAACTGGAAAAAAGAATTTCATGAATTTTTCATTTCTCCGAGGGATGATTACGAAAAAACAGCCTGGCGAAGGGAAGCACTAAAAGCAAAAGATAAATCCTACTATGACTGGGATGCACTACACCCAGACAAGCTGAAATCTCTTAGGTTTTCACCAAAGCGAGGCTTTTTCGATTCCAACTGGGTGCGCTTTCATCGTGCGGCATTTATGCAACGTTTCTTTGTGCTATCAAATCTAATGTAAGGGAAGTAAAGAACCAAGTGAAGACAAGAATGCTTACTTTTAAAACCGCTAACACGACACGTGAGGCGGTTTTTTTATTGGCTTTTCCGGCCGTCTTTTGCTATATTAATGAAGATAAGAGGTCAGGTTTAAATATATCGCTATCTAAAGGAAAATCATGAAACAGAAACATTTGACCATAATTTTAGCGCTGTCTTTGATTTTGACAGCGGGCTGTGGCGAGGTTCACGATTCAAACAAGCAGGTATTAGGTTCCATAAAAATAGCCTCTTTCAATATCCAGATTTTCGGACAGACCAAGATAAGCAAGCCAGAAATCATGGACATAATCTCCAAAATAATCAAAAGGTATGATGTGGTAGCAATACAAGAAGTTAGAAGTAAGGAACAAAATGTAATCCCAACCTTATTGAGTTATGTGAATGATGCAAATACAAATTATGACTACATAATAAGCCAAAGACTGGGCAGGACAGGAAGCAAGGAGCAGTATGCTTTTGTTTATAATACAAAAACAGTTGATTTGATCTCTGAGAGCAGTTATGTAGTTGCTGACCCTAATGATGTTTTTGAACGAGAGCCTTTTGTTGCTTTCTTCCGAAGTGGAAATTTTGACTTTAAGCTCGTTAACAATCACATCAAGCCAGGAGATGTTGAGGCAGAACTCAGCCAGTTGGCAGTCGTAATAAACGATATTTATGGAAGTTCTTCCGAAAGAGACATCATAGTTCTTGGTGACATGAATGCCGATGGCTCTTACTTTGATGAGGATAATCTAGTTGTAACATTCCCGCTGTGGATACAGCTAATTGGTAATGATGAGGATACGACAGTCGCAACCTCTGATAATACCTACGACCGCATGATGACGCGCGACACGACTGCCAATGTGGAATATACAGGCAAATCCGGCGTGTTTAGGTGGGATGCTGAATATGAAGTAACAGATAATAGTTTCGTCAAGAAAGTGTCAGACCATTATCCTGTGTACGCGGAATTCAGGACAGATTTGCCGGACGATGATTAACGAAGAGCTTGATTCAAATGATAGTAGAGCAAGAATTACAAATATAAAAGGGAATTAATATAATGAAAACACTCCTTATCTTTTTATCTTTCATTCTTGGTTTTTGCCATGCAACTTGTAGTGCAGATTTGACTTTGCCCCTTGACTGGAATGACCCTGATTTGATTGGTGAGATTCTTGCGACTGATCCAGATGAAATATCTCCGGATTTGTTTTATGAATGCAAAGACGCAATAATCGCCGGTTATTCTGGCACTGGAGGA
>DATKWM010000158.1:0-11790 GCA_035529575.1 Desulfatiglandales bacterium
CACATAATCCATCAGCCATGCGATCACTCGCGCAGGCAATCGGTAATGATTTTCATTTTGAAAAACTGATCCTGGTTTTGGGTATTATGGAAGATAAGGATATTAAACATATCCTTGCTGAGATTGTACCGCTGGCACACAAAGCAATCTATACTAGGCCGACCTATTACAGGGCAGCCAATCCACACTATTTAATGGATGTGGCGAAAAAATTGAGAAACAATGGAGAGGTCCGCGTTCCTTTATCAACAGCTATTGAGAGGGCCAGGGATTTGGCTGATAAAAAGGATTTGATATTGATTACTGGGTCTCTGTTTACTGTTGGTGAGGCAAAATCATACCTTGACCCTCTACACTTCCCGCGTGAGGATATTTGAGTCTCTGCAACCAAGAGAGAGGCATTACTAATTATGTTGCAGAGACAAGTTTTAATGGAGTTTCTAAAAAATCCCTTAAAAATCATCTGTTATGCGAGCATAAAGCTTTTCCGCAAGCCTTTTTGAAAGAGCTGAAATGGCATCCCTCCTTTTTTGTTCAGTTGCCAGCTTGTCTGACATCACATCATAGGCTTCGTTTGCTGAAACATCGTTTGCATACCAAATTACCTTTCCATTGGGATCTGTTAATTTTACATCAATTGTAATTGTAACTCGTCTTTCAAGGGAAGTGTGAGTCCCTGTGCGGGAGATTGTCTGAATGCTCATGGATTTAATTATGCCGGAAAGGAGGGCATCAGCCTTGTCTTTGGTTGTCAAAAGGACTTTGTTGTCCCTTGTAACTTCATAAATGAGGTCATTTGTAAATATATTCTCAGCTCCGGTTTCAGAGGTACGGTTTTCAAGAGTCACTACACAGATACTCTTTATACCGGCCGGAAAACTTCCACCACCAGTAAACTTGTATCCGCAGGCCGAAACAATCATCAAAAAAAGAAAAATTATCCAGATATTACTTCTTTTTAGAAACAACATTTTCCTGTATACATTAAATCCGTTCACCGTTCATTGATAAGCCAATAATGGCAATGAACTGTTAAATATACATATCCATCAACAGGTCAAACAATAGGTTGCTCCAGAGGAATATCTCCCCTTTCGGACAACGGATAACGGTGAACCGTGAACGTTACCATTAAATAACGTACAAATATTACCCTGATTAATAGATAAGATCAACATAATTTGAATCGCTGCTCGTGACCCCTTTTCTATAAACAATTACCTTATAGATATATCTATAGCCCTTTTCCAGAGTTGCAGTGTAGGTAATATTGCCTTTTTTCATATATCCAGAAGCACTCACTTCATAGGGAATATCAGCAACACGCTTAAACAGCACCGGGCAATTCTTGCAATCAGAATCTGACAGTAGCATTTTTGATCTATATACAATAAACCCAGACAAGTCAGATATAATCCTACCTTTTTCCTTAGGGATAGTCCAGGTCAGCTTGAGTATACCCCCATCTATGCTTGCACGTAAGTCATTGACTGTCGGAGGTTTGGCCTGACGAGGCGGCACAGGTGGCGCCTTTTTACCACAACCTAACACCAATAAGACAAAGATAATTAGGATTGAAAAGGGTAAGATTAAATGTGTATCGAAATTTTTATACAACTTTTTTCGGTTTCTCATAATATGCACAGACCACCACTCTGTATTTTCAAAGGGATATTACATATGGTACCCCTCAATACCGCTACCAAATCCTCCGAGTCCATGAAGGTTAATCATAAATGTATATCTACGGTCATCTTCCTCGTGCGTGTAGCCTAATTCTATTGACCAGCACTGAGCGTTATACAAAAAGCCAAAGCTTGATTTGATAGTTTTCCTGTCATAGAGATTGCGTTCGTAATTTGAATAAGCGTTAAGCCTATCTGATATTTTCAAAAGTAAATCTGTATAAATAGATCTACTTGAATTTCTTGTATACCGGTGTTCAACAAATATCCTATCTTTGCGCTTATCCGATACGTTTACTGCAACATTATGCGACAGAAAGTCACTTTCGTACTGGCACCATTGGGCATCAGCATGCATGGAAAAGTAGTTGCCAGGGACAAGCTCAAGCTCGCCGTATATTGGAGAAAAAGGCCGTTTTTCCTCATTGTTTGCCCAGTTCTCTGGATCATCTTCTTCTGCCTCGTTGATGTCATAACTCTGTTCAAGCTTAAAACGGCAAAACTCGCGGTAGATGTAGTTCGGCTCGTTATATTCACTATTCTGATACTTGTCCCTTTCTGCTGTATGTTTTTTTGATTTTGATGTAAACGTGTTTGTGATTGAATAGGTAACCAAATTTTTTCTCTCTATTCGGTCTATTCCCTCTTCAAAATTAGGATACAAAGACAGATCCGGGTCATCAGGTATGTAGTCGTAAACAATCTGAGGCCTTATAGAATGCTTGATCTTGTCCATGCCTTCGCCGTTTAAACGGTATATATGAAAGAGTTCTGTGGAAAGGTCTAGCTTTACATCATATAGTTCCCTATGCAATTTCCAACCATTTTCCGTAGAGGTATTTTCGTCTTCATTAATACGCCAGGCGGTTTCTCGCACACCAAAGGAAGGCTCGAAAGTGAAATAATGTTTATATCTTAATGGTAGATAGAGCCGAGGATGTACATCAACCCGATGGCCTTTTGTGCCATCTTCCCTGAAAAAGTAAGTATATTCAGAGTCGAGATCAAAAAAAGAGGAAGTATTTAAAAAACGCTGTTTTGACGCATTAAACTCAATAAACGGGAGTTTCTGCAAGGTTGTATCCGTATCCCCTTGGCGTCGGGTTATGACATCGTCATACCAGCGTGCTTCAGCGTTCAGGCTATAGTTGGACCAGCTTCTGCTCAGATTCAACCTGTTTACTCTTACTGGATCATCATACTCGTCGAGGTCCCTGCCGAAGGTTTTGTTGAAATACTTATCTGTTTTATCAAATCCTGTGTATCCACCTTTGAATTCATGAAGGTAATCCTGGTCACTTACAAAATCTATATCAAGTTTTAGAGAGAAATCAAATGGCATTGATTGATCGTGCTTCATTCTAAACCAGTAGCGATCAGAATTGGGCCGCAATACACCATCATCTTCATACCCCCAATTTTCGGTGGAATCTAGTGTACCATCCTCTACCTTCTTGTCATCGAGAAAGTCGAACATTAGGGTCCCTTTTGAGCTTTCGTCTAAAACATAACGGTATTCCAAGCCGAGGTTTTCTCCACGACGTCCCATATGGTGTAGATAAAATGTAGCATCTGAGCTTTCATTTATTGCCCAGTAAAAAGGTTGGTCATATTCTGCACCTTTTCGATCTGAGTACCCAATCTGTGGTAGTAGTAAGCCAGATTGGCGCTTTAATTTTAGAGGAAAAAAAAGGAAGGGAGTGTAGAAGACAGGTACTTTTTTTGCCCATAGAGCAGCATGCTTTATAAAACCGTAGCCTTCTATTGTAACCTTAAGATTTCTTCCGGTTATCTTCCATGCCGGTTTTTCGCCGTCACATGTTGTAATGCTGGCTTTGTCGACAGCATATGAATCTTTGCCAATTTTTTGAATTTTATCGCCTTTTATATAAAAATGGTTTTCTTTAATAAAAATGGTTCCATTATATACAGTACCGGTGTCTGCCTCTAAATTCATTTCAATGCTTGTTCCAGTCAGGGTATCTTCTCCTGCTGTCATTATCACATGGCCTTTTGCATATACCTTCATAGTTTTTTGATCAAAACGGATAAAATCAGCAGTAAGTTTTTTATCCTCTTTGGTGATCATTACATTACCTTTTCCAATATAGTAGCCAGCTTTATCGTCATAATCTATTTCGTCTGCAACAATGTGCCATGGGATTTTTGGATTATTAGGGAATTGATCATTATTATCTGAAAAGGAATACGCAGGAATTGAAAGTAGAATGACGAAAGTAAGGAATAGGTGGCAAATGGTACTGTAGGCGTTACAGAAAGATCTTAAAGACAGGATACAGGGTCTCATCCATCTGTAGCCAAAAAGGCGGTATTTGTCCCGCGGTTTATTCTGAAACATTAAGTCCAATTTTTGAATTATAGAAGTAAAAACGTACAATAATTTGTGGAATAAAACCTTTAACACAGTTGAGGTCTTATCAATAAAACCAACTTGATTGAAAAAGTCAAGATGTAGTTATGAAAATAGCTTCTTTGAAAAAATGCACGTTGCTGTGGTAGGTTAGAATTATTATACTATTTTATATGTTTGAAAAATAATCCTATCTGGCCAATGCTGTATGTTAAATACAAATAAAACTTGTTACATAATTTGTTTGTTATGTTTAATCAATGCGATATGGAGAATAGCTAATAAAAAAATTTTCTGCTCCAGGAGTTGGTGGACTATAGCTTTTTTATAAAGATTTGGACGGATGCAAGGGAACAATGCTTTGCTTTAGACTTTTAGTTTTGGATGAATTATGTAATGTTAAACTTGAATTCGCCGGAAAATTACTTACGCAGTTTTCCCTTTTCAGGCCTAAAACAAAGCAAGACCAAACCCAAGATACACATAATGATAGAAAGAGCCTGACCCATGCTTATAAAGGAAAAGATAAGGCCAAGCTGTGGATCTGGTTCTCGGAAGAACTCGATAAAAAAACGGAAGATGCTATAAAGGATGAGAAATACACAGAAAAGTGTTCCTTTTTTAAAATGGAAATCCTTTATCCACCACAGAACTATAAACAGGAGAATCCCTTCAAGGAACAACTCGTACAATTGAGAGGGATGCCTTGGAAGAACTCCACCTGATGGAAAGATCATGCCCCAGGGGAGATTAGTGACTCTACCATAGAGCTCTGCATTAATAAAGTTACCAAGCCTTCCAAGACCTAATCCAATAGGAGCAGTGACAGAAATAAGATCAGCAAATTCCCAGAAACTGGCTTTGTGTTTTTTTACGAAAATGAGGCCAGAGAAGATAATGCCTATTAATCCGCCATGAAAGGACATTCCTCCTTCCCATATGGCAAATAGTTTTACTGGATGATTGAGATAAAAAGGAAGATTGTAAAAAACAATATAGCCTAGGCGTGCGCCAATAATAAGGCCGATTATCAGAAATAAAAAAAGATCATTTACCGTGTTTATATCGATATTTAACCTTTTTTTTCTTATTTGATATTTTACTAGAAAATAAGAGGCCAGAAAGGCAAGGATATACATGACTCCATACCAACGTATCTGAAGGGGGCCAATTTTTATTATTGTTGGATTTATGGTCGGGTAATGCAGCATTATGGGTGTAAATTATATGTGTAAAAGTGTCTAAGGTTACTGAATTAAATCATTGTATCTTTAGCTCACCTGCAATTTTAGGCACTTATAAGGTATTTATTTAACATAATAGACACAATAGACAAGAGAAAAATCTAACATTGAGAATTGAGAAATTGTGGTTGGTTTTCCGTTAAAGGTTAGGTGAACCTGAAACTTTAGCTCATTTTAGACACTTATTAAGAAAATGGATATTAGAAGGGGAGAGACGATAGAACTGAGTGTGGAAAAGGTTGTTTACGGTGGCAGGGGACTTGCACATCTGAATAACATGGCAATTTTTGTGGCCAACACTGTCCCGGGTGACAGGGTTATTGCAAAAGTTGTAAGAACTAAAAAAAATTTTGCAGAGGCACGGATTTTAGAAGTGATAGAGGCATCACCCCATAGAATTATTGCCCCTTGTCCTTACAGCGATTTTTGTGGTGGTTGTACCTGGCAATGCATTGAGTATGAAAAGCAGCTGGAATATAAGCATGCCCTTGTTATGGAATTGCTGAATCATATTGGTATGGCAACTGATTTTACAATGCATCCGCCTTTAGCATCTCCACAGATATTTGAGTATAGAAACAAAATGGAATTCTCTTTTTCAGACAGAAGGTGGTTGTTGTCTCACGAGAGAGATGAAAAGAAGGGCAATAACAGCTTTGCTCTTGGTCTTCATGTCCCAGGCACCTTTGATAAGATCATAGACATAGAGGGATGCCTTCTTCAGAAAGAAGAAGGCAATGAGATATTACGTGAGGCAAAAAGATATATACGTGAGAGCGGAATACCTGTCTATGGGCTTAAGACTCATCAGGGTTTTTGGCGTTACCTCATGTTACGCCATTCCTATTTCTTTGATGAATGGATGGTAAATATTATAACGAGTGAAAAGAGAGATGCCCCTATTCAACTTCTGGCTTCAACCCTTAAAGACAGATTTAATGAGATTGCCACTATAGTAAATAACATTAATACAAGAAGGGGGGGGACAGCAGTTGGCGAATGGGAAAAGGTTTTTGCAGGTGAGGGACATATTAAAGATAAAATAGGGACGCTAACTTTTGAAATATCAGCAAATTCCTTTTTCCAGACCAATACCTCGATGGCAGAGAGATTATATCAGTCGGTAAAGGAGTTTGCCTCTTTAACAGGAAAGGAGACAATTTTTGATCTTTATAGCGGGATAGGAACAATTTCTATCTTTTTGGCTTCCCAGGCAGCACGTATAATGGGCGTAGATATATCGAATGCAGCAATAGCAGACGCCAAGAGGAATTGCCAGTTGAATGGGATAGATAACTGTGAGTTTGTTTGTGGGGATGTGAAAATGTTTTTATCCCAATTTACTATTCAACCAGATGTGTTAATAGCTGATCCACCTCGAGTTGGGATGCAAAGAGGAGTGATAGACCGGATACTTAGATTATTACCTAAAAGAATTATTTACATTTCCTGTAACCCTTCCACTTTGGCCAGGGATGTCGCTTTATTAAAAGAAGGATATACATTGGAAGAGGTTCAGCCAATTGATCTATTCCCAAATACCTATCATATAGAATCTGTTGCGAGATTGGAGAGGATTTAGTAGAAAAATAAAAATATTGACAATTACTTAGTTACATATATAATCCAAACCTTGTTGTGAAAATAATCAAAAGTGAGGAGAAAAGGCTGGTACAATTTTCCCAAGAATATATTTTAAAAGAGGGAGGTGAGTTGAAAAGGGGCTAAGCTCTCGGAAAAGCTGACGTCTCGAGTGTTTAGCTACATGGATATGAAAGTAATTGTATACAACAATCAAATAGAAAAGGCCATACGAGATCTAAAGAGAAAGCTTTCAAAGGAAGGTTTCTACTCGGAGATAAAGGAAAGAAGATTTTACGACAAGCCGAGTGTACAAAAGAAAAAAAAACAGGCAAAGGCTGCTAAAAGACTCCGAAAAAAGATTAGGAAATTTTAACCTATTTTCTTAGAAATTAAGGCCAAAGTTTAACTTTGATCTACAGTTAGTGGTATCAAGATGATTTAAAAGGGAATCCCGTTAAAATCGGGAACGGTCCCGCCGCTGTAATTCCGTACCTGATAAAATCAGGTAATGTTACCTCGGGTATACCCTCAATCAATGAGGGTTAACGTCACTGTCCCTGACTCAGCAGGGGTGGGAAGGCTAGCCATGAGGTCGGGAGAGCCAGAAGACCTGCCACTATTGTATTATTTAAGGATCAAGGAAGCAGGGTGCAGTCCTTAAATCCATATGGATTTAAGGACTTTTTTTATAATACTGCTGAAAGGTCATCACAGGCTGACCTTCATAACCTTAGTCCCTCGATTCATAAATTCGATGACGTATTTATTTACTCGGGACTATGTGCTGAGTGAGCAATCGCAAAGATTATACTCATTAGAATACGTTATAGTATTTGCGAATCGAAGCACTTAGGTACACGATAATAAATGATTATAACACAGTTAAGACCCCATTTTACTGTAAAGGTTTTTTTAAATGTGTTTTTGATTATTTTTATCTCCTCAGCTCCTCTATTATCTCATGCGGCTGTTTTCCGTGATTCTTTGGGCAGAAATGTGGCGGTACCCTTTGTTCCCAAAAGGATCGTTTCTTTAGCACCAAACATTACAGAGATGATTTATTTTCTCGGATTGGGAGAAAGGCTTGTAGGCGTTACCCAATTTAGCTATTTTCCCAAAGAGGCCCAGAAAAAACCAAAGGTAGGCGTCTATACAAATGTAAATATTGAAAAAGTAGTTACTCTTAGCCCCGATCTCGTTATTGCTACGGCTGACGGAAACAAGAGAGAAGATGTCGAGATGCTTGAAGAGGCGGGTATTCCAGTTTATGTTGTTAATCCTCGAAAGGTACATCAGGTCTTAGATACAATAGAGAGGTTAGGCAAGATATGTGGTGTAACTGATAGGGCAAAACATTTGGTTAATTGTCTGAGAGAAAGAGTCACGAAAGTTATGAAAGCAGTGAGAAATAGAGAGAGACCACTGATCCTCTTGGTGATAAATGTGAAACCTCTTATAAGTGTAAATCAAAGCACAATACATCATGACATAATCCAACTTGCTGGTGGAAAAAATATGACCGGGGATCAGCCTATTACGTATCCAACATTAAGCATGGAAGAGGTAATAAAAAAAGGACCGAATGCGATAATCATCTCATCTATGGAAAGGGAAGGAGAGTTTGAGAAGGCACGAAAAGAATGGTTTCGATGGCCTACTTTACCTGCAGTCCGAATGGGACGAGTGTATCTTATAGATTCTGATTTGATAGACAGGTCTTCCCCAAGAATAGTTACTGGCTTAGAAGAGATGGCAAAATTAATACATCCAGAAATAGAATGGGGGAGTATCTGCGGATCACTGACAATGGACCGCTGACATTACATGGAATGACATGAAAGGTACTGAAGAACAGACCCACACGAATCGCAAGCGAGAGCGTTATAGACAGGGGATAACGCCTTTAAAGGTGCTATACACAGGGCTCATATTAATAGGGATGCTCGTTATTATAGCCCTTATTTCTTTAAGTGTGGGTCCTGCAAAGATCTCTTTGAAAGATATTCTGGCGTGGTTAATTGGCTATAAATCAATTGATCAAACGGCATGGATGATTCTGTTCAAGATACGGTTGCCGAGAATCTTACTGGCTGGTCTGGTTGGATTCACACTCTCTCTTGGGGGAGTTGTATTCCAGGCACTTCTGAGAAACCCTCTCGCGGAACCTTTTATACTTGGTATCTCAAGTGGAGCCGCAGTTGGAGCCATTATAGGGATTTTTTTTGGCCTTGGATTTACCTTTGGTGTACCTCTTCTCTCCTTCATGGGCGCATTGTTTACTGTTTTACTGGTGATGAGCATAAGCAGCCGTCATGGAGGGCTAGAATCATCGACCTTACTTTTGACCGGGGTAATCATTAATGCCTTTTTTACAGCTGTGATAATGTTTTTTATTACCACTACTAGTGATAGCAGGCTGCATTCCATGCTTTTCTGGCTGTACGGTGATCTTTCACAAAGCAAATACGTTCAGCTATCAATCAGCCTTCCATTTATCCTCATTGTCTCGGGTGTAATTTATATCTTTTCTCGTCACCTTAACCTTATAGTAGGAGGTGAGGAGTCTGCTCTTCAGATGGGTGTTGAGGTAGAATTGTTAAAATGGATATCATTCCTTGGAATATCCTTAATTATCGGTATAGCTGTATCTTTTTCTGGAATAATAGGCTTTGTTGGTCTGATTGTCCCGCACCTGATGAGGATGATTCTTGGCTCTGATCACAGGCTATTGATACCGGCCTCTTCCCTTGGGGGTGCTGTTTTTTTGATAGCGGCAGATACATTGGCACGCACAATCATATCTCCCAGTGAATTACCAGTAGGGGTAATTACCGCCTTTTTAGGGGCCCCTTTCTTTATATATCTTTTAAAGTCACGAGGAAGCCAATGGACTCAGAGTTGATCCTAAGAGATGTCTATTTTAGGTATGATAGCCAGTGGTGTCTTGAAGGAATAGATTTTGAGCTTAAAAAGGGTGAGATTGTAGGGATAATAGGTCCAAACGGATCAGGCAAAAGCACCTTGTTAAAGATTATGGATGGCCTCCTCAAGATACAGAAGGGTGAGATCTTACTTTGTAATAAACCTCTATCCAGATATAGAAGAGGGGATATCGCCAGACGTATTGCCATGGTACCACAGGAGGAAACCTTTAGATTTTCTTTTTTGGTCTCTGAGGTGGTACTTATGGGTCGTTTTTCTCATTTAGGCATCTTTCCTTTTGAGGGAAAGGAAGATCTGGAGATAGCGAATCAATCTATGAGGTTTACCGGCACCCTTAACCTGGCAACACGCTCTATACATGAACTGTCAGGAGGAGAGAAGCAGCGTGTACTGATTGCAAGGGCATTAACCCAAAGGGCGCAAATAATCCTGTTGGATGAACCAACATCTTTCCTTGATATACGGCACAAGGTAGAGATATTTGAACTTATTTCATATTTAACTCTGACACAAGGACTCAGCGTGATCCTTATTTCACACGATATCAGTCTTGCTGCACAATATTGTCATAGAATGCTTCTTTTGAACAAGGGAGGTGTTTATAAAATAGGTGAACCTTCTGAGGTGATAACTGCTGATAATATAAGCACGGTATATCAGTGTCCGGTGCTTGTTGACAACAATCCGATTACCAAAACACCCAGGGTTACGATTCTTTCAAAAAGAAAAGAGAGCAAAGAGGAGACAGTATGATCAATTTATTCATTAAAGGCGGTCCTATAATGTATCCCCTTTTGATTTGCTCAATAATAGCCCTGACAGTGATAATTGAGCGCACAATTTTCTGGATAGGTGAGGATTATAGGAGAGACCAGGCCCTGGTTAATGAGGTTTTATCTTTAGCTGAAAGGGGCAATTGGGAAACGGTAAGGGCAAGAATCGGAAATTCAAAGGATTTTATTATAAGGATCCTGGTAGCAGGTATCCTCCATAGAGAGTTTAGTATAGCAAAGGCAATGGAGACAGCTGCCTCGGATGAATTAGACAGAATGAGGCAGTATCTTCCCATACTTGATACCATAATCACTGTTTCTCCTTTGCTGGGTATTTTTGGGACGGTAATTGGAATTATTCTTTCCTTTGAAATGCTGGGAAGTGCAGGAATCGAGGAGCCCCAGGCAGTAACAGCTGGGATCGCTCAGGCCCTTATAACAACTGCCTCTGGATTAGGAATAGCTATCCTTTCACTCTTTCCTTTTAACTATTTTAATTCCAGGGTTGAAAAGGCAGCAACAACCATAGAAAAGTACGCTACAAGCCTGGAGATAGTTTTTGAGAAACTTAATCAGGCAAACAATAACATAGAAAAGGAAGAAATATCCCATGAAGGTTAATCGTGGGGCGCAGAGAAGGGCCAGGATTGAGATTCTCCCTTTGATCGATATTGTGTTTCTTCTGCTTGTTTTTTTTATCTATGCAATGCTTTCTATGGCTATTCATAGGGGTATACCTGTAAATTTACCCGTTTCTTCATCTTCCAGCATAGAAAAAGAGCTAGTATTATCTGTAACCATCAAAGAGAGCGGTGAAATATTGGTGGATGATGATCGGACACCCTTAAAAGGTCTTGCCCGGCTTTTAAAACGTAGAGCAAAAGGGCACAAGAGCCCAGGGATTCTCCTTTTTGCCGATAGAAAGGTTTCATGCCAGTTGTTAGTCAAAGTGTTGGATCAGATAAGAATGGCCGATATACACAGGATTTCTTTGCAGACCACGATGGAGAGCCAGCCTTGAGTCGATCGCTCATTTTTGCTTTCTTATGTGCATTAATTCTACATTCAGTTGTAGCATTAGTGGAGTTAAATGCTTTTAAGAGACCTCTTTCTGTTAAGATTTCACCAAAGACCCTGATCATGAATATAGTTGCACCAAGACCTGTAAGAAAAACTTCTATAGGTAAAAA
>DATKWM010000159.1:0-32668 GCA_035529575.1 Desulfatiglandales bacterium
TTTAATACATTGATAGAATATAGATCATGTCAAGAATAGGTAAAAAGCCGATTATTGTACCGAAAGAGGTAGAGATTACGTTTGATGGCAGAACGTTGTCCGCGAAAGGCCCAAAAGGGGAATTAAGCCGCCTTATTCATCCTAAAGTAGCATTAAATATAGATAATTCGCAGATAGCAGTGTCAATTTCTGATAACTCGAAAGAATCTAAATCACTTTCAGGCCTTTTCCGCTCGTTGATAGCCAATATGGTTTTAGGCGTGAGCGAGGGGTTTAAAAAGACCCTTGAGATAATTGGTGTAGGATATAGGGTTGAACTTTCAGGAAATCAATTGGTATTTAACCTGGGTTATTCAAATCCTATTAAATATGATATTCCACGTGGTATAGAAGTGCAGCTTGATCAAAAAAATAAGGTGATTTTGAGCGGGATAGACAAGGAACTTTTAGGGATTACCGCAGCCGAGATTAGAAGTTTTAGAGCCCCAGAGCCGTATAAAGGAAAAGGTGTTAAATATTTAGAAGAAAAGGTGAGACGAAAGGCAGGAAAAACAGGGGCAAAAGCCTAAAATTATTTTTTTAATTTATGCATTCATTATGATTCGTATTAAAGAAAATAGATTGGCTCGTTTGAAAAGGAAGAAGAGGGTGAGAAGGAAAATACAAGGGAAACCTGATAGACCACGTTTGACTGTTTTTAAATCAGCGAGGCATATATATGCCCAAATCATAGACGACACTGCAGGGAGGACTCTGTTAACAGCCTCAACAATATCTAAGGATCTTAAGTCGAACACCAAAGGTATTAGCGGTAACATAAAAGGTGCGATATTGGTTGGCGAGGCTATTGGAAAGATAGGGGTAAAAAAGGGTATTACAGAGGTTGTTTTTGACAGGAATGGCTTTCTCTTTCATGGGCGTGTGAAGGCGCTTGCTGATGCGGCAAGAGAGAATGGTTTGAAATTTTAGTTACGTGAAACTTGAAACGGGATAGATGAAATACGACAACAAGGAAGCAGGAAGAAGTATCAAGTTTCAAATTTCTAATTTCCATTTTCAAAGTAAAAGGAGAAGTAATTGATTACAGAAGATGAAGATGTCCAATTAATCGAGAAGGTTGTGTATATTAATAGAGTGGCAAAAGTTGTAAAAGGGGGCCGCAGGTTTTCCTTCAGTGCTATAGTAGTTGCTGGCGATGGGAAAGGTATGGTAGGCGCTGGACTTGGAAAGGCAAATGAAGTACCAGAGGCAATAAGAAAAGGAGGGGAAAAGGCCAAGAAGGATATGAGGCCAGTTTCACTTCTCAAAGATTCTATTTCATATGAAGTAGTCGGTGTCTGCGGCTCGAGTTCTGTTCTGCTTAAGCCAGCTCGCCTTGGAACTGGTATTATAGCTGGAGGAGCTGTCAGGGCAGTTTTAGAGGTGGCTGGCGTGAGGAACATTGTGAGCAAATGCTTACGTTCACATAATCCCCATAATTTGGTCAAGGCTACCATTAATGGACTTATGTCCTTAAGAACTCCAGAGGAGATAGCGAGATCAAGGGGGAAGACTGCAGAGGAAATATTGACCTGAGCACGGATAGTTTTACAGGAGTCTATATGAAATTGAATGAATTGACATTGCCAAAAGGTTCTCGGAAAAAGAGAAAAAGAATCGGTAGAGGAAAAGGCACAGGAAGTGGAGAAACCGCAGGTAAAGGAACAAAAGGACAAAACTCACGTTCTGGCGGAGGGGTCCATTTAGGGTTTGAAGGTGGACAAATGCCTCTGCAGAGAAGAATTCCGAAACGAGGCTTTACAAATATCTTTAAGAAACAGTATGAGATTATAAATATAAAAGATCTCAAATATTTTAAGCCGGGTGAATTAATTAGCGATGAGACATTGCGTAAGAGCGGTTTGTTAAAAAAGGCCCTTGCAGTGAAACTTTTGGGGGAAGGGGAAATATCTTACCCAGTAAAGATAAAGGTTAATAAAGCCAGCCAGACAGCGAAAAAAAAGATTGAATCTGCTGGTGGCGAGATAGAGATAGTCTCATGGTAATTGGCGGTTTTCAAAATATCACAAAGATTCCTGAGTTAAAAAAGAGGATAATTATTTCCTTTTTATTGCTGGCCGTGTACAGGCTTGGGTGCCATATTCCAACGCCTGGTATTGATTCAGCAGCTTTGGCTGCTTTCTTCACTGACAGACAGGGAACCTTGTTTGGTCTCTTTGATATGTTTTCAGGTGGGGCTTTACGAAGGCTGTCAGTTATGGCCTTAGGTATAATGCCGTACATAAGTGCGGCCATTATCCTCGAACTCCTCACAGTGGTAGTTCCCCATTTAGAGAAATTGAAAAAGGAGGGAGAAGCTGGGCGGAAAAAGATTACACGATATACACGCTATGGGACGGTACTACTTAGTCTTATACAAGGTCTTGGCATATCAGTTGGCCTTGAAAGCATGACAAGCCCTGAAGGAGCCTTGATTGTTCCTTTAGGCGGGTGGGGCTTTAGGCTGATGACTATGATAACATTGGCTGCTGGTACAACTTTTTTGATGTGGCTTGGTGAGCAGATAACAGAGAGGGGAATTGGAAACGGTATTTCATTAATCATTTTTGCAGGGATTGTAGCTAGGTTACCTTCAGGTGTTGGCAATACATTTCGCCTGATGGGTACTGGAGAGATGAGCCCTTTTTTTGGTCTTATTTTAGTCGTTTTTATGATAGCAATTGTTGGGGTTATTGTTTTTGTTGAAAGAGGGCAGAGACGGATACCAGTCCAGTATGCAAAAAGGGTTATAGGTAGAAAGATGTATGGGGGGCAAAGCACCCATCTTCCATTAAAGGTTAATACTGCAGGCGTTATTCCCCCAATATTCGCCTCTTCCATTATTATGTTTCCGGCTACAATAGCAGGCTTTTTAAGTGTTAAACAGATTGGTTGGCTTCAGACTATTGTAAGTTCCTTGGCGCCAGGTCATCTAATATATACCTTACTTTATGTAGGGTTTATAATTTTCTTTTGTTATTTTTATACGGCCATTCATTTTAATCCAACCGAGGTCGCAGATAACCTGAAAAAGTATGGTGGATTTGTACCTGGCATTAGGCCTGGTAAAAGTACGGCCGAGTATATTGACCGAGTGCTCACAAGGATAACATTTAGTGGAGCAATTTACGTATCTATTATATGTATTTTGCCTGAACTCTTAGTGTACAGACTCAATATCCCTTTTTATTTTGGAGGGACGGGCCTTTTGATTGTAGTTGGTGTCGGTATGGATACTATTACCCAGATTGAGAGCCATCTATTGACCAGGCATTATGAGGGGTTTATGAAAAAGGGATTAAGGAGCGTGAGATAGAGTATGAAGGTGAGGTCATCCATAAAAAAAAGATGTAAGAATTGCAAGATAGTTAAGAGAAAAGGTGTGCTGAGGGTGATCTGTGATAATCCTCGACACAAACAGAGGCAAGGCTAATAAGGTTTCTGTTGTACGTGAGGTTTGTTAATAAGCCAAGAAACTCAAGAAACTATTCAAGGAGACCACATTGACCAGAATCGCTGGTGTTGATTTACCAAAGGGAAAGAGAGCCGAGATAGCGTTGACCTATATCTATGGTATAGGCAGAAGTAATTCTCAGAAAATTTTGAATATGGTTGGAGTGGATTGGGGTGCCAAATCAGATGAACTGAGTGAAGAGGAAGTAACAAAAATAAGAAACGTTATTAATGAATCCTATAAGGTTGAAGGAGACTTAAGACGTGAAATATCCATGAATATCAAGCGCCTGATGGATATGGGATGCTATAGGGGATTACGGCATAGAAAAGGTCTTCCAGCAAGGGGCCAGAGAACTCATACGAATGCGCGAACAAGGAAGGGACCGAGAAGGATAATTGGAAGACGTAGAAAATAAACCTGCGGAGGGATAATGGCCAAGGAGAGAGGAAAAGGCAGTAAAAGTAAAAAAGAAAAGAAGATTGTCTCTACTGGGATTGTTCATATTCAATCTACCTTTAATAACACGATTGTTACCATCACTGATATGAATGGTAATGTGGTAGCCTCATCGAGTCCAGGACAGGTAGGTTTTAAAGGTTCGAGAAAGAGCACTCCCTTTGCTGCCCAATTAGCAGCGCAGAGTGCATTAAAAAAGGCAATGGCAATGGGGTTAAAAACTGCCGAGGTTCGAGTTAAGGGTCCTGGAGTGGGAAGGGAGGCGGCCTTACGGGCACTGCAAATGGATGGTTTTTCCGTTACCATGATTAGGGATGTGACTCCAATTCCTCATAATGGTTGCAGACCACCAAAAAGGAGAAGGGTGTAAGGAGGGAAAATATTGGCTCGATATATTGAGGCTGCATGCCGGTTGTGCAGGCGTGAAAAACTTAAACTATTCCTAAAAGGTGATAGGTGTTATACTGACAAATGTGGCTTTGAACGGCGTTCTTATGCCCCGGGTCAGCATGGACAAAGGAGAGGTGGAAAGATCTCTGATTACGGGATACAGTTGCGAGAAAAACAAAAAGCAAAAAGAATCTATGGGATATTAGAAAAGCAGTTTCGAAGGTATTATGTAAAGGCTGATAGGCAGAAGGGCATTACAGGTACAAATCTTTTGGTATTATTAGAACGTCGATTGGATAATATTGTATATCGGATGGGATTCGCTTCCTCCAGGAATCAGGCAGGGCAGCTGGTGAGACATAATCATTTCACTGTGAATGGAAGGAAGGTAAATATACCCTCTTTCCAAGCAAGACAAGGGGATGTAATAGCATTAAAAGAAAAGAGCTGGAAGATTCCAGTCATTCTGGAGGCAAAGGAGACATTTGTGAGGCGAGAAATGCCTTCATGGTTAGAGATTGATGGAGATAATTTTCGTGGGACAGTTAAGGCCTTTCCCAATCGTGAAGAGTTGACCATGCCTATTAATGAGCAACTTATCGTTGAGCTCTACTCCAAGTAAATGAGCTAAAGTGCCTAAAGTATTTAAAGTGCCTAAAGTTAGGGATTTTAAAGATTACTTTCCAGTTTTTCATTTTGAGATTTTGTACTTTGGACACTTTAGTTATCAATTTTTATGACTTTAGCTCATTTTAGGCACTTTAAATTTTAGGCACTTTCCGTGAGGTAATGTATATTTATGAAAAAGCTATTTCAGAGAAATTGGAGAGATTTGATTAAACCCCAGACGATAGAAATCGAAACCGAAACATCCACCGATTTCTATGGGAAATTTGTTTGTGAGCCATTGGAGAGAGGTTTCGGGATTACTCTTGGTAATTCATTGAGACGAATTCTCCTTTCGTCTCTTCAGGGAGCAGCAATTGTTTCTATAAAATTTGATGGTGTACCGCATGAGTTTACCACTATTCCTGGAGTAAAAGAAGATGTAACTGATATCATCTTAAATTTAAAGGAAGTAAACCTTAATGTTATTGATGAGAAAGAAGAAATTAAAATTTTTCTGGATAATAAGGGGGGAAAGGTAGTAACAGCTGGCGATATAATCTGTGACGGAAAAGTGGAGGTAATGAATCCAGATCACCATATCGCCACCCTCAATAAAGATGCTGTTTTACATGCAGAAATGACTGTTAAAACCGGGCGGGGTTATGTTCCTGCAGAAAAGAATGCAACAGAAGATCAATCAATCGGCGTAATATTTATCGATGCTCTTTTTTCACCCATCAGGAGGGTTACATACGTAGTTGGGAATGCAAGAGTCGGGCAGAGGACTGATTATGATAAGTTGACCTTAGAGATCTGGACAGACGGAACAGTAATCCCGCAAGATGCATTAGCTTTTGCTGCAAAAATTTTAAAGGAACAGGTTACCCCTTTTATCAATTTTGAGGAAGAAGAAGAGGCAGAAGTAGAAAAAGAGGAAAAAGAAGAGGAAGAGAAGATAAATGAAAATCTCTTTAGATCTGTAAGCGAGCTCGAACTTTCTGTACGCTCATCCAATTGTCTGAAGAATGCCAATATAAAGCATATTTACGAGTTGGTCCAGAAGACAGAAAGTGAAATGCTAAAGACCAAGAATTTTGGGAGAAAGTCCCTGAATGAGATAAAGGGAATCCTGGAGGAAATGGATCTGCAGTTTGGCATGGAACTGGAAGAATTTCCCTTTCCTCAACAGGAAGAAGAGGAAGAAGGGGGAGAGAAGAAAGAGGATCAGGATTAATGAGACACAGAAAGGCAGGAAAAAAATTGGGCCGTGATTCAGGTCATCGAAGAGCTGTTTTAAGAAACTTGGTCACTTCTCTTTTCCAACATGAGGAAATTTCAACAACACATGCGAAAGCAATGGCGTTACGGCCTATCGCTGAAAAGATGATTACCTTAGCCAAAAGAGGGGATCTTCATGCGCGACGTCGGGCGCTTTCCTATATTATAGATAAATCAGTTGCCCATAAATTATTTGATCAGATAAAAGATCGTCTTGTAGACCATCAGGGTGGGTATGTCAGGATTTTAAAGACAGGTCATAGGAGCGGTGATAATGCGCCTTTAGCAATTATCCAGTTATTACTGGCACATGAGGAGAAGAAGCCAAGAAAAACGACCGGGAAAAAAGATATAAAGGGTAAAAAGAAGATTACCGAGAAGGTTTCAGATAAAAAGGTTACCTCGAAAGGAAAAAAGAAGGTTCCTGAAGATGAAAAGGAGAAGGTAGAGAAACCATAAATAGAAAATGTTGAGCAGAAAAGAGAAGAAAGTGAAGCTCAAAAGAATATTTATTATTTTTTTCAAAAAGCCTCCTTACCGACGTATTGGGAAGGGGGCTTTTTTTACACAATAGTCATTGTTTGTTGTCAGTTGTACGTTGTCAAAAAGATGATCATTGCGGTACAACGGACAACAGATCCTCTTTAACTTTAGGCACTTTTAACTTTAGGTCACCCTGGCCCAGACCCCTGGCCCAGACCTGGTTTGCAATGCTTAGCTTATGCTGCTTAATCTACAGAAATACTACAGCGATTGCAACATTTGCCAGGGAAGTCGCACCAGGGCAGGCTGGCCTATAATTTTAATAGGTTGATAAGAGCACATAGCGTCTTATAATCTTAATAGTTTGATTTAAGCACGTCGCGCCGGGGCAGGCTTTAGGCACTTTTATATAAATGTATAAATTTAATCATAAAAACCTATTGGGAATGGATCAATTGTCAGTGAGCGATATAAATCTTATATTGGATACTGCTGATTCATTGATGGAGATCTCCTCACGAGATATAAAAAAGGTCCCCACATTAAGGGGTAAAAGTATTGTCAATTTTTTTTATGAACCAAGCACCAGAACAAAGGCATCGTTTGAAATGGCTGCAAAAAGACTCAGTGCAGATACATTAAGTCTTTCAGCAACAGACAGCAGTATGGTAAAGGGGGAGACACTTATTGATACTGCACGCAATCTTCAGGCGATGAATCCAGATATTATTATCCTTAGACACTCTTCCAGTGGTGCCCCGCATCTTTTAGCTCGATATGTTGATTCAGGGGTAATAAATGCGGGAGATGGAATTCATGAGCATCCCACTCAGGCATTGCTTGATCTATTTACTATTAAGAAAAAGAAGGGCAGGATAAAGGGATTACGCGTCGTTATCATTGGCGATATAGCTCACAGCAGGGTAGCGAGATCCGATATAATAGGCTTGAGGAAAATGGGTGCAGAGGTGACAATATCGGGCCCTCCAACCATGATTCCAGTTGATGTCGAATCATTAGGGGTAAAAGTAATCCTCGATCCGGTAAAGGCAGTAAAAAATAAAGATGTTATCATGCTGTTGCGGATTCAACTCGAAAGGCAGGATAAGGTTCTATTTCCGAGCCTGAGAGAGTATGCTATTTTTTTTGGATTAAATACGCAGCTCATCAAAGGGGCAAAAAAGGATGTCATCATAATGCATCCAGGTCCTATCAATAGGGGTGTTGAGATAACAGGAGATTTGGCTGATGGTCCCTTTTCTGTGATTCTTGATCAGGTGAGCAATGGTGTAGCCATAAGAATGGCCCTTCTTTACCTATTAATTGGAGGAGGTAAGGGTGATAACCTGGATTAAGGACGGAGAATTAGTAGATCCTCGTTCTGAAACAAAGAAGAAACTGGATATTGTTATAAAAAAGGGAAAGATTGAAAACATTCTTCCCCCCGGGAAATATAATCCTCCTAATGCTATGGATGTAAAGACCATAGATGCATCTGGAATGATAATTACTCCTGGTCTCATTGATATGCATGTGCATTTCAGGGAGCCAGGTGAGGAGTACAAAGAGACAATTGTCACCGGAAGCCACGCAGCTGCTGCAGGAGGATTTACTGCTGTGGCATGTATGCCGAATACACGTCCAATCAATGATTCACGATCCGTTACGGAATTCATAGTGGAGAGGGCACGAAAAGCTAACTTGATAAGGGTTTATCCCATTGCAGCTATAAGCATGGGTTCGAGGAGCGAGGCATTAACTGAATTTGGTGACCTTAAACAGGCAGGTGCTGTGGCGGTATCTGATGACGGGAGGCCGGTAACTAACAGTGAACTCATGAGAAGGGCAATTGAATACGCACGGTTTTTTCATTTACCGGTTATTTCACATTGTCAAGATCTTGATCTGTCAAGTAAGGGCGTTATGCATGAGGGGACTATTTCTACAAAGCTTGGTTTAACAGGGATTCCAGCGGCATCAGAGGAGATAATGGTGGTACGGGAGATACTTTTAGCAAAGTTAACGGGATATCCTGTTCATATTGCCCATGTGAGTACCGAAGGATCGGTTGAATTCATTAGACAAGCCAAAGAGCAAGGAATTCCTGTAACGGCTGAGACAGCTCCCCATTATTTTAGTCTTGACCACACAGCTGTGATTGGCTTTAATACTAACGCCAAGATGTATCCCCCATTGAGAGAACCCAAGGATGTAGAGGCCATAAAAAGAGGACTTTCTGATGGCGTAATAGATGTTATTGCAACAGATCATGCCCCCCACAGCCCTATTGAGAAAGATATAGAGTTTGATAAGGCAGCATTTGGAATAATTGGCCTAGAGACGGCTTTACCCCTTACCTTAGCCTTAGTAAGGGAAGGGGTGATGGATCTCACTTCAGCCATAGCAAAGCTTTCCTGTAATCCTGCCTCTATTCTTAGCATAAAAGGTGGCACCCTTGAAGAGGGAAAAGAGGCAGATTTGACAATAATAGATCCAAACAATGAATATGTGCTACAGAAAGACAGCTTTCAATCAAAAAGCCATAATTCACCTTTTATTGGCCAGAAGATGAAAGGCAAGGCCATACTTACTATGGTTGGAGGAAGGATTGTGTGGAACTCTACTGAACTCAATCCTGATATTTAACAATGAAATATGACAAATAAAAAATGACCAATGACAAAGCGACAATAAGCTCAATCTTGGTAGTTGATGATGAATTAAGCATGAGGGAATTCCTTGAGATTTTATTAGCCAAGGAAGGCTACACTGTACGTTGTGCATCTAATGGTGAGGAGGCCTGTAGTATTCTTGGTAGAGAAACATTTGATTTGATTATCACTGATATTCGAATGGATGCCGTAGATGGTTTAGGGGTGCTGAGAAAGGCAAAAGAGGTTAATTCAGAAGCCCCGGTAATAATTATATCGGCATTTGCCACAGCAGAGACAGCTGTTGAGGCCATGAAGGATGGGGCTTACGATTATATCCCAAAACCCTTTGAGGTTGGTGAATTTAAAAAGATTGTTCGAGATGCCCTTCATAAAAAGACTGTTACAAGGGTTGAGGATGAGGATCATTTACAGAAAGGGTACCATTTTGGGTGTTTAATCGGTGAGAGCCCTCAAATGAAGAGGATTTATGACCTGATCAGACGGGTTGCGACTACAAAGACAAACATCCTTATTTCCGGGGAATCCGGTACAGGCAAGGAGCTTGTAGCGAGGGCTATACATGAACAGAGCCTGAGGAGTGATAAGCCCTTTGTTGTTATTAATTGTGCGGGGATTCCTGAGACATTAATTGAAAGTGAACTTTTTGGGTATAAGAAGGGAGCATTTACCGGGGCAAGCACAGATAAGGCTGGTCTCTTTGAGGCAGCGGATGGAGGAACGGTATTTTTTGATGAGATAGGTGAGTTAACTCCAGCCATTCAGGTTAAGCTCCTGAGGGTGATCCAAGAAAAGACCTTTACAAGGATTGGAGAAACTCAGGAGAGAACGGTAGATGTGAGATTCATATCTGCTACAAATAAGAGTCTTGAAAAAGAGGTAATGTCAGGAGGTTTTAGGGAAGATCTTTTCTTTAGAGTGAATGTTATTGAGATTCCCATGCCACCTTTAAGAGAAAGAGAGGGGGATTTGCCTCTTTTGGCTCACAGCTTTTTGGTGAAATGCTCCAAGGATTTGGGCAAAGATATAAATAAGGTATCTACCTATGCAATGGATATACTAAGCAAATACCCTTTTCCAGGTAATGTAAGGGAGTTAGAGAATATAATTGAGCGGAGTGTGGCGCTGGAGACATCCAATATTGTTTTGCCTCAGAGCCTGACACTTTCTAATTTTAAAAAGGTTAGAATAAAGGAAGATAGACGCCGCACTGACATAGGCCCTGATGGAATTGAGCTTGATACAGTCATGGCTGATATAGAAAGGGATTATATCCTCAAGGCCATGGAAATGGCTCAAGGCTCAAAACAAGGAGCAGCGCAGCTATTGGGTGTTACTGTTGATTCCCTAAAATATCGTCTCACAAAATTAAACCGTTAGTCTTTAAAGTGTAAAAAATCAGTGTGAGGAAAACACATACGAGGATGAAAATCACCTTTTTTTGGTGAAAATCACCGATTTTTTCACTATTAATTACTATATGACACTACCTGAAACGCATTTTATTTTTTAAAAGTATAAAAAGAAAGTATCTAACTATTTGTAAATAAAAGATATTTTATAATAAAGGTATAATATCCTATTTTATGGCACGATATTTGTATATAATAATTAGTAAACTATTTAACTATTTAACAACTAAACTATTTAACCAATCTTAAAACGAAAGGAGGTGATTTCCGAGCATACACTTAATTTACTTTGTAGTAGTTGATTATATTAAAACAATATAGGAGGTTACAATGTTAACAAAATTAATTAATAAAAATGAAAAAGGTTTTACGCTGATTGAGTTGATGATCGTTATCGCCATCATAGGTATCCTGGCTGCTATCGCTATCCCTCAGTTCAGTGCATACAGGATAAGGGCATTTAACTCGGCGGCCACTGCTGACCTGAGAAATGCAGCGACAGCCCAGGAGGCCTATTTTGTGGATACGCAGGCATATACCGCAACGACAGCTACTCTTATAGGACCCACATATGGTCTTTACCTTTCCGAAAATGTTGTTTTCGCTATAACAGCAGCAACTACGAGTGGTTATACAATGACTTCTACTCATCCCAAGGGAAATCTCACTTATACACTGACAGGTCCTGGTGGCAAGATTAGTCCGTAAGACGACCTAGATTATCTAAGGGATCGATGGCTTATTTGATTTAGCACCGATCCCTTTTTATAAACTAGCGTACTGATTTCTCTCGACCCAGGTGAATAATGTCACTCGATTGATATAGAAGGGAGAATCGGGAGACGGGAGAGATGGTAATAGGTTTAAGAAAAAAAGATGAAAAAGGCTTTACGCTGATTGAATTGATGATCGTTATTGCGATCATTGGTATTTTGGCAGCTATCGCTATCCCTCAGTTTAGTGCATAGAGGATAATGTCATTTCACGCAGCGGCCACTGCTGACCTTAGAAATGCAGCCACAGCCCAGGAAGCCTATTTTGTGGATACGGGGGAATATACCGCAACGACAGGTACTCTTATAGGAGCCACATATAATCTTTTCCTTTCCGAAAATGTTGTTTTCGCTATAACAGCAGTGACTACGAGTGGTTATACAATGACTTCTTCTCATCCCAAGGGGAACAAGACCTTTACAATTACAGGTCCTGGAGGAACAATTACTTCGTAAGCTGTAATCTTCAAAAAGTATTGGTGACTTATTTGACGCAGCCCCTGATGCTTTCCCATTTAGTTTAGGGAATCACCTCTCCCTCGCCTGTGCCATTAATGTTCTTATCCAGGTATACCTTTAGTGAAGAGATAAGAGGTTTTTTCTTGAGATATACTTTTGATAGAAGCCTTAGAAGAACCTTCTTATCAACCTGTATTTTGTCGAATTTCTCTCCTTTTTCTATTATTTCTTCCAACAACACACGAAGGTCAGTGCCTTTTGATATCTCTATGAACTGTTCGAGTGATCTGTCTGCTTGCACATTCATTCCTTTTATTAAGTATATTTCGGAAAGATAAAGCAATACCCTTGCGTCGTGAGGGGCTAGTTCTTGAGCTCTTTTATATTGGATGAAAGCCTTACCATATACCCCTTTTTTTCTATAAGCATATCCCAGCCTTAATAGAGTGGAGACATTGTCAGGCTTTAATTTAAGCGCCATCTCCAATTGCTGGATCGCCGCTTCAATTCGTTCCATTTTTAACAGTAAAAACCCGAGGTTACTATAGGCCTGGTGTAGATTCTTATTATATCGAATGGCCTCATTAAATTCGTATATAGCTTCTTCACCACGTCCCTTTTCTGCCAATATTACCCCTTTATTATTGTGCATTTTTGGTAAAGAGGGATATATTCGTTCAGTCTTGAGATAGTATAAGAAGGCTTTATCTTTTTGTCCCATTTTATGATACTCTACGCCGATATTATAAAGGGTCAGGTGTTTATCTAGCGGATTAATGATGATCTTTTTTCTTAAAGCCGTAAGATAATGAGCCAATGCCTTTTTGTGCATGTTTTTTTCGCCATAATATTTTCCGAGATTGTGCCAGGGACGCCAGAGCTCATGTGCTTTTTCTGTCGCAGCCATCCAAAGGCTTTCTTCAGTTTTCCAAAGGGCATTACGTATAAAAGTAGAATGCCCCTGGCTAACAATTACGCAAACAATAAAGATTATAATTACTATTTGGAGTGGTTTTTTGGAAGAGTAATACTCGATTGCTTTTAGCAACAGGACGACCACAGGGATAAAGAGCAACATGGAAGGGATATAGTTTCTGTGTTCAAATACTAATTCAAGGGGAAGAAAAGAAGATTCAATGAGATGGTTTAAGAAAAAGAAGATTATGCTAAATGCAATAAAAGGACGTCTCCTTGATAGATAAAACGCAAAGAACAATATTACGACTATGAATAAAATAGAGAATAAAGTAGTGGGCGGGCTTAGTAATGTTTTCGAAATGGTTACATCATGGTCTATAGATAGCCTCGTAGGGATAGGATAATATATGAGGGAGAGATAAAAGAGGATAATCCTGGGTTCTGAAAGCAATCTTTCCTTTAAGTTAAAGGTCCTTTCTCTATAGAGACTTAGTATGGATAGGTCTTGATCAGAGAGAAAATAATAGGTTATACCTATGCATATGATCAGAAAAATAATTAAAGAAGCAGGTTTAACATTTTTTTTCAAAGTTTCTTTTGTGAGACCTTGGATAAGAAAAAGATCAAAAAGATATATACTTACAGGAAGCATGAATGCATTTTCTTTGCTTCCCATTGCCATAAGTCCTGCGATGACACACAAACTAAGGAAGATGATTTTTATGTGGGGTATTTCGGCTATTCTCGCCTTCATGTAAAAGTATATAGAGATGATATAAAACATACCGGCCATGCTCGCCATACGCTGAATAATGTACGTTACTGCCTGTGTTTGTATAGGGTTAGATGCCCAAAAGAGAGATGCCAGAAGTGCTATAGAAAAGGAGTGATTACTATATTTTGCTTTTATGATAGGGAGGTTTAAGGAATTGTACATAAAGAGAAATAGAAAAACGGCTGTGATATAGTGGATAATTACGTTAACTAAATGGTAACCAAATACTTTATCCTTGCTGAAGTAATAATTAAGGGCTAAACTAAAGCATGAAATAGGCCGATACAGTTTCCCTGGTTGCTTAGGTAAGGAAAAAAATGCCTTTTTAATGTTTTGCCAGTTAAGCTCGGTAAGATGCAGCTGTCCGTTCTTAAGGATTTTTTCATCGTCAAAGTGCCACGAGGAATGAAATGTGTTGGAATATGTAGTGAGAATTATGATAGACAAAGCAATAAAGGCAAAAACATACTTACGGCAACTTGATAGATTTCCTTCTGGTTGGAGATTTAGAATTCCCATAATTTCCTCTTATTCAGTAAAGGGATAATGCAAGTTTGTTTCAACCAAGCACGCAATATAAGAATAGAATACTTCCACTTCTTGTCCTCTGTGTATTAATAACAGCCTCCTATCTACCCACCTTTTCAGGTGAGTTTATACTGGATGACAGACCTCTGGTCAAGGATAACCTTTTTATTAGAGAATTTAGCAGGCCAGCTCACTATCTTTCACATGAGGATGGTGTTAGCGATCAGAGTCTTTCTGGATATCATACAGGCTATTATCGCCCCCTTGTAAACCTGTTTTATGCAATCGATTATAAAATATGGGGAATGAGACCTTCAGGTTTTAGAGCAACAAATCTCATACTGCATCTCTTAACCTGTATAATGCTTTACCAATTCCTCAGGAAAATGCTGGGTAAAAGCTTCATACCTTTTTCAGTAACCCTCCTGTTTGGCCTTCATCCGGTAAATACAGCATCAGTCGCTTGGATCAGTTCAAGGAACAATATCCTGGTTACACTTTTTTCTCTGATATCATTCTATTATTATCTGAAGAATTCTGAGGAGAAAAAGATTTGGGCACAATTTCTTTCCTATCTTTCCTTTGTGGCGGCCCTATTTTGCAAAGAATTTGCTGTGATGCTTTTGCCTATATTTTTTTTATACAATAGACTTATGGTACACAATAAAAAGATTTGTAAAGATGAAATTTTTGGCTATCTTCCCTTTATTTTTATACTATTCTTCTATTTTATCATTAGAGTCAATGTTACTGGATCTGCATTGACACCTATTTCGACACCTAATGTTTGGAAGAATCTTTATTTTATCCCATTGTTGATTATATACAACCTTAAACTGATTCTTGTTCCTTACAGTTTACACAGTTTTATCATTCAGTATCCTGATAATTATTTGAGTTGGAAGGCCTTTACTGGTTTTATTTGCCTTGGTTTTTTAGCCTTTTTTTTGTGGAGGGAAAGGAAAAATAAAATTCTCTTATTCTCTTTTGTTGCTTTTCTTGTAGCACTTTTTCCAGTTCTCAATATCCTTAACACCTCAGCAGTGACAAAGATATCCATGAGATGGCTTTATTTCCCTATGATATTTCTATCTTTTTCTTGTCTCTGGTATCTTGGAAAATTAATAAAGGTAAATCGTCTTGTTGTTATGAGTGGTTTCAGTGCAGTAATTATTTATTTTGGAACATATTCTTATCTTTTAAACCAAAATCTCTGGCACGATGAGAATACCTTTTTTACACAGGAAATACTGCATTTTAATAATACGTTTTATATTGGTGGATTTGCCGAAAGCCTTTTAGATGAGGGAAATATAAGGGAGGCCGAGAAATATTTTCAGATAGCTATAAAAAAATACCCTCGGGATGCCAACAATTACATAAATTACTCAGCATTATTAATTGATACCAGCAGGCCGGATGATGCTCTATCGTATCTTGATAAGGCAAAACCATTAGCCATGACCCATAATGAGCGTGGTGAATGGTTCAATAACATGGGAATGGCCTATTTTCAATTAAAAGAACAAGATAAGGCATTAGAACATTTTCTGAAAGCCGTTCACTTTAACCCTAAAGAACACCAGTTCTGGGCTAATCTCGGAGGAGCATATGGGTCAGTGGGCGATTATGAAAACTCTGTTTCTGCATTGAGAAAGGGTCTGGATATTTCAGAAGATTCCATTCAATTGAGGAAGAACCTCGCAGTTACTTATATGAAAATGGAAGATTATGAGAAGGCAGTTATAACTCTTGAAGAAATTCCAGATCCTGAAATGAGAAAAAACAGGGATATACAAGGATTATTACGCAAGGCTCGTAATAAATTACTGAGCAAGGATTATTGATTTTTGTGTTACCAAGCAGACCATAAACGCCTCTGCATTAGAGAGGCACTATGAGGAGGCAGAGGTTTACTGAATAGTTTATGCTAAATGGAAAAAGGATTTTTGTTGTCCTTCCAGCATATAATGCAGAAAGGACATTGAAACAGACATATCAGGAAATTCCTCTGGATATTGTGGATAGCGTGTTACTGGTGGACGATGGAAGCGCCGACAGAACGGTATCCTTAGCAAAAAGACTGGGTATTGAAACTATCTTACACGACAGAAACTATGGTTATGGTCGCAACCAGAAGACTTGTTATAAAGATGCATTAAGGCGTAATGCTGATATTGTAATTATGGTCCACCCCGATTATCAATATACACCAAAATTGATTACGGCTATGGCCAGCATGATCGCCTTTGATGTCTATGATGTCGTTTTAGGTTCTCGCATTATTGGAGGTAGGGCTCTTAAAGGTGGAATGCCCAAATACAAATATATCGCTAACCGATTCTTGACTGCCTGTGAAAATATAATTCTTGGAAGCAAATTATCGGAATTTCATACGGGTTATCGAGCATTTTCCAGAGAGGTCCTTGAGAATTTACCCTTGGGTAATAATTCTGATGACTTTGTATTTGACAATGAAATGTTGGTTCAGATTATTTATTTTGGCTACAGGATTGGTGAGATTTCCTGTCCCACCCGATATTCTACTGAGGCCTCCTCAATTGGTTTAAGAAAGGCTACAGAATATGGAGTTGGGGTGCTAATAACCACATTAAAATACCTACTTCATAGACTGAAACTCCGAGAAGACCCCCTTTTTGATACCGAGGGCCATCGACTTACTTCCAATAGTGGAGTAGACATATGAATAATAAGGCCTTTGGCCCCTGCCCTTTGTGTCATGGCTTAGAGGCGAAAGTTTTATTTTTGGCAAGAACAACTTTTTCAGAGTTTCATCTTGTTCAATGTAACATGTGTGAGTTGACCCGCACGTCTCCTCTACCCAATGATGAAATTCTCCGTGTCCATGATATTTATTCCTACTACGGAAGGAATGTGCATAAGTTCAACAGTCGTGTCCAAAAAATCCGAAAACTCATAATGCGTATGAGGGCAAAGCATTATCTGTCTTTGATTCCTGATTTGACTCAAACACCAAAAATCTTAGATGTGGGTTGTGCGGAAGGGCGTCTTTTGAAATCATTTCTTGAGTATGGCTGCCAATGTTGGGGCATTGAACATGCTTTTTATCCTGCTCAGAGATTCCTTGATAGTGACCGGATAGTTTACCTGCAAGGTGATTTGAACGCTATGAATCTGCCAGAAGGTGCGTTTGATCTAATTTTTTTATGGCATGCACTGGAACACATGGATAATCCCCATTTAATTATGAGTCAATTACATAAATTGCTCGCCCCAAAGGGGGCCATAATTATTGCTGTGCCAAATTTTTCAAGTCTGGAGGCTCGAAGGTTCAAGAAATTTTGGTTTCACTTAGATATTCCATGGCACAAGTATCACTTCAATGAGAAATCAATTAGACATCTCATGACAGAAACCCACCTCAGGATTATTAACATAAGCAATTTTTGTTCTGAACAGGGGCCGTATGGTCTCCTTCAGAGCATCTTAAACGCTATGGGTTGGCCTAAAAATGAATTTTATGAAGCCCTAAAGGGAAATTTGACCCAGCGAAGATCTATTTATATTATTATTCAGTTGTTTATCGGGCTATTTTTACTAATCCCTGTGTTTTTTGTTAGCTTTCTTGTTTCAATTAAGGGAAGAGGCCCAGTAATAAAACTGATCTTAAAAAAAGGAAAACGTTAACTTTTTGAAACCACACGAAAAAATAACAAAAGACATAGAAATTGATTATTTGTTGTTTATTGTTTTGTGTGGTTTAGTATTCTTATTAATCATTTCTATCACTATTTTAGCTTCTGTTCCCCCTGTTAGCAAAGATGCGCTTGTTCACCATTTGGCCGTCCCTAAACTCTATATTAAGCATGGTGGCATGTATGAAATTCCCTCAATGGTTTTTTCTTACTACCCAATGAATTTGAATATGCTTTATTTGATTTCTCTTTATTTTGGCAATGACATCGTTCCCAAGTTCATCCATTTCAGTTTCGCCTTGCTCACGGCCTGGCTCATATTCAATTATCTAAGGCGTCGAATTAATGCAATCTATGCGTTGCTTGGGGTAATCTTTTTCCTTTCTATTCCCATTATTATAAAGCTTTCCATTACCGTATACGTTGATTTGGGTATTATATTTTTTTCTACAGCATCGCTCCTATTATTGTTTAAGTGGATTGAAAAAGGTTTTTCTCTAAAACTTTTAATACTATCTGCCTCTTTCTGTGGTCTGGCAGTAGGCACAAAATATAATGGCTTGGTTACGCTTTTCCTCTTAACATTTTTTGTTCCATTTCTATATTTAAGACACCAACAAGATAAAAACCCAAACTTTTTGAAGGCTGCCGGATATGGGATACTTTTTCTGTTTATAGCTTTTATCTTTTTTTCTCCCTGGATGATAAGAAATTATTTGTGGACAACCAACCCAATATTTCCTCTTTATGATCATTGGTTTAATCCACAAGATGTCACGGATCGACAATCTATCGGTCTTTTTGCCTATAGAAGCTTAGTCTATCATGAGACCTGGTGGCAAATGGCACTTCTGCCGGTAAGAATCTTTTTTCAGGGCCAGGATGGGAATCCTCAATATTTTGATGGAAGACTTAATCCATTCCTTTTCTTCCTCCCATTTTTTGCATTTTATGGAATAAGAAGAGATCCTGCAATTATCAGGAATGAGAAAAAGATCATGCTAACTTTTGTGGTCTTATTTTTCGCTTTTGCTTTTTTCAGCAGTAGCCTGAGGATTCGGTATATCTCCCCAGTTATTCCTCCATTAGTTATATTATCGATATTTGGTGTAAGGAAAACGGTTGAGGCGATAAGGAAATTCAACTCTCGATCTGCACGAAGTATAGGGTTGGCTATTATTTTTGTTATCTTATCCTTTGCACTTTGGTTGAATACAAACTATGTTTTACATCAATATAAATATGTTATTCCTTTTAATTATCTTGATGGCACCTTGACTCGTGATGAGTACATAGAAAAATACCGTTTTGAATATCCGGCTCTGAGATATATAAACAAGAATCTTCCCGAGGATACCAGGATATTATTTATTTTTCTGGGCAACAGAGGATATTATTGCAATAGAGAATATATTTTTGATATGAACAACAATAAGAGCATACTGCGCCAGTTTCTAAAAATGTCAGATTCAGCTGAAGATTTGTTGCTAAGGCTAAAAAGGATGGAGATAACCCATTTACTTATATCCCATGATATATTTAATCGGTGGAAAAAAAATAGTTTTACAATTAAGGAGCAGGAATTGCTAAAACGATTTTTTGAGAAACATGTTAGATTGCTTTATTTCAAGTGGGGATATGGAGTATCTCGATTAGAGTATTCTTCCCTTTAACTTGGAATTCCCAGCTTCTTTGAACATGAGATGAATTAATAGACTGATATTAAAGATAGAATATACCTTAGCAGGAAAATGCTTCTTATACCAAAAAATCTTATATTATCAGGTAATTAAACCAAAATAAGTTGGAGTGGTTAAATAATGTACCTACAAAAAACTATTGCAGTAGTTGTCCCTGCCTATAATGAATCGAAACTAATAGCTCACACATTAACGACAATACCATCGCTTGTGGATACGATTATTGTTGTGGATGATAAAAGTAATGATACTACGGCAGAGATTATTAAGGAAATAGCGGAGGGAGATAGAAGAGTAATCCTGATTCAACATGAAGTGAATCAAGGGGTGGGAGGGGCTATTGTCACAGGATACAAAAAGGCAGTAGAGTTGGAAATAGATGTTACAGCTGTCATGGCCGGTGATGGGCAGATGGATCCAAATGATCTCACAAATATTTTAGATCCCGTTGCTAATGGGGATGCGGATTATACCAAAGGAAATAGGCTGTTTCAGGGTGATGCCTGGAATATGATTCCGCATTATCGGTATTTTGGTAATTCGTTTCTTTCCCTTTTAACCAAAATCGCGTCCGGTTACTGGCACATTGCTGATTCTCAGACTGGGTATACAGCCGTTTCCTTAAAGGTACTTAAAAAGCTACATTTGGATACGATTTATAAGCGGTATGGAATGCCAAATGACATGCTTATCAAACTAAACCAATATGATTTTAGAGTGAGAGATATACATGTAAGACCTGTGTATAATATTGGAGAAAAATCGGAGATAAGATTATTTAAGGTTATCCCCAAGATAAGTTGGCTCTTAATCAAAGGGTTCTGGAAAAGGTTATTTTTTAAATATGTCATTAAAGATTTTCATCCACTTATATTCTTTTATATTCTTTCTTTTTTACTTCTTTTTTCTAGCATTCCATTAACAATAAGGCTTTTTTATATTTGGGCAGCAAAGGGTGATATACCTGATATAAATGCCATGGCCCTTGTCTTTACAGTCATTAGCGGACTGCAGACACTTTTTTTTGGTATGTGGTTTGATATGGAGTATAATAAAAATCTAAAATAAAACCACACAAATAATCCCACCCCTTATCCTGATTTTTTTTGCGCAACAAGTAATAAACTTTCGTTAATCAAATTTTCTTTCTACTATGACAGAGAAGCACCAACCAAAGACGAAAAGGGCTTCTTATTTTAAGTATATCAAGATATTTTGAAATTAGATTATTAAATGTCCTTTTTCCCCAATGTTGAATATGACCTGGGGTATTACCCCAGGATGAAAGATATTTAAAGCGTAATAGATTTCCTAAGCAAAACATCCGATCATTTGGAACGGAGATAATAACCCACTGCTTCGAAACTCTATTTAGTTCCTCAATTGCTTTCTCTGGAAATTCCAAATGCTCTAATATTTCCAATGCCAAAACAAGATCGAAGGAATTATCCTGAAATGGGAGTTCATAGATCGAAGTTTGAAAAAATTGAGCTCCCGGGTTAATGTCTTGTGCAATTTCCAAACAATTTCGCTCAATGTCGAGACCGACAATCTGATTTGAATTAAAATACAGTTTATTGATAAGAAAGTGAGTAACAATTCCTTCACCACAGCCTATATCGAGAATTCTCGGGCTTTCAACCGATTTCACAAGAGAAGCAATGGTCGATAAAAAGTAATTGTTTAGCAAAATAATCAAAGGGTTTTTTGATATGTATTTTTTATTTAGCTCCGTTTCAATCTTAGCGTATTTGCCAAATTTCATGTTTTGCAACCCGCTTTATCAAGAGCTCTATTTGATGTCTTATGTAAAGACCAACCTAAAATGAAGATAAAAATTTCGCCTAACAAGAACCACAACCTGGAAACTACTGCGATAGTAGTAGCTTCTATAGCAGGAATTCCCGCAAAGATAAGATAGCCAATCATAACACCTTCGCGAGCACCAAGACCGCCAGGAGCAATTAAAGCCATTATGCCCAGAGTACCTGCTAAGGGGAACCCCAATCCAACACTCCATGGAACATCAATTGCTGTGAGGCTTGCAATAAACATATAGAATCCTATTGACCAGAACATCCAAGTCATAGTGAACCATGGCATTGCTAAAATAGTTGATTTGATGGTGAGGTTTGGAATTTTTATGTCTTTTCGTAAAACTGTGTGAAGTATGCTCTCTGTGGCATTGTGCACAACTTTACTAAAAATGACGGCCGTTAACCCCAACAACATAAACAGCGTCAAAAAACCCCATACATGAAAGCCGCCTATAAAGAAGATACCTATCGTTCCAAGGATCAATCCTATCCAGAGATCGATGAATTGAGCATTCAAGGATATTGCCGATAATTTACCGAGTGAATAGTCACTTCTCTCTGCGATATAAGCCGCTCTTCCCATAACTATCCAAATTTTACCTGGGATGTATTTCCCGAATATAGATAATCCAGTTCCAGCAAGGCATTCATTTAAATCAACATGGTAATTAAATTTTTTTAGAATCTTTTTCCAAGCAACAGCACCAATGATAAAGCCCAAAAATAGAAATATAAAAGATACTAAAATGGCAGGTAAAGATATAATTTTTGGCACTTCAAGGAAATTGGCATGATACAGGACCACTGCTAAAAACAATAATGATATATAAACAAAATATTTATATCGGTAGTTCATATAATTTGCACTTCTATCCTAAAATTGGGATATGGCGATTTTGAAATGTATTATATCAGTCTTGTTCAAAATCGGTTTTTTCTTTGGACAGCATTTGAATCCTATGAACACACTAGCCATTTTGTAAACTCAAAGGCCTCTCTAAACGGGCTTATTTTGCGGCACTTCAGGCGTTTTTAATATAAGATACCTAGTTCTACAACCCTTGAAGTTTTTGGACAGCATTCTTAACTTAAGACAACCTGAATTCTTAGTAGAAAGTGGCATTGTGTAAAATCAGGCACTTATTTGTCCAAAAAAGCTGATTTCGGTTTATTTTGGACAATAGTAGAATTATATATAAATTTAACAAAGAAGCATGCCAAAGGAAAGGTTTATTTTGGTCCATATGGAAAGGCAGAAAAGGCTCAAAAGATTTATTGAAAATTATGGTAGAAGTCTTTATCGAAAAAGAATATTTAGATCATTTCAGCCATATAGTAAAGTGAATGATATGGTAGAAAAGTTTTTGAAATACGGGGAATATGATTGATTTTGACTTTTTCCTATCAGAAAGCTATATTTTTAACTAGGAAACTTTATTAAATTTTAACATTATGGATTCCACTCCCTTGAACTATCAGATTATTGATCATACAGCGGACCTGGGAATAATTGTAGAGGGCACAGATGAAAAAAATCTTTTTATCCGGGCTGCCCAGGCCATGACTGATCTTATGGTGAAGGGTGATATCAGCAAGAAAACAGTTATTAAGGATGTTTCCCTTCAGGGAGAAGATTTTCCTGATCTTATGGTTAAATGGCTCGGGGAGATCCTCTATCTCTTTAATGGTGAGAAGTTACTCGTACATTCAATTAAAATCAAATCTATCAGCCCGATCACGCTGAGATCTACACTTACTCTTAGCATTTTCGAGCCGGAACATCATCAGGTCAAAAGAGAAATAAAGGCAGTGACTTACCATCAGATTTCAGTTGATAACGTCAATGATGGGTGGCAGGCAAGGATTATATTTGATATTTAGCGTTACAATTTGTAGATTGTGGATTAAGGGATTGAGGAATTATAAAAATTTTAGGCACTTTAGCTCACCCTGGCCCAGACCTGGCTTATAGGCGTAATAAGCTGATTTAGGTACGGAGTGTGCCATAAAGGCTTAGCAGACTCATCTGAGCATGTCGCTCCAGGGCGGGCTTTAGGCACTTGATCACTAAGTTATGGATTTTACAATAAAAAAGATAGATGAATGGCGTTTCCTCATACCAAAAACTGGTGCTATGAGGGTGCCGGGCCTTATTTTTTCCAGCTCTCAGCTTATGCCGGATAGTAAAGACGATCAGAGCCTTGTTCAGGTAGTGAATGTGGCTACGCTTCCTGGTATTGTCAAACACTCGCTTGCCATGCCGGATATACATTGGGGGTATGGATTCCCTATAGGAGGGGTGGCAGCCTTTAACATGGAAGAAGGAATAATTTCACCAGGGGGAGTTGGCTACGACATAAACTGCGGTGTCAGGCTTCTGACTACCTCTCTTATGGCACATGAGGTCAGGCCTCAGCAGGTAAAAGAGCTTGTCTCAGCCCTCTTTAAAAATATCCCTACAGGCGTTGGCTCCAGAGGAAGGATACGGCTATCAAAAAAGGAGGAGAGAAAGGTAGCTGTTGAGGGCGCTTCCTGGGCGATTAGTCAAGGCATGGGAGACAAAGAAGATTTAGAAAGAACAGAGGATCATGGAGGTATGAAAGGGGCTGATCCCGGGGTTATAAGTGACAGGGCATTTAAACGGGGGCACGATGAACTCGGAACGCTTGGCTCTGGTAATCATTTTTTGGAGATACAGGTAGTTGATGAGATATATGATACAAAAATAGCGAATGTTTTTAATCTTTTTGAAGGTCAGCTCACCGTACTTATTCATACAGGCTCACGGGGATTTGGTCATCAGATCTGCGATGATTTCTTGAAAGAGATGGGAACCCATGTGAGAGAGTCAGGATTTACTCTGCCTGATCGACAGTTAGCCTGTGCGTATATTACATCTGACATGGGGAAAAGATATCTCTCGGGTATGGCCTGTGCAGCAAATTATGCCTGGGCAAACAGGCAGATAATCATGCATTGGACAAAAGAGACATTTGAGAAAGTTCTGCACATAGGCCCCAATGAACTGAAGATGGAACTTCTCTATGATGTTTGCCACAACATTGCCAAATTAGAGACACATGTAGTAGATAACAAAAAGGTTACCCTGTGCGTTCACCGAAAAGGAGCTACCCGATCCCTTCCACCCGGCCACCCAGATGTCCCCCAAAGATACAGGAAGGTTGGGCAGCCGGTCCTCATACCTGGTGACATGGGCACGTACTCCTATGTATTGGCAGGCTCTCAAAAGGCTATGGAAGAAACCTTTGCCTCCACATGCCATGGAGCAGGCAGGCTTTTAAGCAGAAGGCAGGCCATCAAAATGGCAAAGGGGAGGGCAATAAATCGGGAGCTTGAAGACAAGGGTATCTTTGTGCAATCAAGGGGAAAGAACATATTAAAAGAGGAGATCCCCGAGGCCTATAAGGATGTCTCTTTAGTGGTTGAGGCTGTCCATATGGCCGGGTTGGCAAAAAAGGTAGCCCGCTTACGGCCGCTAGGTGTGATAAAGGGCTAATGGTGCTCGTTCAAGAAGGAGGAAGTGAGCTTTTTTATCTACCCGTTCTTGCGTGCCCAGAGATCCAAACCCCAGATAACCAGAATACCAATCAACATAAAAAGCAGCGCACAAACAACCTCTATGGTAAAAGAAGAAGGGATGATATTGCTTTGGAGAGAGGGAATTTCCTTTCCATGACTGTCGATAAAAGTGGTTACGGTCTCTTTCCACGGCCATATTTTTCTCAACGAGCCAAGCATGAGACCAATCAGGATTGCCATGGTCAGATCATGGTATCTTTTAAGAAGCCATCCTAATATCTGAGCAAAGCTTATAAGTCCCACTAAGGCGCCAGCTCCTATAATGAAAAGGGTAAAAAAATCTTTGTTGTTTAGTGCCTCAAGGATGTAGTGATATTTTCCCAGTAGCACAAGGATATAGGCACCTGATATCCCGGGTAGAATCATTGCACAGATGGCAATAAAACCGCTTACAAAGATAAACCACGGGGCATTCGGTGTAGATACAGGTATCACACCAAACAAAAAGTAGGCGGTAATTGTCCCCACTGCTATTGCAACAATGGTAGGAATCCTCCATTGTTTTATTACCCTGCTGACTGTAATGACAGAAGATACAATCAGGCCAAAGAAAAAAGACCAGACTATAACCGGATACCTGCCTAAAAGCCAACTCAGTACCTCTGCCAAAGAGAAGGTGGCCAGTAAAACACCCAAACCTACAGGTAGGAGAAATGGCCAGGGAACAGATGAGAGTGCCTCTTTGATGTTCAAGATGGTGATAAGCCGCAAGAATTTGAGATTAATTGAGCGGATTGCATTAATGAGTTCTTCATATATGCCAAGTATGAGGGCCATGGTTCCCCCTGATACACCAGGAATAACATTTGCTACGCCCATTAAAAATCCTTTAATTGCAAGAATAATAAAATTACGTAACGATTGTGATGACATAATTTGCTATTACTGCTCCATCTCTGTGTCCTTTGTGTCTGCGGTGAAATTTTTTTAGATAATCAAGCAATAAAAATGGCTACAATGCCTGCCAGAAGACAATATGGCGAAAAGTAATGGAGATTTCCTTTCCTTACCATATTCATGGTTATCTTCAGGGCTATAAGGCCTACCAGAAAAGAGATAAAAATCCCTGCAAAAAAAGGCATAAAGCCGATTTCAGTTATCTTTGTCATGTCAAATTTTACCATTGTTGCCCCTATAATAGCAGGAATAGAGAGCAGGAAGGAAAACCGGCCAGCGAGTTCCCGGTTGAGGCCGCAGAAAAGACCGCAGACTATGGTTGCACCAGATCTACTAATTCCGGGAATAATCGCGGCTCCCTGTGCGATACCTACCGCAATGGATAACATGAGCCCAACGTGGCCTTTTTTTGTGAAATGATCAGGAATAAGTCGGCTTGCTCCCAGAATTGCCCCGGTAACTATCAGCATAAAACCGACAAAGAAGGGTGATCCAAACATTTTTTGAAAGAAGGAGCTAAAGAGTATCCCTATAAGTGCTGTAGGAATTGTGCCTGTTATAATCCATACAATAAGCGCCGCATGAGGGAATTGTTGGGTTTTGCTGCTGGGATTTTGTTTTTGAAAAAGGTTTCCAATAAGGCCTATACTTTCATAGATCATCATTTTTATGTCAGCCCAGAAGAATATCAAAACCGCCAGAAGGGTGCCTACATGGAGAGATATATCTAACAGCAACTCGGGATTTTTTAATCCAATGAGGTGTTGAAATATAACCAGATGGCCAGAACTACTGATAGGCAGAAATTCTGTGAGTCCCTGAATAATCCCTAATAAAATGGTTTGTTCAGTATCCATCTGAAATAAATCTCATCGTTTAAAAATACCCTTATTTTTCTATACGCTAATAAAGAAAATAGCAAACGCTAAATAACAGCTATAGAATAGACGTAAGCGTTCACAGGTTCAGAGTTCACCGTTTAGGGTTGATGGCCTTTTCTTCATTTCTTCATTGTTAATTTCAGTGCAAGCTCACATGATATATCCAAAGAATCTAATTAATTCCTTATTGGATACAGAATCGAAGCCTTCCTTCATCACTCTAACCCCTGGCCCAGACCTGGTTTAGCAGTACTTTTCATAGAATCTCTAGGCATAGTGTTCAGAATAACCGTTTTAAAGCGCACGTTACGTCGCACCAGGGCAGGCTTGAGCCTTGAACCATTGAACCCGTGAACAGTTACGAATAGACAAACCGTTATTATTTTTGTATTAAATTATTAGTAACAATTTTTTCCATCATATAAAAAAACCTTAAACAAGGAGGGTAATTATGGTTGATAACATTTATAAACTTTTAGGTAAAGAAAAGGCAGAATATCTACTCAGTCATACCTGTACTACCATTAGCAAGGACAGGTTAAAAACTCCTTCCCCTGATTTCATTGATAAGGTTTTTGTTGACTCAGACAGGTCAAATAATGTTTTAAGAAATCTACAGTCCGTTTTCAGCCATGGCCGCTTACAAGGTACTGGGTATCTTTCTGTCCTCCCGGTTGATCAAGGTATAGAGCACTCTGGCGGAGCCTCCTTTGCGCCTAACCCGGATTACTTTGATCCCGTTAATATCGTAACCCTTGCTTGTGAGGCAGGATGCAATGCGGTTACATCAACACTTGGCGTGCTTGGTGCGGTAAGCAGGAGATATGTCCATAAGATCCCCTTTATTCTTAAATTCAATCATAATGAATTACTGACATACCCCAATACATATGACCAGATCTTTTTTGCTCATATCGAACAGGCCTTTGATTTGGGTGCGGTAGGTGTGGGGGCAACCATATATTTTGGATCAGAGGAGTCAGATAGACAGATTACCGAGGTAAGCGAGGCATTTAAAATAGCCCATGAGTTGGGAATGTTTACGGTTCTTTGGTGTTACCTGAGAAATAATGCCTTTAAAAAGGATGGCACGGACTATCATGCGAGCGCAGACCTTACTGGTCAGGCAAACCATCTCGGTGCTACTATTGAGGCTGATATCATAAAACAGAAGCTGCCAGAAAATAACGGCGGCTTTACCGCGTTAAACTTCGGTAAGACTCATGAAAAGGTGTATACTGAGCTGACATCTGAACACCCCATAGATCTTGTCAGGTATCAGGTAGCTAACAATTATATGGGCAGGGTTGGCCTGATAAATTCTGGAGGTCCTTCTGGAGAAAACGATCTTGCCGATGCAGTGTACACTGCGGTTATCAATAAAAGAGGCGGAGGAATGGGGCTCATATCAGGAAGGAAGACCTTTCAGAAGCCCTTAAAAGAGGGGATAGAAATATTTCATGCTATTCAGGATGTGTATCTGAGCAAAGAAATCACAATTGCGTGAGGTGTGCATCAGCGTTCAGCTAATAGCTTTCAGCTATCAGCTTTCTTATGCCAATAATGGCTAAGCCTCTCAGCTAACGTGAGTACTGTGTTAGCATAATACATGCTGTTATTGTATTTGAGGATGATCTTTTGTTTCTTTTTATAACTATTGCCCTCTCTCCATTTATGGGCTTTAAGGTAAGAAGCGATGCTGGCGATGGCATCGTCATGTTCAAAAAGATTAATCTTATTATCGCCGTTTCCATCAGATCCGTATTTTTTGATATTTGAAGGAAGGAACTGCGGCAATCCAATAGCACCCTCTGTTGAGCCCTTTATAATAAAAGGATCAATATTGTGCTCCTTGGCATAGATGAGAAGGGCCTTTAGTTCCCCGTAGGCTCTGGCACTCTTTTTCTTGAGCTTTGTTTTAATCTGGTTGGGAGTCAGGGTTGATTTCTCTTGTAAGGGAATTTGGTTGACAATCTGTTGGTAAATTTCTGCCTCTAAAGAAAGTGACTGTGTTACCAAAATATTTACTGTGTTAAAGTAACCGGTATATTTTCCAAATGCAGTCTCTACCGAAAGGATTGCTACCACCACAGGGGCGGAGACACCGAAATGGTTTTCTGCCTTTTTAAGGGTTGTATCATGAATTTTGAGGTAGGAGACAGCTTTGTTTACTGAGTCTTGTGTGAGAAACTGGGCATAGTTAAGATTGGCCTCTTTTCTGGTCAGGCTCAGAGCTACTACTTCGTACATCAGCTCAAGCTCCGGATGAGTAAAAAGAGTGTGGAGATATTTTTCCTCTATGCCATCCATCTGTAAGCGCGTAAGTAAATTTTCAAAGACCGGATTAATATCTTTGGCATAGGCAGGATTCAAAAATAGCAGCTGCGCTGTAAGCAGAGAAATAAAAAGAATACATATGATTATATATTTCATACGATTATCAAAACTGGTATAGAGGACAAAATTTCGATCGATTATAAAGATAGCAGATTAAACTATAGTGAACTTCATTAGTCAACAGTTTCATATGTTAATGGTACTACTATAGAACTTTTAAAAACTGAAGAAAAGCCCACCCTCGTTACAAAAGTAAAATTTTTAAAAGTCTCAATAATGTTAGTTGTTATAGATGTAGAAAATGGCGGATAACAAATAACGAATACCATTGTTTGTATTGTATTAAATTTCAGGTATAGATTGGAGATATTGCTATGGAGTGCAACCAGGAAGAAAATCGTAAGAAATGCAACTGCACCTATGAACCATGTTCAAGGAAAGGTGTTTGCTGCGAGTGTATAGCGTATCATTTACGATTACGGGAGCTGACAGCATGCTGTTTTCCCGATGATGCAGAGGCGACCTTTGATAGGTCCTTTGAATATTTCTCCAGATTGGTTCGAGAGAAAAAAATTTGATTTCACCTAAAAGATTTTGATTTCCTTGAGAGATCGCTCTTTTGTCTCTAAGGATACGCCATCTTGTAAGGCCTTATCAGCTATATCTTTTCCGAGCAAGGCGGCACCAACAGCACCGGTCAGCAGAGGTTCAGGGGGGATGGTTGTGATATAACCCAATTTATCAGAGAGTGCCTTCACCAGGCCCACATTTTTTGCTCCTCCGCCTGTAACAACAACTTCCTCTGCCACATGAAGTCTATTTACCATCCTTGAGATCCTGTTAGCCAGTGATTCATGAATGCCGGCAACTAAATTGTGAAGAGACACACCTTCTGCCAACCTGGCTACCACCTCCTGCTCGGCAAATACAGTGCAGATATTGCTTATTTTTGCAGGATTGTTGCCCTCTAAACCTATTTCACCCATTTCTTCTATTTTAATCCCTAATGCATCAGCAATAATCTCCAAGAATCTCCCGGTACCAGCAGCACACTTGTCATTCATAACAAAATCTACAGGCTTACCATTATCGGTCCTTATCCCCTTGCAATCCTGGCCCCCAATATCAATAATTGTTTTAGCCTCAGGGAAAAAGTGTGCCACTCCTTTGGCATGACAACTAATTTCCGTTATTTGTTTGTCAGCAAACGGGACATTGATTCTTCCATACCCTGTTGCCACTACATAGGTGATCGCCTCGAAAGGGAGATCAACTTCGTTCAATGCCTTCTCCATTACCTTATTGGCCAATCTTCTCTGTTCTGGACCGGTAGGCCCCATAATAGAGGAGATGATCCCTTTGTTCATGATCACCACCTTTGTCATAGTAGAGCCTATATCAACGCCAGCAAAATACTGTGTCATGCCTGTTACCTTGGTACACAATGGTGGTGTACTCTGTAAGCCGTGTAAAGAGCGATGGCTTCTGTATTACACCTTGTTTTTCTTTGTTTGTTCAAGGGTTTCAATAAATGCGTCAATCCTGTTTCTTGTATCAACCTCGGAATAAGAGCTTATATCTATTATATCACTTTCCAGGATTAATGATGGAAGTTCCCTTTTTCCAGTTTTTTTCTCCCCGTCTTTTCCTAATATTAATACAGGTATCGGCCTGTATATCTTTCTCAATTGATTCAGCTGCCAGATCAGTCCAAGGTGCCACGTTCTACATGAAAAGGCCTCATGCATGACAACGCCATCAATCTGATAGTCTTCGATATATTGTATTAAACGTTCCACATCTGGCTCTGATCCAGGCCGTTTTTTTGCCTTGTCATACCAGTAGGTCCAGTATCCAAGCCATCTCCAGGCGAGTCGTTCAATAGGATCATTGGTATCAGGTATGTTCAGCCTGTAAATAGGTTCGATCATCCGATAGGTTGTCTCAACTGGAAACACCGCACCTTTGCTGTTAAAATAATTAAAGTCTGTGAGGGCAAACCATGATGGCAATCCACCACCCCACAGGAGTCGGTATTTTTCATCCTCAACAACGCCCTCTTTCCTGGCAATCTTATCCTTCAACTCCTTATTTAACGCTAAATAGAAGTCATAACATTGCTGGGTACCCATCATAAAGACCATTGGCACCATGGTATTCATGGCGTCTCCTGTGCCCATGGGGGTTGGTACAGCCCTTCTAAGCTCATAGGTCTCCCAGATCAGGTTCCAGGTTCGCTCGCCTAAATCAACGAGCTCACTCAACCGATCGTAATCCATTTTCTTTCCTGTTTGCTGTTCCAGGAATTTCACCAGTCCCCGCAATTCCTCGATAATATACTTGATATAATAGTCGGCAACGTCAGCAACCTCAATATCATCCTCATACAGAGGATATGGCAGACCAATATCATAGATAGGAACATCGGGCATAAATTGCTGCGCTCCCTGATACCACTTGTTTCTCGGGTCACACAGGATCTGGCCACTTGAGAGCATCATATCAGGCCGTGCCTGCCCTCCCCATGGTGCATCTGGAGGCATCTCTCCAAGTTCTTCTCTCCATTGATCAAAGCCAAGCCCACACAGGGCATACGTACAGAGAGAGCGAGAAAATCCCAAAGATTCTGCCCTCTCTAAAAATCGTTCCGCATCCCTTTTTGCCCCGCATATGCCGGCATAGTTCTCGGTCCAGACCGGCACGATATCCATAACCCTTAGGATTTCATCATAGAGACACACAATAAATGTATAGGCAAGCTTCTTGCCTTCTTGCTTTGCTCGTATAGTGCCACCGATAGCTGCTTTTACCATTGGGCCAATAGACGCAGCAGCCTCGGTTGCCGTTCTTCTTTTCTTTTGTACCTCTTTTTTTTCCTCTTCAGCCATTTGCTAACACCTCCTTATCGTTCATCGTTTTCCGACGGCTTTCGAGTTCACGAATTCCTCGGAGTTCGGAAACAAAGGACAACGGACGTTACCATTATCCTATTATCTCAAGAAATGCCTGTATCCTTGTGCGTAATCTGCCAATGGTGCCTGCCGAGTATTCATCCTCGAGATAAAGAACCGGCATATTGATGGAATCAAGGTACGCTTTCCTTGCAGGCACCTCAAAACCAAATGGATCACAATATTTATAGATATAGAGGATCACACCATCAACATTAAATTCCTTGCTTAAGGAACCAATATCACCAAATCGTGACGCAAGGTCTTCCTGATAGGTTTCCCCTGTCTTTTCCCTGTAGGTTCTGGGGCAATTGATTTTGTCCAGATACCGGTGGGCAAGTGCTTTCATAGGATCACCTCCAACCTCTGTACGAGGCCAGTAATCCCTGGTGCCGATACAGAGACTGTCAGCAACCACATTGGCGCCACTATCCTCAATGAGCTTGATAAAGTCAATATTATCCACACACGCACCGTCAATCAGTATTCGAGGTGCCTTTGTACACGGCGCTTCTTTTCTCTGCGTGAGTTTTTCTAACACCTCATCAAATAATTCATT
>DATKWM010000160.1:0-29758 GCA_035529575.1 Desulfatiglandales bacterium
CTATTCATACCGATGCAGAGGACCCCTATGGTAATCTCGAGCTGTATAGAATCGGTTTAAAGACTGAACGACAAGGTAATGATCTAAAGGCAAAGATAGCATACAGCCTTGGTAATAGATTTCAGATCCTGGGATACTACAATCGTTATAAACAGGATTATGATCTTGAGAGGGACTATACTCAGGATTGGGATGTCAACGAATTCGGTGCGGGATTCCAGATGAGGTTACTCCCCAAGACATGGGCTTTTTTCCGATATTATTTTGGTGAGCGGGATTATTTTACCCATCGAGGGAACGTAACAGAGTCCAATGATTCCGATTTTGGCTGGAACCGTGTAAACTTCGGTCTCACGTGGGAAAGCGGGGCCAAGCTGGGTGGTGAGCTGAACTTTGGGTATCAATTGATGGATTATGAGAATGCCGCTGATGTGGAAGGCGATAGATATGATGCTAAGGACACCTGGATTGCAGCAACATCAATTACTTATACAGCAACACCCACCATAGGGCTTGCCCTAAGTCTCACAAGGGCACTGAGGGAGACGGGCTCCAGTGATAATGAATATTTTGAGGACACCGGTATAGGGATAAACATGCAAAAAGTGATCAAGTCAAAATTTATTCTGACTGTGGGTGGTGTTTATAGCGTAAACGACTATAATACACCCTTAACAAGACCCCGGGAGGATGATAGTTACAGGGTCAATGCAGGTCTTGACTATCAGATTCGAGAGAGGCTGACCGCAGGTGTAGGTTATAGATATGAGAAAAAAGATTCAAACTATAGTGCGAATGACTATACCGATACCCAGTTTATCATTTCATTCAATGCCGTGTATTAACAAGAGGAGAAGATGGATTTTCCTTTTCAGAGAAAAATCGTGCAGTCCTGGCGTGCAAAATCTTCATTAGAAAAGCAAGGGGTCTTGTTGACCCCTTTTTTGATCACCTTCTCGTATTTACTATAGTTTCCTGAAAGGTTTGAAGCCATTAATGTCAAAGACAAGGAAGTGATTTCGCCTTGCATTTTTACTGGAGAGATATTAAAAAATAATGATTAGTAATTTCCTCTTTTTTAGGGGTACGGATGTGTGTGAAAGAAAAATAAGAGAAAAGAATTGTATATAATGAAGATTTCAACTCCCTTACATCTTATCATGCTTATAACGATGACCTTCTGTTTTGGTGCCTGCAGTGTTGGAGGTGAGGTGGTAAAGGTCACCACTGTTCAAGAGGGATCCTATGTCGGGCTTAAAAAGGAGGATATAGCACATCTCGATGAAATCAAGAGAGCTCGAGGAGATAAGGGCATTGATGACAGCCTTAGGTCTATTATAGAGGAGACCAAGCATTTCTCTGTTTCCCAATACCTTATGGAGTATCCTGAGGCAAGAGGACCTGTAGGAGGTGACTATAAAGTGGGTGGGTATGATGTTGTTAGTATTGTCGTATATGAAGAAAAAGATCTCTCGAGGGGAGCCGTAAGGGTCTCGGCGGACGGATTTATTTCATTCCCTTTAATAGGACGTGTCAAGGTGGAAAGCCTTACCACCTCCGAAATCGAAAAATTAATATCACATAAATTGGCTGAAGAGCAATATCTGTTAGATCCCCATGTCTCTGTCATGGTGACCGAGTACAACAGTAAGCGCTTTTTGGTGCTCGGCGCCGTGAAAAGCCCTGGTAGTTATTCTCTTCAGGCACAGGAGCATGTTTTGGACGCCATTTCAAGAGCAGGAGGGATTAAGAGGACAAGAGAGGTGTATTGGGAACGGGCAGGTGGGGAACGGGCAGGAAAGAAAGGCATGATCATCCGAACGGAAAATCTAAATACAGATCATGCACGCAAAATTGTCATCAATTTAGATCTTGAGGGCCTTCTAAAAGGAAGAGACCAGATTTCCAATATATTTATGGTAGATAAGGATGTGCTCTTTATCCCAACGGCCGAGCATTTTTATATTATAGGCCAGGTCATAAGACCAGGGTCTTATTCTATTGCCGACAAGGAGATTACTCTTGTTGAGGCAATCAGCATCGCTGGAGGATTCACACGCGTTGCGGCACGCAACCGGACCAGGATTATTCGTGTAGAGGACGGGATAGAAAAGATCATAGAGGTAAAGGTGGATGCCATTACAAAGGCCGGAAAAAAGATACAGGATGTCCCTATTAAACCGGGAGATGTGATCGTAGTACCTGAGAGCTTTTTTTGATGATGGATCAAAACACTGAAGAACAGATAAATCTTCGTGATTACCTATACGTGATTCAAAAACGCAGGTGGACAGTAATCACAGTTTTTGCTGTCATTGTAATCACAGTCGCTATCCTTACCTTTACTGCTACTCCAATATATGAGGCTACTGCTCGCCTGATTATCGATAAGGAAAACCCGAACGTTGTCTCCATTCAAGAGGTCATGTCTGTTGATGCCTCCGGCAGCGACTATTACCAAACTCAATACAAGATTATTGAAAGCCGTACTGTGGCCCGGGAGGTCCTACGGCGTCTTAATTTGGACAAAAGCGAGGAGTTTTTTCCCAAACCAAAAGATGACCTTATATCCAACTTGAAACGTTCTATTCAGGAGACTATTGCCTTCTGGAAAGATTCTATTACGTCTCTTCTGAGAACTGGAGACGAGTCAATACCTAAAACATTGGAGGGATTCGAGCCGGATTCTCCCTTAGTATCTGATTTTATCAAGAGGATAAAGGTGAGCCCTATTCGCAATAGCCGCCTTGTAGATGTTAGATTCGAGGGCAAAGACTCAGTGTTGGCCGCCACAATCGTAAACACCCTTGCAGATGTTTATATTAGCCAAAACCTTGAAACAAAACTCAGGGCTGTCCAGGATGCGGTGAAATGGCTTCACAACCGGATCGAGGAGGAACGCAAAAAAGTGGAGAAGGCCGAACAGGCCCTGCTTCGATATAAAGAAAAGCATAGCATCGTTACCGATTTTTCAAGCGATGTAGAAAATATCACGGCTCAGAAGCTCGCCCACCTTAACATCCAGGTCGTGGAAACCGAATCAAACCGGGTTGAGGCAGAAACCCGTTACAAACAAGCCATGGTCTTAACAGGGACACCTGATATGCTGGATTCCATACCAGAGGTGTTGAATAATGAGTTAATTCGGCAGATCAAGTCAATGGAGGTTGAGTTATTTAAGCATATGTCCGAACTTTCCAAGAAGTATGGGCAGAAACACCCACGGATGGTGGCCATAGAGTCTGAACTGAATACCCTTCAAAAAAGAAGAATCCAGGAGGTGAGTCGGGTAATAAATTCTCTGAAAAACGAATACAAAGTGGCACTAGCCAAGGAGAATTCCCTGAAGGCTGCCCTTGAAAAACAGAAGAAGGAATCACTCGAACTGAATCAAAAGGCGATCCAGTATGGCGTTCTCAGGCGTGAGTCAGAAAGTGCCAGGTATATGTATGAGTTGTTGATCAAACGTTTTAAGGAGACTTCTCTGACCGAAGATATGAAGACAGGAAATATACGAATCGTTGATAGAGCAGAGGTACCAGAGTATCCGATAAAACCCAAGAAAAAACTTAATATCCTCCTGGCTATTATAGTGAGTTTATTAACTGGAACAGGGCTGGCCTTTTTTTTCGAGTATCTGGACAATACCATAAAGCTCCCTGAAGAAGTGGAGAAACACCTCAATATCCCCTTTCTCGGCTCCACTCCACTATTTTCTACAAAAAACAAGTGGAATATAAGGGGTGATACTAGTCAAGAACTGATTGCTTTTAATTACCCAAGATCTACCGCAAGCGAATCGTACCGCGGTATCCGGACCAACATCCTTTTCTCTTCTGCTGAGTCAGTACCCCAGGTAATCCTTATCACTGGTGTTGGACCGCAGGAGGGAAAAACAATTACTACAGCAAATTTGGCAGTCACTATGGCGCAAGCCGATAGCAAGATCGTTATCCTCGATTGCGACATGCGCAGGGCCAATGTGCATAAGGTATTTGGTACGGCAAATGATCACGGGATCTCAAATCTCTTGGTGGGGAATAGTAATATGAGAGAAGCCATTCTCCATACTCGGATTCCCAACCTGGATGTTATCCCCTGTGGTCCTATCCCACCAAATCCGTCAGAACTGCTAGGATCGACTCGCATGACGACTTTGTTAAATTCACTCCGGAAGCATTATGCCCATATTCTCATCGATTCTCCCCCCTCTATAGCAGTAACCGATGCAGTGGTGCTGTCAAAATTCGTAGATGGTGTGATCCTGGTTATTCGTGCAGGTTATACTGCAAAGGAGATTATAAAGAGTGGTATAGCACAATTTGGGGCCGTTGGAACCCATATTCTCGGTGTGGTCCTGAATGGAGTAGATATGAGCAGAGATAGGTACCATTATCAGTATTACTACTACTATTATGGTAAGGATGGAGACAGGAGAAAAGAGTCCCGCAGAAAGAAAAAATCCAAGAACAGTTATGGTGAGGAACCGTGATCATTGATAGATATCCATTGTCATATTCTCCCAGGTGTCGATGACGGCGCCCAGTCTCTCGAGGCGAGCCTTCTTATGGCCAGAAGGGCTGAGGAGGACGGCATAGATACTATCGTGGCTACACCGCACACCCTCAATGGAATCTATATAAATCCTATCAATGAAGTCATCTCAAAGGTAGCTTCCCTTCAAGAAACCCTGTCAAAAAATAATATTGAGTTAAAGTTATATGCAGGTGCGGATGTACATTTACATCCCCATATGCTGGAGCTTATTGAAAGTGGGGATGCAGGAACTATTAATGGTGCTGGGAAATATATATTGCTGGAGTTCCCCTCCCAGGTTGTCCCACCTGGAGTAAAAAATGAAATATTTTCGCTAAAGCTCAATGAAATTATACCCATCATCACCCATCCGGAACGTAATCTAGCAATACAGCACGACATAGACATCCTGTATGAACTTGTTTCCATGGGGGCACTGTGCCAGGTGACGGCCATGAGCATTACCGGAGATTTTGGAGGAATGGTCATGCAGTGTGCTGAGAGGCTGTTAAAACACAGACTGGTTCATGTGATTGCCAGCGATGCGCACTCTTCGAATAGTCGTCCACCGATCTTATCCCAGGCGGTTGAGGCCGCAGCAGAGATATTGAGAAGCTATGATGATGCGGAGCGAATGGTTAAAGAGATCCCTGCTTTGATCCTTTCAGGGGATATTCCGGATATCCTTAAGCCAAAACGTTCAAGACGAGGGTTGGATTAGTAAAATTTCCTCGCAGATTTTTAATTCACAAAGAAATCTCCTGTCACTTTTTTCGGGTAACAATCCTCAAGGGTTTTCACCTGTCACTACAATAAGATCGAATACCGACGGCCAATTCAAGGGTTTAAATGTCGTGTTACCTCCAAGACTCACTACAAGCTGCTCTGCTTCATCCTTGAATTCTTGTGTAAAATATACTGTATTTCGTGAAAACTTGGATTGAGGAGCGTAACTGATCGATTTTATGTCATAACCAATCTCTCTAAGCTTTTTTGCCATCTTTTCAGCAGAATTTTTACTATCTATACTGAGTACTTTGATCTTTAATTTCTGAATATATTTTTCCAATGCATCCGATTGAGATGAAAGGGTTTCTTTTTGTCTAGCGAGTATTTTCACAAGGGATTTATTTTCATATTTAACTTTTTGGTTCTCCTTTGTTAAATTTTTTATCTGCTCACTGAGGAGCACATTTTCCTCTCGTAACCTTGCAAGCTCATTCGTATTTTCCCCTCTCAGCCCTGCAATCTTGCTCTCCTTTTCATCTAGTATCCTTTGTTTCTCCTTTACTAAAATATTTAAGATATCTATTTGTCTTTGGAGATTTACGTTATCGGCTTTAACCTTGTCCATCTCATTCATCATTTCATATTTAGGCATTTTGAACTTTGTTAATTCTTCTTTTGAACTACCATCTATGTATTCTAAGGTAGTACAGCCATGAATAAAAAACCCTAATTGCATGATGAGAACAATTATAAAGCCTCTGTACATTTTCTCCTCCAGTCTAAAAAGTGCAATTGTATCCATCTCCTAACACTTGTGCTAAATTTTACCTATCAATAGGACATGCGTCAAGACATTAAGATTATTCTTCAAGGATTCCATTAAATTTTTATGAAAGAAGTTCGCGGTAGTGCTTGTGAGGATTGGTGGATATAGTGAGATATATAGGCCATATACGCTAGGTTCTTTTCTCTTGACAAAGAAGGGGACATTGGATAAAAGATCAGCAATTAATTATTGATAAAAAGAAAACAGAAGAGGATCGTATGGAGGCTGATTCGAAAAAGCCTGGCGGGCTTAAAATAAATGGGTGGGTATTCTTCTTAGTAGGCTTAATTGCAGCCCTCATTGTTGGATGGATTGTATTCCCTCTTGTTCTTTATTCTGAAAAGAGTCAGCCATTGAGCTTTTCTCATGCCAGTCATGGTCCAGAATCGGACGCAGGATTGGAGTGTAAGGAATGCCACTTCTTTTACGAAGACGGAATCTTTTCTGGAATCCCGCGAATTAAAAAGTGTATGGAATGCCATGAAGACCCGGAGTCCCCACTCGGTGAAAGCCCAGAAGAGAAAAAGCTTTTTACTGATTATGTTCGGCCAGAAAAGGAAATCCCCTGGCTCGTCTACTCACGTCAGCCAGATTGCGTATATTTCCCCCACATTGCACATGTAAAGATGGCTCAAATTGAATGCAAGGTCTGCCATGGCGATTTTGCTAAAAGAAAAATCTTACCCCCATACAAGGTTAACAGACTAACCGGTTACAGTATGGATATCTGGGGAAGAAATATAGCTGGATACAAGAAAAACACATGGGATAGGATGAAGATGGATGATTGTGCTGACTGCCATACACAAAAAGGAAAGGAAAACAACAACGCCTGTTTTGTATGTCATAAATAAGGATAGACAAAATGGAATTTAGTCGAAGGAATTTTATTAAGTTTGTCGCAGGAGGATTAGGGGGAACCCTGCTATCCCCGCTCCCATGGAAACTTATAGATGATATTGCCATATGGACTCAGAACTGGTCATGGGTGCCAGTGCCGGATAGAGGAAAATTTTCGTACATAAACACTGTCTGCACGCTCTGTCCTGGTGCATGTGGCATTCAGGTCAGAAAGGTTGGCAGCAGGGCAGTGAAAATAGAAGGGAGGAGTGATTACCCAGTCAATCACGGGGCAATATGTCCCCTTGGCATGGCAGGTCTCCAGATTCTATACAATGAAGGAATCCGGTGGAAGGCACCAATGAAAAGGGTGGGGCCACGGGGGTCTCAGGAATGGAAAGAGATCTCCTGGGATGAGGCTATAGATACATTGGCTACCAGGATAAAAGAATTGAGGGATAAGGGAAATCCAGAAAAGCTGGCTGCTGTTGATGGAAATCAGTCTCGGTCTACTATGGCCCTGCTCATTAAAAGACTGCTCAATTCTATTGGAAGCCCAAACTATCTGCGTATGCCACGAGAAGAAGATACCCATACTATGGTTAATTTCCTTATGCAGGGAATCAATGGCCCTTTAACATTTGATCTGGAAAATGCTGATTTTATTTTGAGCTTTGGCTGTGGCCTTTTAGATGGGTGGGGCTCTCCTGGGAGAATGCTGAGTGTCTGGAGGCACTGGGCCACCAATGAGCAACAACATAAAACGCATATAGTACAGGTTGATCCGCGAGCCTCAAATACTGCAACAAAGGCTGACATTTGGCTTGCCCCATTTCCAGGAACAGAGGCAGCCCTAGCCCTCGGAATGGCTCATGTCATTATCAAGGAAAAACTATATAGCAAAGAATTCATCAAAAATCATAGCTTTGGTTTTTATGATTGGTTTGATGAAAAGGGAGTGGAACATAAAGGATTTTCAGGAATTGTCTTGGGGAAGTACTCTCCTAAGAATGTAGAAAATATCACAGGAATAAAAAGGAGGGTCATTATTGAGGTAGCCAGAAAGTTTGCATCAGCTCGTGCCCCTATTGCCCTTGCTGGAAGAGGGAAAGGCACATTCCCTGGCAGTTTGTATGAGTTTATGACTGTACATGCACTTAATGCATTGAAAGGAAGAGTAAATAACAAAGGAGGGACTCTCATAACAGATGATGTTCCTTTGGCACCTTGGGCAGATGTAGAATACGATTCAGTGGCCACAGATGGCCTTACAAAAGAAAGGCTAGATCGTGCTGGGACTTTACAATACCCGTTTACCAGGAGCCTTATACATAAGTTTACAGAGGTGATAAATGGGAGCCATAGTTCCCCTGTTGATACACTTCTATTGTGCTCTGCAAATCCTGTGTATACTATGCCAGATAACCAAAGTTTTATCGAGGCACTGGCAAAAATACCCTTTATTGTGAGTTTTTCTCCATTTATGGATGAAACCTCTATGATGGCTGATCTGATTCTACCTGATCATAGTCACCTTGAAAAGATGGTTGATATTGTAAGGCCAACCGGGATTCAATATCCTCTTTATGCCCTTTCTCAGCCAGTGGTAAAAGCATTGTATGGCACCAGACACAGCGGGGATGTCATCATATCCCTGGCAAAAAGAATAGGTGGACAGGTTGCTCGCTCCTTTCAGTGGGCTAATTTTGAAGAGACCTTAAAGGAGAGAGTCAGCGGGCTTTATGATGCAGGGAAAAATAAAGTTTCGTGGGAGGATGTTACAAAAAATGGATACTGGTATATCCCAAGGCATTCCTTTAGCAAAATGTCAGATATATTTAAGACGCCAAGTAACAAATTTGAATTTTTCTCTACTGAGATAGAGCTGGCCCTTAAAGCCTATTCAAAGGGCCTCCGGCCTGGAGGGGCCTCCGGCCTGGAAGGAAAATCGTTTGATGATGCGTTATTAGATTTGGGCATAAGCACTAAGGGAGATGAGGTATATATGCCTCACTATGAAGAAATAAAATCACATGGAGATAAAAATGAATATCCCTTCCTTCTTTTACCCGTTGAATTTATAAACCTTGCAACTGGATGGATAGGAAATCCACCATTCCTCAATAAAACACTCTTTGATCATCAGATTAAAAAAGGTGATCTCTTTGTGGAGGTTAATCCAAAAACAGCATCTCGCTATGATTTAACAGAGGGCTCAAGGGTGATGTTACAATCTCCTAAGGGCGAGTTATCGGTGAGGATTCATCTTTTTGATGGGGCTATGCCTGGCGTTATCTTTATCCCTTTTGGTCTTGGACATACCGCATATGATAAGTATCTTAAGGGAAAGGGTGTCAATCCAAATGAGATAATTGACCCAATTGAGGATCCTTTAAGTGGACAACCTATGTGGTGGAATACGAGGGTTAAGGTAATCAAGGCATAACATTCCTTAAGCAAAGAAAAGGCTATGAAAAAGGAAGAGAATAGTAAAGGCAATAGATACGGGATGGTTATTGATTTAGATAAATGTATTGGCTGTGGTTTATGCACTGTCGCCTGCGCCTCTGAAAATAACATTTCTGTATTATATGATGAATCGGATAAGACAAGGAGCATAACCTGGCTTCAGATTTACATGATAACGAATGGAAAAGGGTTTCCTGAAACTGAGGTCGTGTATATACCCAGACCTTGTATGCAGTGTGATAATCCACCATGTGTGCCAGTGTGTCCGACAACAGCAACCAGAAAAGATCCAAACACTGGAACAATAAGCCAGATTTATACAAGGTGTATAGGTTGTAGATACTGTATGGCTGCATGTCCCTATCATGCAAGGGCTTTTAACTGGTTTGATCCTTCTTTCCCTGAAGGTATGGATAGATATCTCTCCCCAGAGGTTTCCCCAAGGACGCGAGGCGTAGTAGAGAAGTGTACATTCTGCCACCATAGGTTTATGAGGGCCAAGTCAAAGGCATATGCAGAGGGCAGAAGAGGTCTGAAGGAGGATGAATATATTCCTGCCTGCGTAGAGGCCTGTCCCACAAAGGCCATAACCTTTGGTGACCTTAATAACTTTGAGCATAAGGTTTCTCAGCTTATCAAAAGTCCGCATGCCTTTAGATTGCTGGAGAGGCTTGGTACCGAACCCAAGGTATATTATATGAGCACGAAAAACTGGGTGAGGCGCATGGCAGATAATTATTTGACTGGGGAATTTAAATAATGTCAGTTGCACGCAATAAAACCAACAAAACAAAGGGCTAATTATGGATTTGGCTTTAATCCCCAATGGTGTTCAAAGATGTTCCTTAAAGACATTTGTGCCATGGATGGTTCTATGGATGGCTCTTATTACCTGGGGCTTGGTGTCAGCCTTTTTATGTTTTTTCAAAGGACTGAACCAGACAAATATGAATCACTACTTTGCATTTGGCCTATGGATTGTATTTGATCTCTCCGTGATTGCCCTTGGTGCAGGTGCATTCTTTACAGGATTTTTGACCCACATCATTGGCGAAGTTTTTATTTATCCCTTCCGTGAAAACCTGAAGGCCGTTGTCAATGCAGCTGTTGTTATCGGTTTCATCTGTTACTCATCTGCCATTGCAATGCTTGGGGTAGATATCGGACAGCCACTAAGGGGGTGGTTTATTTTCTGGCATGCAAATGTCCATTCAATGTTGACCGAGGTCTCTTTTTGTATCACTGCATATCTTGGCGTATTAACCATTGAATATCTTCCTTTGGTATTGTCCAATAGAAAACTAAAGGAGGTACCAGAGATTGATATCTTTGGTAATAACCTCCATCATATAATAGCCCTGTTTGCTGCTGTGGGCACGTTTCTTTCTTTTTTTCATCAAGGCTCATTGGGCGGGATGTTTGGTGTGCTGTTTGGTCGGCCTTTTGCCTTTAGAGGGGGCTTCCTTATATGGCCGTGGACCTTCTTTTTATTTATACATTCCTCCATTGCTGCAGGTCCATCTTTTACCTTGCTCTGTGTATGGATAGCCCAGAAGGCTACAAAAAAAGAATTGATAAAAAGGAGTGTTTTTACTTTGTTAGCCAAGATTTCAGGCTGGCTTCTTGCCACCTATATTTTATTCAAGATCGTGGACACGATCGCCTGGGCCTATGGGGTTGTCCCCCGGGCTGGGATGTCATTTACGGATTTTTATCAAGGGCCCTATGGAATGTGGCTTATTATTGCCGAGATAGGGATTTTCGGTATTATTCCGGCAATTATTCTGATAACTCCAAAATTCAGAGAGAGAAATGGCCTTCTTATTATAGGTGCCCTGATGAATGTTATTGGTATTGTGCTTAACAGGTTTGTGTTTAGTATCCAGACCCTTGCCATACCAGTTATGCCATTTGACAAGTTTATGAGTTACTTTCCAACCTGGCAGGAGTGGGGAATTGCAATAGGATCCGTTGGCTATGGAATACTTTTATTTTCCCTGTCTTATAGATATCTGCCCCTGTTTCCGCAAGAGGTAGAAATGAATCCAGTCGAGGTTCTTGGTAAGGTGGTAACAGATTCCGGGATTATCAAAAGGAGCTGATATGTTCCCTTTTTGTTTTGAGTGGGCGTGGGATGTTGGACATCTTATATTTATGGGGCTTCTTTATAGTGTCCTTGGCGCCATCTCTTTGGGCCTACTATATGCCTTTGTAATGACATGGCTCAAGATTACGGGACGGGAGAAGCTATTTCAGCGTTTATTGATCCGATTCCCGATTACTCTGTGGTAAATAATATAAGTATCTGATTTCTATTATCTCAATAGTCACAGAACTACACATACCTTTTTTACTAAATAATCGTATCATGGCGCCAGTTCTTGTCATCCCTTTCCAGGTAATCCAGGTTATAATGAAGACCACGGCTTTCCTTCCGCATGGTAGCAGAGGTGATGATTAACTCGGCAACAGTTGCCAGATTTCTCAGTTCCAACAAATCCCTTGTGATGATAAAATCCCAGTAGTAATCCTTGATTTCCTGTTGGATGACCTCTATCCTCCTCATGGCCCTGATCAACCTCTTATTTGTCCTGACTATGCCCACATAGTTCCACATCATTCTTCTTACCTCATCCCAGTTATGGGAAACGACCACAGATTCATCGCTGTCAGTTGCTGAGCCTGGGTCCCAAAGAGGAATATGGGAGAATTGATAATCATCTGTACCAGTAATTGTCTTGGCGCTGTCTTCAAAGGCGAATCGTGAAAAAACAAGGGCCTCTATAAGAGAATTACTGGCTAATCGGTTTGCGCCATGTAACCCGGTACAGGCTACCTCACCTATTGCGTAGAGATTGGTTATATTGGTCCGCCCCTGCGTATCTGTTGTAATGCCACCACACATATAATGAGCAGCAGGTACTACTGGAATGGGTTCTTTAGTAATATCTATGTTTAGCTCTAAACACTTCATGTATATGTTTGGAAACCGGTTTTTTATAAAATCCGGGGATCGGTGACTTGTATCCAGATAAACGCATTCATCGCCGCTCTTCTTTAATTCAGCATCAATTGATCGTGCCACAACATCTCTCAGGGCTAAATCCTTTAAAGGGTGGTAGTGTTCCATGAAATGATCGCCCTTTTTATTAATCAATCGCCCTCCCTCACCCCTGACTGACTCACTAATCAAAAAATTTTTTTCTATCGGATGGTAGAGGCAAGTGGGGTGGAATTGTACGAATTCCATGTTTGCCACCTTTGCCCCGGCCCTATACCCAATAGCCACACCATCACCAGTGGCAATATCAGGGTTGCTGGTATAAAGATACACCTTACCTGCTCCCCCAGTTGCAAGGACTGTTATCTTAGACAGAAAGGTATTTACCTCCCCTGTGATTATGTCCAGAACATAGGCACCCCAGCATGTCTCTTTAGTCTCATTGGTTGAGAGACCTTTTTTTATAAATATTGATGTAGTAATCAGGTCTATGACCATATGATTTTCATAGATCTGAATATTTTTATTCTTCTCCACATTATGGATAAGGGCTCTTTCCACCTCTTGCCCGGTAAGGTCTTTTGTATGGACAATCCTTCTTCTGGAATGGCCTCCTTCCTGTGTGAGATCTAATCTGTCAGCCTGTGTTGTATCATGTGAGAAGTTAACCCCAAGAGAGATAAGCTCTTTAATCATATCAGGCCCATTTGTGACAACCATGCGAACAACTTGCTCGTTACAGAGGCCAGCACCGGACTCTAATGTATCTTTTATGTGAAGATCGAATGAATCATTTGGGTCTAACACTGAGGCAATACCCCCCTGGGCATAATTGGTAGAGGCATCCATTGTCTCTTTTTTTGTTACTATAGTAACTCTTCCTCTCAGGGCTGCCTTGAGAGCAAAGCTGAGTCCGGCAATGCCACTTCCGATGATAAGATAATCTGATTTTATTTCCATCTGTTCCTTATTTAAAAGCTTTCATCTTTTTGCTGAAAAAAGCGCTTCATGGTTCAGAACTCTGTCAACATCTTAATACTCACGGCTAAGTGCTTATTAATTTGCATAAAAAGTGGCCTATTGCAAGTTATGATTGATCTTTTGGTTGACTATTAGTAGATTATAAAGCCTATGAGTGCATCAGTGATTATATTTGATTGCGATGGAGTTATGTTTGATTCGCAGCAGGCAAATGTTAATTTCTATAACCATATTCTATCCCATTTTGGCCTCCCTCCACTCACAGATAAAGATGTTGAGTTTGTTCACATGCATACTGTAGTAGAATCATTACATTATATCTTTCGAGGTACTCCTTATGTAGCCAAGGCTCAGGAATATCGGTTAAAGCTTGATTACGTTCCCTTTATAAGGGGTATGGTTATGGAGCCAGGCCTGAAAGAGGTGCTCAATATTCTCAAACCGAATTATGGTCTTGCAGTAGCAACAAATCGGAGCAATACCATAGAAAAAGTTCTCGCGATAAACGGACTTAGTCACTATTTTGACATAGTTGTTTCATCCTTAGATGTAGAAAACCCCAAACCCCATCCAGAGCCCATCTTCAAGATTCTTAATTTTTTTAGAATCGAACCCCAGGAATGTTTGTATGTAGGTGATTCTGAAGTAGATTTTACTGTTTGTCAGGCCTCTGGCGTACCCTTCATCGCATACAGAAACAAATCCCTCAAGGCTGATTATTATATAGATAATCTTTTGGATATCCTGAAGATTTTATAGCTATTTTTACGAAAAGATTTTTTTAAGATAAAAAAAGGAGCTGTTTATAATTATAAACACTCCTTTTTTTATGTGAGTAGAGTTTAAATTTTAGAGACTTGGCAATACAGTAGGTGTCAGAAAGATGAGGAGTTCACTTTTATCCTTTTTTGTTTCCTGTCTCTTGAAAAGCCATCCAAAGATAGGTATTTTGCTGAGCCATGGCACTCCCTCAATAACATCGCTTGTGTTTTCCTTATAGATTCCTCCTATAATAACCGTGTCTCCACTGGCAACCATCATCTGTGTATTGGCATTCTTGGTTCTGATTGGAATATTTTCACCTACTGCTTGAGAATAATCAGGATAGTCATCACTCACATCAATGTCCAAAATAACCATGTTATTTGGTGTTATTTTGGGAGTCACCTCGAGTTTTAGCGTGGCATCAACCTGTTCATATGTTTTGTTTCCACTCGAATCTGTACCTGAAGGGATTACAATCTTTGTGCCTTGCTTTATGGTGGCTGTTTTTGTATCACGTGTAATGATTTTTGGCGCAGAGAGGGTCTTCGCCTTATTCTCAGTCTCAGCCAGGGCTATTTGTGCGTTAAGGACCTTTGTAGCCGCTGTGTTGCTAAAGGCTAGTCCAGCTGTAGCGGCGGTGGGCATGGTAAAGTTTGTAGCGAAATTGTAGGCATAAGTCCTCGGTCCAGATCCCCCCCAAGGATGTCTGGATGTCTGGTAGCTACTGGTCCATTCAACTCCTATATCCCTTCCAAAACTTGTGCTGGCCTCTACAATCCTCGCCTCAATCATTACCTGTTTGATTGGTCTATCCTGCCTGTCTTTCAAGGCCTTTGCCTCTTTTACATTGGAGGCTGTATCCGTAATGATTATGGTTTTCGTTGCGGTATCAACTGATAATCTACCTCTCGGTCCCTTCACATTTTCTTCTATAAGGGTTTTTATAGCAGTGACATCCTGATAATTAACGGTTATATAATCAGTCACCAATGGCTCTTCTGCTTCAGCCGCCTTTTGTACGGTCTTAATCTCCTTTATCCTTTCCCTTTCAGCCTTTAGTCTCGCTTCTTCCTCTTGCTCTAATGCCTTTATAGCCCCTTTTGTCATTACCCTGATAATATTTCCATCTACTATCATGCCGAGATTATTTATATCAAGCACTACATCCAGGGCCTGATCCCAGGGGACATTTTTTAGTCTCATAGACGCTGTGCCCTTTACCTCGTGTCCCCACACTATATTCCGCTTGCTCACTTCCCCAATTAGCTTGAGGATGTTTCTTATATCTGCCTCGGCAAACTCAAGGGTCATTTTTGCCCCTGTATATTTGGTGGTATTATGAGCAGGTCTAACAGCAGCTTTAACCACAGTGGGGAGCATTTTCTCAGGTTTTACAAGTGTCTCAGAAGGCACCTCCGTTGGTTTAATAAAGGCCTTACCAAGCCTTGTCTGGGTTATTTGTTTGACAGGTGGTTTGACAGACGTTTTACTAAAATCCAGCCTTATTTCTGTATCCGACTGCATCACATGGTAAGGGACCATTTCTTTTAACTCTATTTCCAGATCAACCTGCTTTTCAGCAATTTTTACAATCGGTGTAATTTGATTAACTGCCCCTTTAAAGAGGGAGGAGTTTAAATATCTTGTCAGTTCAGATGGGATGGTGGCACCCATTATCTCTAAAAGCAAGGTAAGAGAGTTTTTCCTGCTTAAATCATAATCTGCCTTTTTAGTGGTGGTCACCGTGATCCTTGATTTTTCTTTTGGGAGCATGGAAAAATCGACTCCAAGTATCTGATTCAGTTGTGTTTTAGAAGGTGAAAAGTACAGGCGAGGCTCTTTTGCTACCATTTCATCCTTTTCTGCTGGTGTAGAAGGAAGCTGTTTTTTTTCAATTTCACTGGTTTTTTTCGCCGAAAGCAGGAATTTTACAGTTTTATCCTCTTCCCTCACATTGTATTCCACATCCTGAATTAAAGTAGCAATAAGGCGTGTTGATACAGGCCTATCTTTGACTTTTTCAAAATGGATACCTTTTATGAGCCTGTCATTAATGACATCAGGGCCAGTCAATCCCTGAGCAGGAAGTGCATTTAAATCCACTATGAGGCGTAATGGTTGAACCAACGTAAAGGCAGCATAGGAGACAAGTTTTGAGCTGGTTATTTCAATCATTGTCTTTTCATCAGAGGGATCAGAGATGACTTTTATTGATTCGATTTGAGTAGGCTTCTCTTCTATTATGCCTGCAACCTCTTTTTTTACAGGTGCTTGAGCACAACTAAAGACAAGAAATGTTAATAAGAATGTTATTAATAGAGAGACAATATTTTCTTTTCTCAGGCCTTTTTTATAAAACATGCCAGCTCTCCTTTATTTTGCTATTTTATCGAACTAATCTATATCTGTAGATGGGAGCTTTATTGAGATATCCTTTATTATTTCGCGACCTCTAATATCCTTATAATATTCAGTGACAACAACCTCTTTTTCAAGGATTCTCTTTACTCGACCGCTTTTTCTTCCTATAAGGGTTCCCACCTTAATTACATGACCATCTCCCTTTGAATCCCGAACAAGGGCCCAATTTCCCTTACTTCCTAATACTATGGCAGAGATGGTCAACTGTGAAATGTCAAGGGTCTCAAGATAGGTTTTTGGTTTTCCTTGTTCTTTTTCCTCTAACTCCCTTCTTGCAACAATAAAGGATTTGAAGGGATCTGTTTTATTAGTAGGATCATAAAAATAGGCTGCTTTTGCTTTGTCTTCCGTGTCTACAGTAACAATTGTTTCCTCCACAGATTCTTTTGATGGTTCAGCGGCCTCTTTTTTCTCTTTTGGAATCTTAACGGTAATCTTTTCCTTAGCTTGAGCTGTAGATATTCCTAAAAGAATAGGAATAGCCACAATACCACATATCAAAAGCATAACTATGCTATTTCTTTTTTTTGGGTACACTTTCGGTCTTTTTCCCCTCTTTAAACCTGTAGGTTGTGGCTTTACAGGAAGTTTTAAGAGTAGTGCTCAGCTCTTTGATTGGAATCATGTTCACATTGACAACATTAACGATCCTATCTAGCTTTCCAACCTTGTCAAAAAATATAGCAACATCATGATAACTTCCTAGCACCTCTATGCTTACCGGGATTTCTACATAAAATTCTTTTGAAACCTGCTTTTCGGGGCTAAATAGGAGAAATTCCAAGTTTGAATCATTGCCGAGTTTGGTAATGTTCTTTAAAAGGCTTGGGATTTCACTGGTAGTAGGAAGAAGCTTTATGGCAACTTTTAAATCTCCTTGGGCCTTGGCAAGATCAGCTTCAAGCCTTTTCAAATTGCTCGCCCTGACTCTGGCAATCCTGATATTTGTTTCTAATCTATCCAGTTCGGATTTTATAGTCTTTATTTCACCTGTTTTCGGGATGTATACGAGCCAAATATAGAGGCCTACAATAAGAACAACCGTCCCTGCAAAGATGAGGATCCTCTGTATCATCCTCAATTTGGATATTTTATCAAAATAGGTATTTAGATCGATTGCCATAGCCCCCTATCTTCCTCTCTATTTCTTTTTGCCTGCCTTAGGGAGAGTTTCTTCTTTAAAGGCGTATGTTTTTGAGTTCAGGGAGAAATCTTTGAGACTCAAATCAAATCCCGGTATTTTCTTCTGCCTTGTTCTGACTAATTGAACGGAGTTTATGCTTTTTGTATTTTGTAGTCTATCCATAAAATCTGCAACTGTTTCGTTATCCATCGCTGTTCCGTCTAAAATAAGCGTTCCCTTTTGTTCTTTTAGAGTGGTGAGCCATAACTTATCTTCTGGTACACTCATGGCTATATCATCTAAGAGTTTGACTGGCCCGGTTTTGCCTTTTTCTAATCTTTTTATTGTCTCTAATTTCATTTCGACGTCAGCGATAGTTTTCTTTAGAGCCACTATTTTTATATTGGTATCTTTAAAGGAGTCCAGCTCTTTTTGTTTAACATCTCGGTCTTTTCTCAAGGTGTTTACCTTGTAGTTAAGATCAAGATAGAAGTAACTGCTAGCCAAGATAAGAAATATCATAGAGAGCAGGTAGATGGTTACCTGTCGCCTTATATTTTCTTTTATCCTCGCAGCCCTAAAAGGAAAGAGATTAACTTTGATCATCTATCACCTATACTCCGCAAAGCAAGGCCAATGGAAATAGCGGCCATTGGGGCATGATAATTTAAGTAGTTTGCATCAAATAATTTTTCCTTAATCTCTAAATTACCAAAAGGATTGAGCATCTCTATCTTTAGACCTGTTTCCAGGCCGAGATATTTACTGAATCCTTTAATCAAGGATGAGCCTCCGCTAAGCAGGACATTTTCAACTTTTACGTCTATAAACGTAGTTGCCACAAAATCAAGGGCTCTCTTTACTTCCTGAGCCCATTTTGTAACTGTTGATGAAAATATCTCCTCAATTATAGGTTTCTTCTCTGTTTCTAATGGCTTAGTGCCCAATTTTATCATTTCTGCTTCTTGATAAGATATATTTAATCTTTGTTGGATCTCGCTTGTGATTTGTGATCCACCATAGGATGAGTCTCTGGTAAATATGGAAGCACCATCTTTAATAACGTTTATCGTCAGTTGTTGAGCGCCGATATTGACCAGGGCATGGCAGCCAGATTGTTCATGATTGCTGATTTCGAAGGCGTTTTGTAGGGCAAAGGCATCTATGTCTAAAACCATAGGATTCAGATCTGTTAAGTGAAGAAGACTTATGTATTCCTCAACCATATCTTTCTTTGCAGCTACTAAAAGAACATCCATTAACTCTTTTTTTTCCTCTTCTTCTGTCCCTTCTTTTTCTGATGGAAGTATCTGAAAATCCAGGTTTACATCATTAATATCAAAAGGAATATATTGTTCCGCTTCACTTTGTATGCTTTTCTCTAAGCCTACTTCTTCCCTTTTGGGTATTGTAATCTTTTTGACAATAACTGAGTAGCCAGATATAGATGTGGCCACATTTTTATTTTTAATTTTTAGATTTTTTAGGAGGTTTTTTAGGGCGGAAGAAACTATTTCCATTTCCTTTATGGAACCTTCCACTATAGAGTCTTGGGGGAGCTCTATCATGCCAAAATTTTTTAAGACCATCCCCTTTTTGCTATCGTCAATATCGACAATCTTGATAGAGTGGGATCCAATATCAATTCCGATAAGTCTATTTTTTGCTGATATGGGCATTTGAAGCCTAATTCCTTACAATTTTATATTGTTAAAGAAAAGTTTATCTTTGTCACTTAACTTGTAGCCGAGGGCCAGAATAATTTTTCTCTTTGTCTCCATTCTACAATCTTTACCTCTTTCAATCCTATCGATTGTTAATGGAGAAACACCTGCTTTTCTGGCCAGTTCCGCCTTGCTCAGTAAAAGCTCTTCTCTTATTTTCTTTACCGTATTTTGGCCCACTACCCATTCCTCCAAAAAAAGTAATCAATGAATACTACGTGAAATTTCTCTATACTAATACATATATAAATTAATTTGTCAAGTATTTTTAATAAATTAAGTAAAATTACCACAATTTATAGCTATATAGTGGTAATTTATAATATTACCACAATATGTAGTAATATATCAGAGAAGATATCAATGTAGTCCCTAAAAAATTTTTGATTATTTTTTGAAATTGCCTCTGTTGAGAAATTGCTTTACAAAGAAGTAATTCTTACATTAAATTCTTAAGGCAAATGAGGAATAGAAAGGGTAAACGTTCAGAATTGAAGAAGGTTTAACCCTGCCTGCCAGAAGGCAGGCATTTAACGTGTGAGCGAGCATAAGAAAGGTATTTTATTTGAATAAAAAAACAGAAAACAGAAAACAGACGAGAGAAAAGAAGAAAAAGAGCCTCTTCAGGGAATATTTAGAGGCAGCCATAATAGCCCTTATTCTGGCACTATTCATTAGGGCATTTGTGATTCAAGCCTTTAAGATCCCTTCGGGATCTATGAAACCAACGCTTCTTATTGGAGATCATATTTTAGTAAATAAATTTATTTACGGAATTAAGGTACCCTTTGTTGATCGTTATATCATACAGATTAAAAAACCGAAGAGGGGGGATGTAGTAGTTTTTAAATGGCCACGAGATGAGAGGAAAGATTTTATAAAGAGAGTTGTTGGCATTGAGGGAGATAAGATTGAGATAAACAATGATGTGTTGTATGTGAACGGTGAGAAAATCGAGACAGAATATATTGGAAAGTATAAGGATGAAAATATTACTATGGCTGATAAATATTTAGAATTGTTTGAAAAATCTAAACATTATATATTGGATGAATACATTAAACATGAAAATTATGGGCCTGTAATTGTACCTGAAAATTCCATTTTTGTTATGGGTGATAACCGTGATAATAGTCATGATAGCAGATACTGGCGCTTTGTGTCTTTAAATAAGCTCAAAGGGAAGGCTATTATTATTTATTGGTCCTGGCCTCACTTGAGTAGGTTTGGGAATTTAATTAGGTGAGAGTAAATTATCAGGTATCCGCCTTCAGCATTTGTTGCTTAATCGACAGTTATATAGCCCTATTTAAGAAAAATCTCACCTTAATGCCTTACATCTTTTATCCGAAGGGTGCAAAAAATTTTACTGCTGTGCAACAATCTAATGTATATGAAAAAAATACACTTGATAGATGACAAATGACCGATACGTATCAAATGAAAGAAGATCAACTAAAATGGTATGCTATTCATTCAAGAAGTCGGCATGAAGATGTTGTCCTTAACGGGCTGAAGAAAAAATTAATTGAGGCCTTTCTTCCTAAAATGCAGGTTATAAGCAGGAGAAAAGATCGAAGGAAAACGATATTGGTCCCAATTTTGCCAGGCTATGTCTTTGTGCATTCAGATCTAAATTTATATCAATACTGGGATATAATTAAGACATATGGAGTTGTGAGAATACTTGGTATCCAAGGAAAGCCTGTTCCAGTAAAAGATGAAGAGATAGCATCACTTAGGACATTACATGGCACTGACAGGACCGTGAGGAACCAGGCCTATATGAAAGAAGGTGACAGGATTATGATTATGGAGGGGCCTTTAAAAGGACTGACTGGATTTTATCTTAGGCATAAGGGTAAAGCTGACAAGGTGGTCATATCAATAGAGCTACTTCAAAGATCCTTAGCCGTAGAAGTTGAAGATTTGATTGTGGAGAAGATCAGTTAGGGAAATAATTATTTACTCTCTGCGTTGTATCCTACCCCCATAGCCCTTTCAAGCCTTGCCCAGGCAGTATTGTGTTCACTTAAGGCATTGAAATGATTTGTCCTCGCCTGAGTGAGAAGGGTCAGAGCATCCAGGACATCGGTGGAGGTGGCAACCTGTTGTTTGTATCTTTCCTCATTCATCCTGAAATTTTCTTCTGCCTGAACCACAGCTTTTTTTGCTACCTGGATATTTTTCTCTGCCTCCCTCAACGATAAATAGGCTTCCTTTACTTCCAGCTGAATATTATCCTTAATCTCTTTTAAGATGTAGTTGGCTTTTGCTAGTTTGGCCCTGGCGGCCGCTACATCATGCCTTTTCTTTCTCCATTCCCAAAAGGTCCATCCTCCTTTTAATGTTATTGTCCAGTTATCAGGATCTTCCCCCGGACTGGAATCTAACAGAATATCATCGGCCTCTCTTTGATAATTTCCAATTAACGTCACTGATGGGTAATAGCTGCTTTTACTCAAATCTATGGCTTTTTCAGCAGACATAACATTGAGAGACACCTCTTTTATCTCTGGCCTGTTTTGCCCTGCCTTTTCCATGCATTGATCAAGGAGCAACCTTATGGGATAATAATCAAGTATATCTTTAATTTTTACTTCTTGGTTAAGCCCCCTTCTGAGCAACTTGTTAAACAGGGACTTCACAATTTCTACCCCATTCTCTGCCTTGATCAAATTCTGACGCGCTTGGGCCATCTGGACCTCGGTTTGCAGGAGATCATTTTTTGCTATAATCCCTTCATCATAAAAGGCTTGAGATACCCTCAGTTGGGCTTCCAAAAGCTCCACTGACTGTCTGGCTACATTTTCGAGCTTCCCTGCCTTTAAAATCCCAAAATAGGCCTCCTTGACATTCAATACCAAATCCTGAATAGCAGTCTCTTTCTGGATCTTAGCTGTATCTACCCCTAATGAGGCTATCTCCCGCAATATGGTAAGCCTCCAGCCTGTAAACAGGGGTTGAGTGACGGTTATATTAAATTGGTACGTATTAGTGTCTAATGGGGAAACCCCCCTTGGAGAAAAACTGGGATATGAATACATTGATTTGGCATCATTAACAGTATCATTATCAAGACGGGTATACGTGTAGCTGGTACTTAATTTTGGCAAAAAATCAGCCTTTGTGGAGAGTTCTTCAAATTCTTTTGCCTTTATCTCTTCTTTTGCTGAGTAGATAGATAAACTCTTCTCTAAGGCTATCTTAATGCTCTCCTCCAAGGTAAGCTCCTCAGAGGCTAAAATAATCGAAGATCCTAATAGTAGAAAAAACAGGATTCCTAAAAAAATAGATATTTTTCTTGTCATTCTCCTCTCCTTTTTACATTTACCTCGTTATATAGTCTCGTCCGCCCTGTTAGAATAAATTCTTCGTTACTATTCAGCAACAAATTATCACTACCTCAATACAGGAAGGGATGTGGATAAAACCGCCCTTTTATCCTCCATTTACCTTGATTTTATCAGAAAATTAGCTTATAGGAAAACAAATAGTCAATATATTTTTAGGTGCTTACATGATTGAGCGATACTCACGTGCCAAGATGGCAAAGATATGGGAGCCCCAGAATCGCTTTGACAAATGGCTTCAGGTCGAGATCCTTGTATGCGAGGCCATGGCCAAACAGGAGATGATCCCGCAAGAGGCAGTTGAAACTATCAAGCAAAAAGCGAGTTTCTCTGTTGACAGGATCCAGGAGATTGAGGAAACGGTAAAGCATGATCTGATTGCCTTTTTAACGAATGTTGAGGAGTCTGTTGGACCTGATGCACGCTTTATTCATATGGGACTTACATCATCTGATATCCTGGATACTGCCTTTGCACTTCAGCTCAAAGAGGCACTCCTGATCATTATAAATGATGTTCGCAACCTTATGGATGTTTTAAAGGAAAAGGCCTTTGAACATAAGAACACTGCAATGATCGGTCGATCCCATGGAATCCATGCAGAACCCATAACCTTTGGCCTCAAGCTGGCTGTATGGTATAGCGAGATGCAACGAAACCTCAGGCGGCTCAAACAGGCTCTGGATGTGATAAGCTATGGAAAGATATCCGGGGCTGTAGGAACCTTTGCCAATATTCCCCCAAGAATAGAAAAATATGTTTGCGAGCATCTTGATCTAAAACCTGCAGAGATATCAACACAGATTATTCAAAGAGATAGACATGCACAGTATTTTACTGCACTGGCAATCCTGGCAGGTTCCATTGAAAAGATGGCAGTAGAGATCAGGCATTTACAGAGAACAGAAGTTGGTGAGGTGGAAGAGGCTTTCACCTTAGGACAAAAGGGCTCTTCAGCCATGCCCCATAAAAAGAACCCAATTGGCTCTGAAAATCTCTCAGGATTGGCTCGACTTGTTAGATCCAATTGCATTGCTGCTATGGAAAACATGGCCCTTTGGCATGAACGGGATATTAGTCATTCCTCTGTGGAAAGAGTGATTGCACCAGACAGCACCATTCTAATAGATTACATGCTCAATCGGTTGACAGGAATGATGAGAAATTTAGTGGTTAACAAGGACGCCATGGCCAGGAATCTTGAAAAACTGCAGGGACTCATCTTTTCTCAGCAAATTCTCTTGGCCTTGGTAAAAAAGGGTTGTTCCCGTCAACATGCCTATTCAATAACGCAGAAAAACTCTCTTCAAGCCTGGAGTACTGGAGAAAACTTCAAACAACTTGTTTTACGCGATCCTGATATTCAGAACTATCTCAGCAATAACGAGATAGATGAGACATTTTCCCTTGACCAGCATCTCAAATATGTTGAGGAGATCTTTGCCAGAGTATTCCAACAATAGACCAATTCCTCTTGTATATACAGTTTGGTTGCGTACCATAATACTTTGAGAGATACACAGCAGCGATCACTACCATGACAGAGAAAAACGGTTTAACTGAGTCAAAGAGACAGCAAATGGAAAATCAAGAAAGAGGCATGAATCCCACTAAAAAGAGGAAAAAGGATATAAAAAGGCGCTCTAAGATCAAAGAACGTTTGACAGTTATGATCTTTAAGAGTGTAGGCAAGGTAAGGACATTTAAGATATCTTCCCATTTTATATTATGGGTTTCGCTGTTTTTTGTCTTCTATATTGTAGTGACCATTTTTTTAACCAATGCATTCATTAATTACTATAGACAAAATAGAATTCTGGCAGGTGAAAATGCTGAGCTTAGAGCAATGCTTATAAAGACAAAAAAAAGTCTTGAGGAATCTAAACAGCATATTGCCTTATTGGATGATTATATTACACAGAAAAAAGATCAAAACCCAAGGTCTCTAGTAACAGTAGATCATGCTGAATCATCTTTGACCACACTTGTGGACATTGATGAACTAAAGATAGAAAGAAATCAATCGACAATTAATGTTGACTTCAGGATTATAAACAAACAGTTGAATGAGGAACCTATTGGCGGGTATATATTTGTTTTTGCCCGCATAAAGGATTCCGATAAATCTGAGGTTTGGGTTTATCCTAACTCACAGCTCAAAGACGGGCTCCCTGTAAACTATAGGAATGGGCAGCGGTTTTTTATACAGAGGTTCAAGTCAATCAGCAGTACATATACACTCAGCAAATCAATCAATCGACCACTCATTTTTGAGATATTTGTATATGATAGAAACGGTACATTGATCTTAAGGAAGATAGTTGAGGCATAGTATAGCGCTACAATCCACAAATGATGTGATAGGTAATTGCTAAGAATCTAGCAGATTTTAAGTTGCCTCTCCTTCAAATTTTGAGTAGATACTGTGATAGGATTAATTAGCTATCTCAAGTATTAGTATGTCATCCCAAGGATCCGATTTTTTCACAGCCACCTTTATCTCTTCACCTGGTGATAGCTCGAGACCTCTTACGTTTGGAAGGTCAGCAACAAAAAGTAGATCGGTTAATATTATCGAATATTTATACTTAAATTTTTGGAAAACAATCGCTTTAAAGCTATCATTTATGCAGCCTGCAAGATGCTTAAGCATCCAATACCGGACCTGATTTCTCTTCATTAAATCAATATCTTTTAGTGCCTGCTGTATCACCATATTTAGTTCTTTGAGCCTCAATTCTTCATATTCAGGACTTTTCTGAAGTATGGCAGAATAGATTTGCCTCTGGACAAGCACGTCCATATATCTTCTTAGCGGGGAAGTTGCGTTGGTGTATATATCAACCCCAAGGCTACTATGTGGATGAGGTATTGTGTCTATATAAAGAGGCCGAAGCTTTCGCCTTTGCTGAAATACATAATAGATATACTTAGACTCATCAATTGGCAGTCTTTCCTGAGGTGGTTCTTGGCTTCTATAAAGGGTAGGCAGATCCTTTTCAGAGGCAAACTTTGCTGTTAACCAGTTATACAGAATCATACATTCTGAGACAATAATTTTAGAGGGAGTATTTTGTTCTATCAATCTGGGACATATACCTGAATTATTGTCGAATTCAAAATGGATTTCTGGGAGAGGAATAAGCATGGCGCCATTATCAACCCTCTTTTGCCTAAGAGCTTGGCACAATTGATAGAGAGCCGAAAAAATAGGCTCTTCCTTATATCCTGTATTTACTTGATCGTAGGTAAGCTGTTTTTCTACCTTTACGATGGTAGGCGTAAAATGAAAATTTTCCAGGTTCCAATCCCTGTCAAAATGTGCAAAAAGGGATAGAGCAAAACGCTTAAAGCCTTTTACCAAACTTAATGCATTATTAGAAAGACTTGGCGGGAACATGGGAATTTGGGTAACCGGGAGGTAGATCGAGCTTGCTCTGTGATAGGCTTCCCTATCCAAGTGTCCATCAACCTTGATAAATGGAGTTAAATCGGTGATATGAACACCAAGCCTATAACCTTCCCCAATAGGCTCTAAGCTTAATGCATCATCAAAATCCTTAGTATGTGGTCCATCAATGGTAAAGATAGATAGATCTTGCAGGTCTTTCCGTTCCGCTGAGCCTACCTCTTTTTTCATTACACTATCTGTTTCTTTAAGGGCAAGCTCACTAAAATTGGATCTAATTTTAAACCTATGAAGATCAAGGTTTTCATCCTCATCCCATATATTCAGGTTTACTAATATGCGGCGAGCATTGTCTATATTCTTTATTCCCGCCCGGGAAAACATTTCCTTACCGAGCTTATAATCTGGGGCATCCTTTCCATAAAGGGCAAGCTGAATGAGTAGTTCAATAATCTTGTCTTTTAAGAGGGGTTCCTCCGGATGTCTGCTGTTTATTATTTCCCTAAGGAAATTTGCTCCTTCTGCTAACTCCCGCTCTCTTAATTCAGCAGCTTCTCTTGCCTTTATTATTTGTTCTACCTTATCTGGACTGTTGGGGATAAAAGAGCCATCTTTTATCTTAAAATAGGCCCCGTCTGCAAAGAGGGCCCTAACCAGAGCAGATATGTGATCATCAGTGATATCTCTGCCAAAGGAAAGCTGCGCAAGATATTTATAGGTGAAAGCCCTATTTTCCTCGTGAGTGAGTTCCCAGAGATCTTGAACAGATGCTTGTGTCATATAATCGGTTCGTATTTTTTCAATTACTTTTAACTCCTTTAGTAATTCTCCCTTTGACCTAGAGGTGTTTAAAATGGCAGATGAAATGAGAAGAGCTCTTTTGGGAGAAATACTTACCTCATGGTTAGATATGGTTAAAAGTTGTAGCTTGTTCCCCTTATCTTTCAGGCATACAGAGAGCACAATTTTTCTCTGGTCGATGTATTCAATTATCTTTCCCTCAGCCATAAGAAATCCTTAATCCACCTCAGGCAATAAAAGGTTTAGAGGTAAAATTTGCTGGTCCCGTTAGAATGTCTTATGTAGAATTCTAATGGGCTTTACTTATTGGAGGAAATGAAAGAGATTACAGCCAAAATAATAATAATAAGGCCCAGGCATACATATATCACTGTTCCTATAATAGAACCTTCAATAGTTTCAAGTAATAATGTTTTATTGTAAAAGTATCCAATATAAAAGACAAAGAGATATGACACGGCAAGCCCTAACTGTATCCGTCTAAGCAGGAGACATATAGAAATTATAGCGACAAAAGAGATAACCATATAAAGGGGAACACCCAGATTAACTGTAGATAGCATATCCACTGGATCCATAATTGCCTCCATCTCTTTATTTGATAAGACTCCGATGCTTTCTTAAAAAAATAAATGCAGCCTGCTTTTTCTAAGGCCTGCCCTTTTTCTGCCTTTTTTCATCTCTTTCTTCCACTCAATTCTTTTTTTTACGTTTTTTCGCCGCTTAAGATCAGGATCTCTTTCTGCCTGCAAAATAAATGATCCTGAAATGATTTCCCTTTCTTTCTCTACAGTCTCTTTTTTGGAAGGCAGCTTTTTTGGCAATGGTGGACCACTAATAAACTGGACTGGAATTTTATCCGCGAGATAGATAGAATCACCGAAAAGGAAAAAGGGTATCCCATTTTCAGCGGCTACTCCTGCCTTTATTTCCAAGATAATTGGTTTTTGATCTAATCGATGTGCAGTACGTATGGCAAGATCTTTGTCTTTTGTCATTACTATATGCTCTTTTGATCCCGGTAACAACCCAGATTTAAGAATAAAGGGGTATGTCTTTCGTTTAATTCCCTTATATAGCGTTTTTGGAGGATGAACGCGATCTTGATCCTTGTCTACTGGGGTAAAGTTTCGCTTGATAGACCTTATCTTTTTCTCGGTAATATCAAAAGAGCCATCTCTATTATGTAACAAAACCTCTCTAATGTGGGATTCTCTCACATAGGCCATATTGAGTTCTTCATTAATAGCCTTTAGAAGCTCTTTCAAGCTTATGTAACCCTCTTTATCCGGGACAAGGCCAAATTCATCTGGCCTGTTTCCTAATATGTAATTCAACAAACGATTTAAATGAGCGACCTTTCTTTTATTGTTATGGGCCATGCAGTTTTTATAAATTTATAATTCTATCTTACTCAACTGCTCTAAAACATAGTCCCTGATCTGGGAAGCTTTCGGCAGGGCTTGCAGTAAATGTCCTTTAGAGGTAAATGGAACCAAAATCTCTTCCTCAACACCTCCACATGAACATCTTTCGGGCCTTTCTTTCGCTGAAGATACTTTTGTCTTAAAACACTCTTTACATCTAAAAACCCGCTTAGAACCTGACATCTTTCCCCTTTTGGCTATAGGATGACCATCTATCTCTATTATATCCATAGAAAAGTCCACTACTGGCGCATTACTTATTGCAGTGCCAATACCATAGGAATCTGCAAGCGGATTGTATCTTTCAATATCCCTTTCATCGATGCCGCCGCTCAGAAAAAGCTTTATCTCTCTGTATCCCCTGAGATCAAGCTCCCATCTTACCTCTTTCATAATCTCCAGGAAATCCCCTCTTCTGCTTCGTGGTGTATCAAGCCTGACAGCATAAAGTTTATCACCCAATTCCCCTGCTACATTAAGTGCCTCTATCTTTTCGTCATTAAAGGTATCTATCAGGCTTACCCTCTTAACCCTTGGCTCGATTACCTCATCAAATGCCTTTGTGGCCTTTACAGTATCACCCATAAGCAGAATGAGTGCATGGGGCATTGTCCCTACTGGCTCTTTTCCAATGAGTTTGGCCCCAAGGCCAACGGATACACCGTCACAGCCCCCTATATACGCATTTCTCTCTATCAAGGGAGCAATTGTGGGGTGCATCCTGCGAGCGCCAAAACTTATCACTTCCTTGCTGCCTGCTGCCTTTTTACATCTGGCAGCTCTGGTAGCTATACCAGATGCCTGGCATATAAGGCCAAGGAGTGTTGTCTCATATTGGCCAAAGTCAAGATACCTTCCGCTAATTTCCATTACAGGTTGTAGAGCTCCGAATATGGTCCCTTCTTTCATCATTCTGACATCAACTGGAAGATCTTTTAATACCTCAACACATTCCTCAACCCCTGCCAGTACTGCCCAGGGCCAGTTTAATGGGAAAACATGAGCCATAAACTCTGCCCGAACAGATACATCTATCCCTTTGGCCTTCAAGATCTTCTTGGTTCTCTCAAAATAGATATCTGTAATCAGGCCTTCTCTTACCTCTTTCCAGGTAGCAGTATGGATCAACTTTGATCTCCTTTGTAAGCCTATTCCCTTGTAGACATTAAACCTATCAGCAAAAATTATGTCAACCCTTTATTGGATCTGTCTATTTTTTCCAAATTGACAACATCTTCTTTTTGGTGCTATACCAAAGCAGACATATCCATTCCGCATGCCTACACCACCCTGTAATAAAAGGAGAGACTGCCATGGCACTGACAAGAGACAAAAAGCTTATCCTTTGGTTTA
>DATKWM010000161.1:0-2687 GCA_035529575.1 Desulfatiglandales bacterium
TCCACCATCTTTTGTCTTTATAAACTTATCAACTGCATCCCAGATCATCTTTCTTTTAAACTCAAGTTCCTCATCTGTGTCACCGGTTATAAATATTGTTACATGGTGGTTATCTTTGAATATAAGAGGTTTTGGCTGGGAAAAGATGACTATATCTTCTGCCATCTCAGTATGGGTAAGTTCGTAGACAATATCCGGGACAAGGTCATCTCTGTCTGTCACAAATATTTCCACATCTCGCATTTTCTTCCTGGGGTAGAGCCTGAGTGCCACTTTGGTAATGATACCAGTAGCCCCAAACCATCCCAGAAATAGACCGGATAGATCCGGAAGTGGTGCTCCTTTCGAAAACCACTCCTTGGATATTGAGCATGAACCAATCTTACAGATTTCGCCAGATGGTAGGACAATCTCTAATCCGCTAACCATGTCGGAATTAAAGCCATACTGCTGTGTTAGCCTGCCCTGGCCGTGTATCATCACGTTTGCAGCTATTGTTGCTGTTGCAGGGGAGTCAGGAATGCTGTGCCTCAGCCTGGGATAGTTTTTTTCTAAGTATGCCTTCAATACCCCATGTGAGGTTCCTCCCTCAACTATTACATATCGTGCCTTTTCATTCACCTCAAGTATCTTATTCATCCTTTTCATATCGACTACTATCCCTCCCTTTAGAGGGATGATCAGGCCGGTTAAAGCCATACCTGCCCCCATAGGAACGAGGGGTATTTTCTCCTTGTTTGCAAGCCTCACTATCTTTTGTATCTCCTCTGTTGTTTTTGGTACAACCACATAGTCTGGCTTATGGGCAGGCATCAAGCCAGGGTCTCGTGCATAGAAGTAGGCCTCTTCCTCTCTATTTGAGACATAATTTTCCCCCACTATCTCAGCCAGTGAAAGGGTTATATCCTTCATATTTTAATACCTCCATTTCTGTATCTGATCACAGGGTAATTGGATAATAAGCCCTTTTCTTCAGTTCCGAGGCTTTTGGCCTGGTATTTTCAGCGACTTATCTCCGGGGGAGTCTTGCCCCCTCCGCATTTCCCACCAATGGTGGGCCTGCGGTTTCCCCCATAGATAAGTCGCGGAAACACGGCGGCCTTCCACCAGTCACTTCAGAAAAGGACTCATTACCCTATAGATGACCCAATAGATGAGTTCCCTGTGATCGCTTACCCATTTCTCATTTTTCGCCTATGGCTATCCTGCAAAGGTCAATTATGTGGATTGGCTTTATGCCTCTTTTGGTAACTTTTGTTGCTAAGGCATTTTGACATGCTGAACAATTAAATACACAGTACTCTGCCCCGTGCTCTACCATGTCATCTATATTACGCCTCTGCACATCATGGCGCAGGTCGTAACCAGAAAGCATACCAAGAATATCTCCACAGCAAAGGGCGTTTTCGTTTTGATATGTTCTTTCAATCAGATCAACTCCTATTAACTGCATAATATCAGCTACAAAATGATGTTTGTCAGAGGAAAGCCGAGATGAGCATGGCCTCTGGTAGACAACCTTAACATTCAATGGCCTTATTTCTTTGCTTAATTCCTTTATTCTGTTATATAAATATTCAAAGTAATGAATAGGCCTAAAGGGAACCTTCATACCATATGCTGGTGCAAGTGAGGCGAATGCGCCATAACACTCATCATGCATACATACAACCTCTTCGACGCCCAATTTCTTAAAATTATCTAAGACCATCGGGAGTCTTTCCTTTATGATTGAGGTATTGGCAAAATGAATGTAGACAACATTACAGAAGAATTCTTGACCAAAAACATAAGAGGGCATAACATCATCAAAGAGTCTGCCCCTAACTAATTGCAAAAGTTCAGGCATAAAACCGAAAGACAAGACCTTTTTCTTAATATCTCCTATCTTAAATTTTCCCCGAGGTTGTCCTATATTGATCCACTGTTTCGTAATGGCCCTGGGTGCAGTAAGTATACCCTTTTCCTGCCTCATTTCGGTGATTAGATAGAAGGGGTGATTCCCTCTTTTACAATATTCCTCGCAACCATAACATGTAACACAATCGTGTAGGACAAAAGAATCCTTTCCTTGACTTATCTTCAAAATTTCGTCTTTCGCCTTATCTTTATCCAGATCTATATACTGACACTTTACGAGGCAGTCTACTGTTGGACAGTTTTTACAGAGGTTTGTATCGAATTGTAGCTCATACATATTTCCCCCTTTTAGCTCTTTCCGGCAGTTTTTTCTTATGTATGCTCATAGCATTTAATGCTGTTTATGCACCTCTATATGGTATCCATTTATATGTCAAGATTTTGAGCCTGATATGTGAATATTAAGCTAATAAGATTCTATATTACTATATGGAGCTCCTCGAGAAGCTCTGTGGGTATTAGATAATAGATCTATAGCCTTAATTTTAGCCCTAACATTATCTACTTCTAATACTAGCGAAGCTTTGCCTCAAACCGACCAGTTGTTGAGATTAATATAACGCTGCTTGGGGCGAAGTGATGATGGTTTCGTTTAACGTTTTATGGTTGTGCTGCTGGTTTCGTATGACGTTAAACGTCAAACGATTCGAGTTTCGCAACCGCAACCGTTCTACGATCCCAATTATCCTTTGCACTTTAATTGTGTTACTAAAACTTGACACAAATGTTAAGATCTTAGCTTATATAGACATCTAGAAATTCAAAAA
>DATKWM010000162.1:0-5194 GCA_035529575.1 Desulfatiglandales bacterium
AACAACGACAGCCTTAGTTGTGCACTTATCTAATAAGTGAATTAAGTGCTTATACTGTTTGATAATCCTGTCTTTATCTTTTTTGTATAGCCTGTATTCTAACGCGTTACCTGGTTTTCTTATAGAGGTTCCATGTCGTAAAATTATATCGATATAATCTTTTGGAATACCTCTTTGTTGCAATCTTTCGCTTGCATGTTTTGATGTTTTCATAAGGTATCTCCTTTATTTGATTATTTTTATTTAGATCTATCTTATTGAAAGTTTATCCTCAAACTTTCCATCTGCATGAATCCCAGTCTTTTATACTAAATAAACCTCGCCAAAGTTATTAAAATTTAGTTGTAAATCGTAGTTGCTTTTATCTTAGCGCTTATTTGCACTACTATAAAAAATAGCTTTTTTGTGGCTCTACATGTTGGAAGAGTTAGAATAATAACAAAGTTCGATCGATCCTGAAAAAATCGTAATCTTTTATCAAGCTCATTGGAAGTGTTAGCAAAAATATCCTGTGCTATGTTGTGACACCACCTTTAAAATCATGTATAAGAGTGTATCTATGATTTTAATTATTTATAATAGTACACTTATGATTTTAATTATATACTAATATGTATATAACAACTAATGTCAAGAAAAATTTTTATCAAGAGAAAAAATATTAAAAAATTACTAAATATATGTTTTATAGGAATGTGATTAACACTAATTTTGCCTTTTTAGACTGCCATTAGGAATATTTTATAATGTTATGAAGGTTCGATTTGCTTCAGGATAGACATGTTGTAGACAAATAGAACAAAATTTGTGTGGAATCATATTACAGGTGATAGTTCATATATAAAGTGGGATTTTTTTTGCCTATGAACAGGATAAAAGCTATAGGATTTGACCTTTTTAATACCTTGGTCATTGCCAAGCCTCATATTTTAGGTGAGGCCATGAGGAGGCTGATCAACAGCCTGCGGCAAAGCGGTCTCTCACTTGATCATGAACAATTCAAAAAAAGCTACCAGGAGGCCGCCCTCAAGTTTATTGGGAAAGCCCAAAAAGATGGAAGAGAAACACACAACCGGTTTTGGATATGTACTGCACTCCAGAGCCAGGGATACGATATTTCACCTGATGACGTCAGAATAGCTATAGCAGTTGACACTTATTTTTCAGCCTTTTTCCTACACTGTTACCTTATTCCAGACACAATAGAGATGCTCAGCACCTTGAGGAATGTATACCGTCTCGGGTTACTTACTAATTTCACTCATGGGCCCGCTGCCAGAGAGATCATTGACAAGTTAGGTCTCAACCCTTTTTTTAATGTGGTGCTCATTTCTGGTGAGCTGGGCTACCGCAAGCCACATCCTTTGGTTTTTCACCAGCTCATTGAGCACCTGGGGGTTGAAAAGGATCAAATTCTTTATGTCGGCGACGACCCAGAGCCCGATATTACGGGTGCACAGAAGGCTGGGCTCCAGGCTGTTTTGACTACCTATGTGAGGGATCAAAATATACCGTCTGTACCGGGTATTCTTGTTAAAGGTGATGAAAAATTGGACTGCAAAGTACCTAAGATTTCCACGTGGAAAGAGCTGCTATTTCTCTTGGGTAGGAAATGAGGTTTTAGGCAGAAAAGAGATTCCCGCGATAGAAAAAAGACCCGATTCAATGTTTTCTGCATCGCCTTTTTTTTGAAATTATTTGTCTAATCTTATCTGGGTCTCCGAAATAGATGCAATGAGCCAAACAGACATTGTCGGCGCAGGCTGGTATAAGTCCCTTATCCACCCTATGATGGCAAAGGTTACACTTCTGTGCGATGCCTTTATTCATGTCAAAGGCAATGGCATTGTAAGGACATGCTTCTATGCAAGCATGACATCCAGTACATTTCTCATAATCTATAACTACAATACCATCTTCTCTTTTGCTAATAGCTTCCTCTGCGCAAGCCTTTGCACATGGGGGATCATCGCAGTGTCTGCAGACATTCACCTGAAAAGAGAAATCCAATGTACCATTGATTATCTTAGGGCCATCTTCTGAGACAGAGATTAACTTAATACCATCAGTTGAATTGTTTTCTTGTTTGCATGCTACTTCACATGTCTTACATCCCCAGCAAACCTCATGATCTATGATCAGGGCATATTTTTTCATGAACTGCTCCTGTATTCACTTCTCAGGGTATATCTTGCATAAAAGTGTTCTAACATTAGTTGCACCCATTGCGGGATCACATCCTTCATAGGCATTGTCCGTCAATATGTTAATGTTTGATTCATCCCACCCATGACCTGGCTCTTTTCTCTCTGGAAACCACCAGGCATGCTGTGCTCCAATAACCCTTGGGTCAATGCCTGCAAATATCTTTGCTCGCTGCCTGACCTTTCCCCTAAGGGATTCGATAACGACCCAATCGCCTTCACGTATGCCTTCTTTCCTTGCAGTTTCAGGGTGGATTTCCACCACTGGTTCTCTGTGAAGCTCTCTTAGCCAGGGCACCTGGCGATTTTCTGTATGAAAAAATCCGGGGGACCTCATCCCAGTAATAAGAATATACTGATATTGCTTGTATAATTCTGGTGAACTGAAAGGACTTTCAGGGACTTCACGGTATTGGGGAAGGGGATCGTATCCCCATTTTTCAAGCAATGTTGAATATAGTTCAAACTTATTAGTTGGGGTAGAAAATCCCTTTTTCTTATATTTTTGATACTTTATTTCGCCTCTTATGTAATCCATCTCGCTGAATTCCTGCCATGTTATGCCCATGGGTTCTAATATGTGATCCAGGGCTCCTTCAAAATGATCCCACCAGTATTCTCCCTGACCCACTCTGTGAGCAAGATCATTGAGCATTTCATGATCTGATCGGCACTCTCCCACCTGAATAACCTTTTTCCTCGGCAGGATGTAGCCATGTCTCTTCCAAAAATCCCCAATGTAGTCCATCTCAAGCCATGTAGCCGCTGGCAAAACAATATCTGCAAGTTCAGCTGTTGGTGTTAAGAAAAAATCAGAAACAGCCATAAACTCAACCTTTTCAAGTGCACGGTAAACCTCTTTTGCATTTGCACGAGTCATAACAGGATTTGAGCTGATTAAAAATAGCATTTTTACTGGATAGGGCTTCTTTGTAAGAATAGCATCCCACACACATTTGGGATTAATAATTGCAAAATTTCCAGCAAGACGGAAACGATCTCCTCCTAAACGTTTTGCCGCCTGCTCTTTTGAAAGTTTCTTGTGGGCACCAAATTCTGCTATGGTTCTAATTGTGGGTGCTCTGAATAAGACCTGTCCTCCAGGTACATCTATATTTCCAGTTATACCCATAAGGGCCATGAGAGAGCGGTTGTTGTCTGCGCAGTTTATCTGCTGTTCAATGGCCACTCCCCATTGGATTGCTGCAGGTTTAGTAGTTGCAAATAGTCGTGCAGCTTCCCTGATTTTTTCTTTTGGAACCCAGGTGATCTCCTCTACCTTGTTGAGTGGATATTCATTGATTCGTTTTACAAAGGGCTCCCATCCATGGACATAATTTTCTACAAATTCTGTATCATAAAGTTTTTCATTGACGATGACATTGAGCATTCCCAGGGCGAGGGCTGTATCTGTTCCTGGTCTGAGCTGAAGCCAGATATCAGCACGGGCTGCAATACGTGTTAATCTTGGGTCAACGGCAATAAGTTTTGCCCCTTTATCAAGGCTCACTGAGAAAGATTCACCCTTATATTCATCAGAGTTACCTATCACCAAATTGTTGCCCCACACCATAATGCACTTTGGATTGTTTTCGTAGTCTACGATAGGATTTGATCCGCAGGTAATGATACTGGTAGCAATACGAGGGCCGTAGCAGAAATGACCTGCTGTAAGAACATTGGGGGTATCAAGGAGATTGGCAAAACGGTAAATTACCCCTTCATTTTCCCTTCCCGTTCCGTACCCCATTACAATTGATTCTGCCCCAAATGCTTTTTTATACTGCACTATCCGTTCTGCAATGCTATTCAATGCTTCATCCCACGAAATACGCTCCCAATTTCCGCTTGCCTTTGCCCCAACTCTTTTGACAGGATACGTCAATCGATCTGGATGGTAGGCCAATTGAGTGGATGCAATTCCTTTGCTGCATAGAGTTCCATGATTTATGGGGCAGTCAGGATCACCAGCAATTTTGACCGCTTTACCATTTTTCGTATAGACCAAAACTCCGCAGCCGCCATGGCACATTCGACAGTGGCTTTTGACTACAGAATCATACCCATAGGTCTCCATCTCCCTTTCTATATTGGAGTAAGTGAATTCAGCCATATACTGACTCCCTTTATCAAGGCTACTTTAAAGTCCAGATAAATGCATAATTACTTATAATTCCAGGATTTCTAAGCGGTAGCATAGCAGGATTTATGCTATTAAATACAGGAAAAAACGGGGACGTCAAAAAGGGGAAGGATAAGAGGACATTCGTGCAGAGCATGCATCGCTCATATGTATCTTGGTTACATAATAAAATGCGTTTTCTCCTGATAAGCAGAGCAAAGATTGTTTAAAGCTCAGTTGATGCAATCTCTGCACGAACGTTTTCCGCTAATATTTATTCTTTAAGAAATTCCCTGGTTCAAAGGTTTTTAGCGGGATCTTTTTGAGGCCTTCAGCGGATTTATCTTATTGGTTTCCTTTTTGGTGTTTATCTGTATGTGAGTAGCCATATTGCAGACCCCGTTTTTCCATTTGATAGAAGGGTCGAGGAAACTCATACAGTATTTTCCGGTGGGATATTCAACGATTCTCTGGCAGCCATCACACTGATCAACGATGGGGTGACAGCTACCTCCATTAAACTGGCATCCTTTTTTGGTCATAAAGATGCACTCGAACCCTGGCCTTAACGTTGTACAAACCATGATAACCACATCCTTTCTTTATAAATTTTAAATAAGAACAATTATTCTTATTTTATAAAAATGACTTATAGTTCCTTTAAAAATCGATCGAATAACAGGTTTTGCCTTATGCCTTAAGAAATTATTATTGTCAATTAAAAAAGTGGATCTTCTCCAAATTAGTTGGTCAAGATTAAGGCTTAAATCTTATTTGATTAATGATTTCAGTAGGTATAGCTTTTAAAAGGAACTCCGATAATGGGTACCTATCAGGCTCATCATAGCAGTTGCCTATAAAAGTAATT
>DATKWM010000163.1:0-14563 GCA_035529575.1 Desulfatiglandales bacterium
CGACTTAACAGGTAAGCTGAATGACACTCAATTTTATAGCATATATGGTGGAAAATTGGCTAAGTATATTCTACTACGGATAGATATGAAATATTGGGATTTAGAAAATTTCCCTGGTTATCCCGGAACAATAACTGTTGAACATATATTACCCCAGACTCCTCCCAAAGATAGTGAATGGGTAGAAATGTTCAGTGAAGGTGAAAGAATGGAGTGGACAAACAAGCTTGGGAATCTTGTTCTGTTAAGCGGATGCAAGAACTCAAAAGCGCAGAATTTTGACTTTGCCAAAAAGAAAACTGTCTATTTTAAGGAAAAAAGCACACCCTTCAGAATCACTCGTGAGTTAGAGAAAATAGACAGATGGACTTTAGAAGAATTAAAGGCAAGACATCAAAAACTACTTAACGATGCTACGGAAATATTTTTAAATTAATTAAGATAAAATACTGGCTACGGCGTATAACAGCGTGTTTACGGTTCGCCCTTCGGGCTCACCTAAATGCCTTCGGCACTTCGCAAACACGCGAACCGTTAGCCAAAATTTGTGCTAAAGAAAATAGAGCTGGAGTAAAAAATGGTATGTTGCGGTGAACCAAGAATGATTAACTTTGATAAATACATTAATGATTTTCCAGCCCTAAAAGGGATTGGCAGACAAAACTGGCCTGTTTTTTACGATCCAAGAAAAAACGACCCAATTATAATGATTCATTCTCCTGTAGGTACAGATGTTTTTTTTAATGATAATAATAAATTTAAAGTGGTTATTAGTGGTTTTTGTACTTCACTTGAAGCATGTTCAAAATTTTTAAAGGATAAATTTATAGATAGAAATTCTGAACCAAATTATTTGGAATATGTACATACTTTCAATAGCAGCGCTCTTAGAACAAATATAACTAAGATTTGTAAAAAGATAGGACTACTTGAAAAATTTGGGACTAGTGGCGCTAGAATTAATCTGTTAGAATTAATAAAAGGTAATCCTACCAAATATCCCATTTTGATGACACAAGCATTATGTTGTGTTGCTACTAAAAAAGAATCTGATGCTAAGCTAATAATAAAAAAAATACTTAGGGAAAATTTAGAGCCAAAATTTAAAAAATGCTTAGAGAATTCATTGAATGCATGGTTATCTAAAATTACTCAAAATAAAAGTAATAAATGTATTCTGTTTTTATTAGGATTTGCTAAAAAAGAAAAATCTGCAATTCAATTATTACTTAAAAACTCCTCTATAGGTAGGAATGGTACGGTTTATATTGGTGAGATTCATAAAATATCTTTACTTGAACATCTTAAAAAAATATTTAACGATTTTCTTGTTTTTATTCCGCATCCTGCACAATTGACAAATACAAGGCTGGAAGAATATCTTAAAACAAAAGAAGGTAAGAAAGCCATTAGTATGGTTAATGGAATATTTTGATCTTAATCTGGCTATTTATATTAGTTATGGATATAAGACACAACTTCGGCTAACAACGAATAAAAGGGAAATCAAAGATTTCCTCAAATTGTCTTCGGCAACTTCTTTTATCCGCAAAACGTTAGCCACCGCAATTAGATGAAATTGCAGCCTTTGATATAATGGGGTTCGGGGGCTGTATGGTTGTGAGAGGAGTGCATTTGATGAGCAGTTTGAGGGTGGTACTACCTGATCTTTTACGAACTTTTTCTATCCAAGATGTACCACGGCTGATGCTTTTTCTAGGCGCAGGTGCTTCAGCTCATGCAAGTATCCCTACCGCAGCTGACATGATCTGGATGTTCAAACGCGAGATATATTGTTCTGACACAGGAATAAGTAAAGAAGCGTTCCGTGACCTAAGCGTGGAGAGAAATCGCCGGCGTCTCCAGGAGTACTTTGACAGCAAGGGAGATTTCCCGCCTCAGGAGGCTGACAGTGAGTATTCGTTTTATTTCGAGCGTTGCTACCCGGTTTCAGAGGATAGGCGTTCCTTCATACGTCAACTGTTGCAGCAATGTAAACCCACTATAGGCCATGAGTGTCTCGCAGCTCTGCTGGCTCAAGGACATTGTGATTGGGTCTGGACCACCAATTTTGATGATCTTGTTGAACGGGCAGAACGTTCGGATACACCGCGACGGTTGTATCATGTTGGTCCAGAATCGCGAGAGCGTCTGGATACTATCTTGGCAGAGCGCTGTGTTCCGGTTCTAGTGAAGCTTCACGGAGACTACCGGTATGACAAACTTCAGAATACGGATGGTGAGCTACAGTTTCTCGACGAAAAGTTGCGAGCTAGTTTGGTGCAAGTGTCCAAAGACAACGGACTGATCGTTATTGGCTATAGTGGGCGTGACCAATCGGTCATGTCCGCACTTGAGGCATCTGTGGCGGCTGGTGGGCTACGGGGTGGTTTATACTGGTGTGTGCGTGAAGGAGAGCAGACAAGAAGACAGGTTGAGACTCTGGTTCGGCGAGTTGTTCAGAAAGCTGGGCGTGGAGGATTCGTGGAGGTCACAAGCTTCGATGATCTTCTGTTTCGTCTTTACCGGCAATGCGACCTCAAAGATGCCCAGATAGACACAAAAGCCGAAGCGTTGTTCGAGCAACGGCGACCTTTCATTTTCGTCACCGAGACAAAGCCCCGAAACACTATCAAGGTAAACGCGATCAAAGTAATGGAATATCCCACTACACCCTATCGATTCTTAACATCTATCAAGAACTGGCAGGAGCTTCGGGACATTGTTGACCACCGTCCTATCGCGGCTGGTCTCTTGCACGGTCATGTCTTGGCATTTGGCAACAGAGAACGGATCAGATCAGTTTTCGGGGACAAGATTACTGGTCCCATCGAGCTGTCAGACATCCGTCCCGGTGATTTGATTCGCTCAGACAGTGTCACGATTGGATTACTGTACGATATGATTGGGCAAAGCTTAGCAGATAAATATGGGCTTTTCAGGCTTGGGCGTCGTACTTTCTACGTGGTTGACCCCGCTATTTCCAGCAGAGCGCGAGAATTCCGGTTTCAGCATCAAGGCAAGCAATTCTCAATACCGATGGCGGTGGACCGCGATTGGTGTGGGCAAAGGGTCATTGTTAACGAAGCCTTTTCCTACCAGTTGGGCTTCCATGAAGGGACTCTTTGGTTAATCCTCCGGCCAGAAGTCGTTGTGACCAGCGATGGACAAGTGTTGGCGCCGGTTGAGCAACGGCGTGCTATCGCGAATCCTATTCTATCCCAACGGTACAACATGGGGGCGCACGAGCGACTTCTGTTCTGGTTCTATTATTTGTCTTCTATTACGAATCCAATCTCGTTTGTCTTCCCTTCACGTTACGACCCGAGTGTTCAGATTGTTCTCGATACCCATTACGCATTCTCGTCCCAGAGGGAAGTATCAGGAAAGTGGACACCATGACGACATATGTTCCGTCTCACCTCCAAATAGAAGAACCGAAGCTCTGTTTCCATTCAACGGAGCGGCAATATTGCTCCATAAACCCAATGGAAGGTCTAGGCGCTTGGGGACCCTATGATGCTTCTATTTCTGGTTATCTCCGTCCGAACCCACTCCGTCTTGCAGTATTGTCGCCGGAGGAGTCGTTTGCCCCTGTCGTGGCGTTTCTCGGGAAACTGACACAGAGAATTCGGTACACTTCCAGAGATGAGTATATGGTAGATTGGCCTGGATTCCGCAACGTTTTCCAAACAAACATTGAGGTTCCATCTCAGCCTAGTGATCGGTTGGTACAGATTGTTCCAGAAAATGCTGCCGATAAAGCACGGCGGAGTCAACAACCAGAGGTGGCCTTTTTGGATATCCTGAAGACCCGTCTTCGAGCGTTCCTATCGATTCGTCATGAGTTTGACGTGTTGATCATTCATGTCCCAGACCGATGGGCGGACTTCCGTGAACGCAAGGACGCCGCCTATCACTTTGACCTACACGATGCCCTCAAGGTGTTTAGTGCCCCGAATAACCTGAAGATTCAGATTATCGAAGAAAGGTCTTTCCGATACCCGGATCAAGCACGTGTCATGTGGTGGCTGGCTCTTGCACTCTACGTAAAGGGCGATGGAATTCCATGGAAACTGGCTGATCCTTCGCCGGACACGGCCTTCATTGGGCTCAGCTATGGCATATCCAACGTGACAGCTGGACGTCGAATCATTATGGGCTGCAGTCAGGTCTTTGACGAACATGGTGAAGGATTAAAGTTTCTTCTGTATCCCGTTGAGAGCCCAGTCTTCAGGGGCAAAAACCCCTTCATGTCCCGTGAGGATGCCCGACGGCTATTCGGTATCCTCCGTGAGATATATCAAGATGTTAATGGTAAACGTCCGCAGAGGGTCGTGATTCACAAGACAACGCACTTCACGGCTGACGAGATGAATGGTATTGCAACGGCGCTGTCCGGCATTGAGGAAGTTGAGCTTCTCCAAATCCAGCAGGACACGCACTGGAGGGCCATTGCGTATAATCAAGCGCGAGACGCTGTCAGTCTCTTTCCAGTAAAGCGAGGAACAGTAGTTCCTCTGGACCGTTACACCTTTTTGCTCTGGAGCCAAGGTGACATGCTAAAGATCGCAGGTCCAAATCGCCATTACTACCAGGAGAAGAGAGGAATACCAGCACCCTTAATGATTAGACGATTTCGGGGGAAAACCCCTTTGGAGCAAATAGCTTATGAGGTTCTGAAGCTAACGAAGATGAACTGGAACAACCATCAGCTCTATAACCGTCTGCCAGTTACTATTACCTTTTCAAGCGAATTATCTCAAATAGCTAAGCAAGTCCAACAAGTGTGGCGGGTTCCCTATGACTTTAGATATTTTATGTAGGAATTTTGGCGAATAGTTTTGTCTTGAATACTTTTTAAAACATTTAGTGAAAACTCCACGAGAGAGAGTTATTTTGTCAAAAGAACCAGGTTACTGCGAGGGATGTGGAGAAATCAAGCCGGTAGTGGAAGACTGTGAGGTAGCGGGAGTGAAATTTTTCCGATATTGTAATCAAAAAGACAATTATTTATCGACGGGAATAATAAGAGAGTTTTTGAACTTTTGCGACATTCAGAGGAAATTGGCCATGAAAAGAACGCTCTTTGTCATAATTGGACTCTTAATTCTACCTTCTTACCTTAGCAAGTGTGTTGAGGTACAAAGAGCGGGCTTTAGTTTGATATCCAGAAATTTCTGAAAGATGGCAGGAATATTAAAATAACCTTTATGCCCGACATCAAAACCAGTGAAGGTTAGATATGAATAAAAATAAAAAGAAACAATTGCAAGAGGACTTACAGAAGATTCAAGAGGAGTCGCAGAAGCAGGCGTTGCCTGAGCAGAAGCGGGTTTTTTCGGTTTCAGAAAAGATACGAAAACGTGTGCATAATTTACCCGATCCCACTCGACCGCCTCTTGGTTATGATGAGCATAAGGCATTTGATAGGGTTTTCCCTTATATTCGTCTTCCGCGACTTCATCCGCCAAATCACGGCGATACAGTAATCTTTAATGCTTCCGAACTTCCTGTAAATCAACTTATCTTAGGAGATAATTTAGAGGTCTTACGCACTCTGCCATCAGATTTCATTGACCTTATTTATATTGACCCTCCATTTTTTTCAGGAAGAACCTATAATGTTATCTGGGGTGATACCAACGAGGTGCGAACATTCTACGATATTTGGGAAGGTGGAATTGATTCCTACCTTATCTGGCTCAATGCTCGTCTGTGGGAGATGAGAAGAGTCTTAAAAAAGACTGGCTCAATTTATGTCCATTGCGATTGGCACGCCAGTCATTACATCAAAACTGAAATGGATAAGATTTTTGGGTATGAGAATTTTCAAAACGAAATTGTGTGGCATTACCAAACAGGAGGAGCAAGTAAAGAGAGATTTAGCAGAAAACACGATATTATTCTATGGTACACAAAAACAAGCGAATATAAGTACTACTGGGACAGAATTAAAATTCCGAGAACGGAAAAAGCCCTTGCGAGAGCTCAAAATCCAAAAGGAGCAAGAATCTCAGTTGAAGATGTAGAAAAGAATCCTCACGATGTTGTAATAATTCAGCAAATGAATCCTATGGCTAAAGAACGAATAGGTTATCCTACCCAGAAACCTGAAGAACTTTTAAAAATAATACTTCTGGCATCTTCAGATGAAGGGGACCTTGTCGCTGACTTTTTCTGTGGAGGTGGAACAACCTTAGCAGTGGCAATGAAACTTAAACGCAGATTTATCGGCTGCGATTCTTCCCGGGTAGCGACCTCGGTAACTTTAGATAGATTGGTTAAAATCGGGGAGGAGATGAGTGGAGTAAAGAGTAATGTTTCCACAGGCGATAAACCTATAGAAGAGAAATTGCAAATGGTTGGCGTAGTAGAAAAGGTTCCCAATATTGAGGTATCTTATCTTGGCGTCTATCCCATTGATAAATTTACCAATCTTGACCAAGATTCATTTATTGATTTCGTGCTTACTTGTTATGGAGCAAATCACAATACTGCTAGTGGTATAACTTCAGGCTTTCGTCCTCCTGGACAGCAGGAGCCAATTTTTGTTGGTCCTGCAAATCCTAATGATTCTGTTGACGCTCAAACTGTGAAAGTATTTTTTGATGAGATAAAGTCCCGGCTTGAGCCAGATAAACTTGTGCATGCCAAGATTATCGGCTGGCGTTTTAATCGTCAGGTAGTAGGGTATATCAAGGTTTTGAAAAAATACATTGAGGATAACCAGTTACCGATGGAGATAGATTTAGTTCCTCTTGATTCAAGAGAATTCAGGCAGAGAATCTTACGGCGTTATCAAGATGTTGAAGATGCAGAATTTTATTTAAGATTTTCCAAACCACCAGTTATAGGTGATATCAGAGTTAAAAAAGTCGGACTTCTCGAATACGAATTTGAAGCAATAGATGCTTTCTCTTCCAATGAGGATGGATATTTAGTCAACTGCCAGTGGGATTTTGATTATCAAGAAGGTCATTTTGCGGCAGATAAAGATTATATTCTTTCCCGACAAAAAGTAAAACCAAAGGGTAGAGATGAAAGATTTGAGGCAATTTTGACTGCTAAACATAAATTTGAGAAAGAAGGCGAATGGACAATTGCCTGTAAGGTACAGGATAATTTAGCAGGAGAAACTATTTTGGCGAAGAAGATTAAAGTAGGATAAATTATGTACTACTCCTTTAAACCACACGAGAAAAATTTCAGGGAATGGGTAAGGACGAGATTTATAGGAGTCCCTGAAGCGGGTATTGCCTTTTTAAGACATCTTTCTTCTCCACAATTTAAGCCTAAGATGGAACTCTTTAGTGAGAAACAATGGAAGATGCAACTTGAGGCAATACAGAGATGCATTTATTGTTTTGAAATTTTAGGAGAAAAGGACCTTTTGACAAATATCGTTACCGGTGGCGGAAAGACCACAGTTATTGGAGCATTGATTGCTTATATGATGATTATTCATGACCAGACAAAATTTTTAATTCTTACACCAAATACAATTGTGCGGGAGAGATTAGTTGATGATTTTGACCCAAACTCTGAAACCCATATCTATGATATATTCCCTTTTTTAATTAACTCTTATGAACCACTTAAAGACAGAATCTCTTTGCATATAATGAAACCATCAGAGAGCGCGGCTGGGATAAGGTCAGGGACGATTGTCTTAGGCAATATCCATCAGATTTATGAACGCACGGATAATTGGAAAGTTTTGCGAGATAATGTGGAATCTCTGGTTATCTTTAATGATGAGGCGCATAATACCAAGGCAGAGCAGTACGATGATTTGATAAATAAACTTAAACCTAAAAGATTTTTTCGCTTAGATACAACCGCTACCCCCGACCGTCTTGACGGAAAACATCCGGATAGTAAAATGATTTTTGTCTATCCGATTGCGGAAGCAATGCGAGATAAAATTATTAAGAGGATTGTGGTATTTCATCCAGATGTGAAAAAGGTAAAATTAACCTACGAGGATCTAGAAACAGGAAAGACTATTTCAGCAGAAGAGGTGCCTTGGGAGGAAATTGAGCGTAGAAAGATTAGAGCCACCCGCTATATTACCAGTACTAATCCAATGCGTCAGCAGATAGCCATTGCCTTAGAATTACTGAAAGAACAACGGATGCGCACACCGCCTAAATTTAAGCCCTTATTATTTGTAGTGGCAATCTCCATTGCAGATGCTGAACGCATTAAAGAGGAATTAGAGCGGGTTGGTAAGGATTATGGAATAAATAAAGTCCTTCTGGTTACTAATGAATCTGACGATGAATTAAAAGAAGCAGCTCGTGACTTAAATAAAAATCCACAGACAGAATGGGATGCAGTAGTTTCAGTACTTATGCTTCGCGAGGGTTGGGATGTGCGTAATATCTCTGTAATTTTGCTGTTTAGAAAGTTTAGTTTTAAACAGATGCCGGATGGTCAAAAATTTTCTGTTTATGGTCCTCAGGTGATCGGAAGGGGCTTAAGAAGGATGAGTAAGAACCCTGAGGAGTGGGAATCACTTTTTGTTGTTGACCACCCGATTTTAAAACACAAATGGCTTTGGGATCATTTAAAAGCGACTGAGTATCCAGATGGATTAGACCCAGCGGGCGTTATTGTTGATATTGAGAAGATTCCTGAAGAAAAGCAAATAGAAAAGATTGAGGAAGGCGAAACTACACTTGAAGAAGCAGAAAAGAAACTGGATATTTCCTCATTGCCTCTAACACCTGAACCGCCAGAGGTTGTAGAGCCAATTTATGAGTGGCAGAAGTTTTTAGATGAATATAAATATGATTTTTATAAGATGAACATCACCGAGGATATCGAACAGATAAAAAGTCTCAATCTCGATGCGGATTTAACTACGTTTGATAAAAGTGGGGTTCCAAAGATAGAAATTGAGCAAATTGCACGTATTACAAGAACTGAGCATTGGACAATGGAAGAATTAAAGAAACAGTTAGTGCGGCAAATTCATCTAATTGCCCATGATGCACTCTTAGAATATGACCGCAATCCAGATGAACGACAGGTAATTTTAGTAAAGATTATTCGTGATCATATCAAGAAACGACTTTTATTGGGAAGCGATATTGAAGAGTCGAATAATGAGCATCGCTTGCGAATTCTTTGGGCAATGATTGACCAGGTAAGAGATGTATTTTTAAGATCAGAATTGATAGAGGGAATATTTACAAAGAGATAATTTATGATTGCCAAAAAAGGGATACTAACTAATTTAAAGAAAAGTCCTTATGGAAAGGAAAATTACGATTCTACACTTGAACGAGAATATATGGTTGAATTAGAAAGAGATTCTGCAGTAAAGACCTGGACAAAAAAGCACGGTATTAAGATACCTTACAAATTCTTAGGATTTACAAGGTATTATCTTCCTGATTTCTTAGTTGAGTATAGGGATGGTGGTAAAGAAATTCATGAGACGAAAGGATTACCTCTTCTTCTTTGGCTTACAACAAAGATAAAAGGTAAGACCGCAGAAGAATTTTGCAAAGAGCGAAGTTGGAAGTATAAACTAATAACAAAAGGAAATCAGGCTTTTTATGGAAAGATTTAATACCCTCCTACCCACCGAATAGGTAAACTCCCTTCTGAAAGTGCCGAAAAACCCCACTTTCAGAGCCACAAATTTTATGTCCCAAAAATAGCCTTCTAATTAGCATTTTTGCCAATTAGAGCCAAAAAACATTGCAAAATTTTCATCTCTGTCGTATAATACTAAAAATAGTAGAGTGCTGACGACCAAAATTGACCCTCCTTTCCACACACTCGGCCAGAAAGGCCTGGGAGAGCTGATGAAGGTGGCGATTGAGAAAGGAAGAAAGAGCCGACCAGATTTAGAAGTAGGCATTTGCGGTGAGCATGGAGGAGATCCCCAATCAGTAAAGTTCTGCCATCGGGCAGGAATGGATTACGTCAGCTGTTCGCCTTATAGAGTGCCCGTTGCCCGGCTAGCCAGTGCCCAAGCAGTCCTAGAAGAAAAGAAAAAAGCTCATAGTAATTGACTTGCAGTAGTGCCGAATAACCCCATTTCCAGACCGTCAATTTTCAGTCCAAAAATTAGCCTTCTAAAAGGTATAAAGTTTATGATCTTTCTACCGGTCTGGGAAGAGAAATCCTGAGAAAAAGCAAGCTGCTAGAAAGGACCAAACCCTTGAACAATATAACAACCTATATAGCCATTTATGCTGCAGTGATTTCGACATTGCTTTTGATATTACGACATTCAGACTATCGGCGGGACCGCGGGGCTTTACGGATTCATATGATGATAGGAATACTAATTCCCGGTCCTATGGACAAGAATTACCTGACTTTCACCATCGCGAATGTTGGCCGCCGGCCTATCAACGTAAGAAAGGTAGGCGGTATATACTGGTGGGGTAAGCCGAAAGGTTTCGTCATTAATTTTACCGAACTGCCTCACGAACTACAAGAAGGCCAGGTTACTAATTTAATGACAGAGCATTTTGACGATATCCTTAGACGGCGAGGCTTGAGATATATTTGTGCATACGATTCCGCCGGCAAGAAATGGAAAGTGGGCTTACGGCAAATATGGCGGACACGGAAGGCGTACCGTAAACTGGTGCGTGAAGGTAGGCGTCCCGCCTAAGCAGAATTGGTAATTTCCGAAACGTCTTCTCGTTTATAACCGCTTCGTAATGTTCAAAAGTTCAAAGCAGCTTGCCGTAAAGGTGGAAAGCAAGGTAAGAAAAGAAACCAAGTTTACCGTCTCTCTGCCGATCTGGGAAGAAATGTCCTAAGTAGGGTCACGTGATGATGGGTAAGTTGAAAATTCCGAAAATATTTAGGAAAATAAAAGATAAGTATAAAGTTTATCTAGGTCAGTATAGAATTTATAAAAGACTAAAAGCCAAGTATCCACATTATGAATGGTTTTTGGAGCTTGAAAAAGAAATGGGTAATTTTACTAAAGCGAGAAATTGTCTTTTTGATTGGAAGAACAGAGGATTTGTTGACCTACGAGATTCAAAAGGAGTAGGGTTTGATGATGATTATCAGTATACTCTTACTCCTAGGGGGATTGACAAGCTATCCGTATGGAGAAAAGTGAAGAATATAATTTTGTATATAGCAATTTCGGTTCTAATTCTGGTCATAGCTTCTTATTTGATGAGGAAATAAGAAATGGGAATCTTTAAGCGAAAAATAAAAAAGGGTTCCAACTATTACATCCAATATTATGCGCGCAGGAGTAAAGCTCGTCCAAACCCCGATAGAAAGGAAAGATTTCTAAACCCCCGAGGAAATTTACATGCGTAATGAAAATGACTATGATAAACTTGTTGTTAAATGGACCAAGAGGGTAGTTGAACATTTGCACGACCGTCGCGACGCTTTAGCATTTTTACTCCCAAGGATTTCATTAGAACCCTGGTTGGTTCGTGAATATGGCTGTGCTATTCGAAGTTCAGTTAGAGAATTAGAAATAGACGGCCAGCCATGCGATATGTTTTTCGAGGTAGGTGATAAATCATTTAATAAACAGGGCAAGCGGGTATCCTTCGACTTACTAATCTGGCCAAGAGAACCAAAACTGCACGACAAAGAGGTTATAAGGGAAATAAAAGAAAAAGCGATAGTTGTTGAATTCAAGTCTGGCACTTTGGACAGAAAAAAGAAGGGGAAGAAATACAAAGAAATTTTAGGTTCCAGTGCTTTAGTAGAAGGAGTTTATCAGGATAAGAAAAAACTTAACGAGAATGAGCTAAGAAATGGCTATGTTATTGGCTTTCTTTACACCTGCAACAAGTTTTTACAGACGAGAAATCAAAGCTGGAGACCGCTGAACAAAGAAAAGGGCGAGTCCTTTGACGGTTTAAGGGATAATATAGTTAAAGAAATTAAAGAAAAAAATAATAGGGTTATTCCTCTGAACGAGAATTATAGGGAACTAAGTTTTGAATTTTCAAATAGAGAACCTTCCGAGAAGGCCTGTTTCTTGATATATAAAGCCAAATGGTAACAGTTCTTTGAAAAGAAATTCGTAGTCAAACCTTCCCTCCTCCTTGCTCGTTATAGTGCCTGTCCCTAAATTATCTAATGTTCAGTCCTTGTGCTTAATCCGCGAAGGTTGCAGGAGGTGAAAAACGATGTCTATTCTACAAAAAAGGTTGTTCGTTGTAGTATTTATTTTCCTTGTTTCGATGACTGGTTTTCATTTTGTTTATGGGGAAAAAGATGTTCAAAAAGAAATTGAGGAAGCGAGAATAAAACGGCTGGTTGAGGAGAGAAATTTTCCTGAATTAATAAAAATTGGCAAATCCGCAGTTCCGGGATTGTTGGAGATTGTCTTCCGCGAGGACTTGAGTGGGAAGATACGGGTGGAGGCCATCCAAGCCCTCGGTGAAATTCGTGATGAGTCCGCCGTCGCGGCACTAATCGAAGTCCTGCACGATAAATATTTTTACGTGCGAAGGTGTGCAGCGCTCGCCCTAAAGAAAATTGGGTATAAATCCGCGGTACCAGCGCTAATTGAAGCCCTGAGGGATAAAGATTATGGGGTGCGAATCTATGCAGCTGAGGCCATAGGCGAAATTGGGGATAAATCTGCAGTGCCGGCTTTAATGCAGACTTTGAGGTGGGAGCAGGAGTGGGGTGTGGGAAAGAGGGCAGCTGAAGTTCTGGGGAAAATGGGAGACAAATCTCTAGTCCCAGCCTTATTAGAAATTCTGCAATTGCAATGGGAAGATTCAAATTCTCCGGGCTATGCGGCTATAGCTCTTGGTGAAATTGGGGATAAATCCGCACTGCCACGCTTAATTGAAACCCTGAAGCATGAAAATTTCGCAGTGCGAACAGAGGTTGCTTTCGCCATAGGGAAAATTGGGGATAAATCTGCGGTGCCAGCCCTAATCGAAGCCCTGATGGATAAAGATTATATGGTGCGAAGTAAAGTGGCTTGGGCTCTGGGGAAAACTCGTGATAGCTCGGCAGTGCCTGCTTTAATCCAATCCTTGAGGGGTGAAGTTTACATCCCCGTGCGAAGTAATGTAGTTTGGGCTCTCGGAGAAATTGGGGATAAATCTGCGGTCCCGGGTTTAATTGAAGGCCTGAAGGACGAAAACTCGGAGATACGAAGGGACGCGGCTCAAAGTTTAGGGAAAATAGGTGATAAATCTGCAATTCCTGCTCTGACCGAAACGCTGAAAGACGAAGATTGGGATGTGCAAAGGGCGGCTGCTGAGGCTCTAGAGAAAATTAGGGGTAAGTCCGCAGTGCCGGCATTACAAAAGAAGCGATAGAAAAGATAAAAGCAAAATAGGAATAAGAAGATTCAAGATAAGAAACGAAAGGAGGGCATGATGTTTGGGAATCGAGAACTGAATATCATTGAGGAGGAGAGATGTTTATAAGGTTAGTTACTGTATTTTTGGTGTTGGCTCTAATACCAAGTATAACTGCTTCCTCTGACTTGGGGGCGCTTTATGCAGAATCGGCACTCCGGCAGCAAATTTGGGCCGCGCTTCGCTTGTATCTGTTGTTCTTTGAAAATATGCGGGCGCGGAAAGGTGTTGAATATGCTAATAATCAAGCCTTGTTAGCTGCCGAGTTCTATATTCAACGTTATGGTAGCGAAAGGTTTAACGAGAGCATTGATACTCTTAAGGAACTTTTCTATCTCTCCTATGTTGGAAGTGGAGATATGAGCGCGCAGTTTATGGTCAATGCAGCTCATGGATTTCTTGAAAATGTGAGGAAGACGGTCCTGAAGAAGATAGAGAGCCTTGTTCCAAAGAAATAACCTCGCTGACCATCCAAATTGACAATCTCGATAGACAAGTAGGTAAACTCCCTTCTGAAAGTGCCGAATAACCCCACCTTCAAAGCCACAAATTTTATGTCCCAAAATTAGCCTTCTAATTACCATTTTTGCTAGTTAGAGCAAAAAAATCTTGCAAAAATTATATTTTTATTGTATAAGTCAAATATGAGCCCAAAAATCAACTCTCAGACTGTTACTCCTTGCCCTGGGCTCCAACCCTTAAAAGCAAGGGAGGTTGTAATGGAGCTTTCACCCGAAGAAAAGAAGAAAATCTATGAAGAGGAGAAAGCCCGAGTTGAGGCCCAGGAAAAAGAAAAGCCAGTAAGTATCAAGAATCCCCGTGTCGGGAAAGGACAGCAATTATTAGGGGGCTTCCTACTTATTATTGGAGTAATTGTCTTGATTGGCACCAAGGGAGGAATTATTGGTTGGGTTATGTCTCTGTTAGGTTTTGGTCTTTTTGTGGTGGGTCGTTTTCGGAACTGGTGGTATTGGAAATAAATTCCATATTCTCAACCCGATAAGTAAGTAAACTTGCCTCTGAAAGTGCCGGATAACTCCACCTTCAGAGATCCATTTTATAGGTCCAAAAAAGGGCCCTCTAATTAGCATTTTTGTTAATTAAGAGCTTTTATTTGGCTTTTTGCGTTGACTTTTATGGGCATATTTTGTATATTAAGATGAATTTTTTCCCAGTTAGAGGCAAAGAATGAAAGAACCCACCTATTTACGTCCTCTGAGATGGCT
>DATKWM010000164.1:0-2591 GCA_035529575.1 Desulfatiglandales bacterium
ATTCATTGTCATCAGCGCTGATGAGTATTCCCTTCTGTTCTCTTAGATCATCAATCTTATTGAGTGGCCTTTCGAGTTGCCGACGCCTGGTCGTTGCAAGTGATTCATATTCTTTTTGCGTATCCTCAATCCTTTTTCCCAATACGTCTAACTTTTTCAAAAATTCATCCCACTGCTTTTTGAATACACCGAATAACGAGAGTATTTCATTAGATGTCCTCTCCAGGGCAAAATTATTAACAGACTGCCTGATGACGGCCAGGACTGCGAAAAGTGTGATAGGCGAGCAAAAAATCACCCTGTTTCTTAATCCCTCATCAAGTATTGAACTATCCTGCTCATGAATGAAGGAATATACCTGCTCATTGGGGATAAACAGAAGCACATAGTCTACAGTGTTTTGCTCAGGATTTATATATTCTCTTGAGGTAACTTCTTTAATCCTGGCCTTTACGTCCTTTAAGAAGTCGCTTCGAAATTTTACCTTCTCTGGTTCCACATCAGTTTCAAGAAATTTGATGTAATTAGTGAGTAACGTTCAAAAGTTGAGGCCTAAAAAGATTTTGCTTAAACCACGATCTCTTTCTATGATTATAGTTAGCATTAAAAACCAAAAAGAAAGAGACCGTGATGGAACAAGAAATATTTTACGTCTATAAAAAAAGGGATATACAAAAAAAATAGTAATAACAGTTTATTAAATCACATCATAATAATATCGTTGAGAAAAATACGCCTTTCGACTGTTGAAAATGTGAGAATTTAATGGTATCTTTGTAACACAACGCCTCGTGAGAATGAGGAGTACTCTCTACCTGTCTCCCTGGTAATATAAGATATATCACAAAAAGGACCGCCTCTCCATATTCTACCTCACTATAAATGATTTCAATAGGCTTTTCAAATTGTTAATTAAGATATCAAAAGGGGTAGCGTAGTAACTTTCCTCTCCACATTCTCATTTTCTACAATTAATATTTAAGTTCCCCTCCGGTTTTTAATACCTCCTTGATCCATTCGGCCAAAAAATTGTCTATTATATAATATTTTTTGTCTTGCCCCTTGTTGATCAAGTCCTTTCTTATTAGACTGGAAAGAGCCTTGTGCAGGGATGGCATTCCCATATCATATTTGTAAAGCATCTTACTTGAAAAGGTTGCAATAGGGCCGTGTTCAGCCAAAAGGGTCATGACCTGACTTTCTCTTATAGGCAACTCCTCAAAAATTCCTGAAAGCGAAGGGGTCAAAGATACAAGCATACGTAATACTCCTGCCTCAACGATTTCCTCGGACACGGTATTGGACTCAAGGCTATCGAATATGTGGCTACATAACCGTTGCGCATAGTCTGGATGCCCCTCGACCTTAGTAGCAATTCTCAATGCCAGCTCCTCGGAAATGGAAACACCTATTTTTTTAAAGCGAGTTTTTATGAATTTGGTTAGTTCCTCTTGAGCGATTGGCCCTAACTCGATGAGCTTAGCGGAATGATAAAATGGTCTTTTCTCATTAATAAATATATCTTGGAGTAAGTGCGTGCGGCTTCCCAAAAAAGCGAATGCAATTCTGTTTTGCTGTTGGATAATGGTACGAAATTCAGCTTCAAGATTACTATTAACCCTGAGGATCTGTTGAAATTCGTCGAGAACAACCGCTGCTCGCTTTTGGCTCTTCCTACAATATGAATTTAAACCTACAAATGCATCAGATAAGGTATCAATAGAAGTTGCCTGAGGTGAGAGCTCTGGCAGGACAGTAAATGTTCCTGTGCCATTGGGCTCAAACCGGGCGGACTTTGTTTTGCGGGTTAGGTGGTTAAAGTGTTAGATAATTGAGATAAAGAAAGGGGGCATCAAACTTGGTATTAGTTTTGACTGGCCTTGTGTTGTAATAATGTTAAAGAAATGGTACCTACCCAGGTTGTTAGGTTCACCGTTCACCGTTTCCCGATGAAATCGGGATTAATTGTTTTATGATTTTCATCATATTTATTGGACGACATAGAATTCGCTCCGGATTTGTGTGCAAGACTGCCTAGTCTACTGAAAGAGCCGGATGAGCTCTGAATTCGTCAAGGGATCGAACCTGTTTTTCATCTGGCTAATCCCTGTCCCAGACCCGCCTGCCATCCGGCGGGCAGGCCCGGTTTAGCAGTCCTTTTCATAGAATCCCTAGGCGCAGTTTTCATTAGAACCGTTTTAAAGCGCACGTTACGTCGCACCCCTGGCCCAGACCTGGCGTGCAATGCTTAGGCTGTATTGCCAGGACTTATCAATAATATAGAAATTGCAATATTTGCAAAGGAAGTCGCGCCAGGGCGGGCAGGGCAGGCTTGAACCCAGCCTGCCGTCCGGCGGGCAGGCGTGAACCCCGGAACGTTGAACCTGAACAGTTACAAAAATGTTTGTATAAAAGACTGGATATCTCTCTCACCCTCAAATATCCCGAAGTGGCCCTCGCATAAGATATCGATTTTTAGGGAAAGGAGAAATTTCAAAGATTTAATATAATCCTCTCGGTTGGATAGAAGAGAAGGATCAAGAGGGCCATGGACATCTTGGCCGAATAGTATCTTTTTACCCTCTGATTCT
>DATKWM010000165.1:0-4884 GCA_035529575.1 Desulfatiglandales bacterium
ATTTCAACGACCCGAATTTTTTCCTCTATCGAATAATTTTGATTAATAAGATTTGTAAATTGCCATATGTCTATACTCCCTTTCAGTCCCACGTTCGATGCTTCAAGGAGTGTAGTTGCATGTTCATCAGATAAATCAAAATTTCTTTTCAGGATAGAGATGATACTTTCTCTTTCCAACGCACTGAACTCACCGTCTATATTAGACATCTCAAGCAAAAGGGCGCAGGTCGCTATAGGAATATCGTGAGGCCTTTGTCTCCTCTGATTAGAAGAATCATCATGGCTTTTTTTGCTAAAAAACTTTTTTACAAGATCAATCATTTATTAATTCCTTTAACTGTTGCAAATTCGGCATACTATCAAATGATCCGAACTATTTTTTTGTTAGCACATACTAAAAACACCCTCACAACACTCGAACTTGACCATCAAGATCCATTATCATATACTCTCAAAAGATACAACTAAACCCTTTCCTAAATTGACAGTACACTCCTATCACAATTTAGCTCGCTCACATGCGAAAGGACGCTTCCAATAAGAGAAGAATTATCAGGGTCTAGAGAATATTGAGACCTTTGCAAAACCGGACAATTTTTTCTACATACAAAAGAGGGTGGGCTTTTATGAAGTGACTGGCGTAAGGGCGCTGTCTTTTCGTGACGTATCTATGGGGGAAATCCCGCCGGAAGCGGGAAGAGGGGTAAAACTCCCCCATAGATACGTTGCTGAAAAGACCAGCCCGGGAGCCTTGGACCTGAAGAAAAGTCCACCCGCGTTAAGAAAATATGAGGTATGTAAAGGTCTGAATATCATCAAGGAAAAATTTATACATCTATTCTATAAATTATAATAGATAAAATATGCTGAATTCAAGATACCTCGCTTTGAAATTGATAAGAGCCAATTATAAGCTCCTTTTCGTTTTCTATTTTTTCTCTTCTATATCTCTCATCTTTTGCCGCCCATCCTATTGTTTTTCTCTCGATGAAGATAATCAACATTACAAGAAGCTCAGATATAAGATGGTAAACCAACAGATTGCTGCCAGGGGTATTTATGATCAAAAAGTTTTACAAGCGATGAGAGATATTCCCCGCCACTTGTTTGTACCAGAAAGAAGACAAAGGTCTGCCTATGGAGACTTCCCTTTGCCTATTGGATATGGGCAGACCATCTCTCAACCGTATATTGTAGCTTTAATGACCGAGCTGCTTAAGCCAGAAAAAGATGATATTGCGTTGGAAGTAGGAACTGGTTCTGGGTATCAGGCAGCAGTACTAAGCAAGATAGTTAAAAAGGTCTATACTGTGGAGATTATTACTCCTTTGGGTAAAGCTGCTGAAAAACGACTTAACGAAATGGGATATACAAATATTACAGTGAAAGTTGGTGATGGCTACTTTGGGTGGGAGCAATACGCTCCCTTTGACTGTATTATAGTAACGGCAGCCTCTGATCATATTCCTCCTCCCCTTATAAAACAGCTGAAAAATGGAGGGAAAATGGCTATCCCCGTGGGCATGCCTTTCCAGGTTCAGAAGCTTATGTTAGTGGAAAAATCAGAGAAAGGCGAGATACGGATAAAAAATATTTTGCCTGTTAGATTTGTACCTTTACGCAGGGTTCAAAGATAATTCCACGAGCATGAAGGTATATAATGTCTTACGCCGGTCTATAGATTCTTACCGGAAAAAGCCTTCGGGATGGCTCATGTAAATGAACGTTCCTTAAAAGATAAATACTTTTAGAAACGAGGTGAGCAGAATTATCTTGTTTCATTTTCTTGCCCTTCTATGTATCTCTTCAAGCGCCCTCGCCTATGAACTAATCTTGATGCGACTTTTTAGTATTGTCCAATGGTATCATTTTGCCTATATGGTGATAAGTATAGCCCTTCTGGGATTTGCCGCTAGCGGCACTTTGTTGGCCCTTATACAGAGCAGGAGAAAGAAGCCTTTAACTGAACAACATTTTGCTTTCCTGTTTTCTTGTATCTCTTTTTTTCTTTTCATTTTTACTGTGGCAAGTTTCTCTCTTGCTCAAACAATTCCTTTTTCTCCTTTTCAGTTAGTCTGGCAGAAAAGTCAGTATTTATATTTGGCAGGATATTATGTGTTATTGTTTACCCCTTTTTTCCTGGCAGGATGTTTTATTGGTCTGAATTTTATGTGCTTCAAGAAAAATATAGCCCTGGTTTATTTTTTTAACTTGCTGGGTTCCGGAGCAGGAGTATTGATAGCCTTTCTTTCTTTTTATTTACTACCTCCGGCTCTATTACTTATAGTCTCCAGCTTCTTTGCATTTTTGGGTTTTCTTTTTTCTGCCAGAAAAAAGATACGAATGAAATCCTATATTATTCTGAGCACAGTAGGTATCCTATTTTTGTTCATGTGCGTGATTAAGGGTGGGGTTTCATTAAAAATTTCTCCTTATAAAGGAATCAGTAAATGCCTGCAGTTACCAGGGGCAAGAGTTGAATATGAGGGATATTCACCTCTGGGATTAATACAGGTAGTAGATGCACCTTCTTTGCGGTATGCACCTGGGCTAAGTCTTACCTATACCCGGGATGGCCCACCTCCTCAGAAGGAACTATTTGTAGATGGAAACTCGTATGGTGCAGTCACTAATTTCAAAGGTGACAAGAGTAAATTAGAATATCTTGACTACATTACTTTTACGCTTGCCTACCATTTGATTTCCCCTCAGCGGGATTTAGTCTTGAACCCGGGAAGCGGAACTCTAGTTTTAGCTGCTTTGTATCACTCCTCAACTCATATTCAGGGTGTTGAGTCTCATCCTGATATTGTAAACCTTCTTAGGGGCCCCTTACGGTCTTTTTCCCAGAATATCTATAACCAGCAGCCTCATATTACGTTAGATATAGCCTCTCCGCGAGAGTTTATAGCTAGAGAACTCAGCAAATACGACCTTATCCAATTGGGCTTGATTGGTAGTTGGGGAGGAATGGATGGAGGGATTTATGCTACAGGAGAGAATTATATTTATACGATAGAGGCCTTTCAGGAATATTTTGAGCATCTGAAGCCCCAAGGCATATTCAGTGCCTCTGCGTGGTTGAGCAGCCCTCCCCGCACTTTTCTAAAACTCTTAGCTTTATCTGTTGAGACCTTAGATACAAAAGGGAGAGGAGATATTTCTCGCTCAATAATAGCTATTCGCAGTTGGGCGACCGGGACTGTGCTTATAAAGAAGGGGGAGTTTAGTTTTGCTGAGCTTATAAAGATAAAGAATTTTTGTAAGAGAAGAGCTTTTGATCTGGTTTATTATCCGGGAATTAACCAGGAAGAAATTAATAACTATAGTGTTTTGGAGAGACCGTTTTATTATGAAAGTATCTGTAATTTGTTAAGGAGGGATACGCGGGATGAATTTTATGAGAATCACGTATTCAACATAAAACCACCTACTGATGATAAACCCTATTTTTTCCATTTCTTCAGGTTATCCTCTCTTTTTTATCTTCTTAAGACTTTGGGGAGAGAATGGATTCCTTTCGTAGAGTGGGGCTATGTAATTTTATGGGGCACCTTAGTGCAAGCCCTTATTTTAGCCCCTCTCTTTATGTTTTTACCCCTTATTTTTATTAGGAATAAGGAGAGACTATCTTCTTTAGGAAAAGCAAAAATCTTTCTCTATTTTAGCTTGCTTGGTTTGGCTTTTATGTTCATAGAGATGGGCTATATTCAAAAATTTATTTTTTTATTGACTCATCCCATTTTTTCTCTGGCTCTCGTATTGTTCACTGTGATGTTTTTCTCCGGAATAGGTAGCCTCATAAGCAGTAGGATAGGCGAGAAAAGCAGATGGATACCATTTACGGGAATACTATTCTTTTCCTGCATCTACCTTATTTTCTTAGATGGATTACTGAAGATTTTCCTTCCTTTTCCTTTTCCTTTGAAGTGTATAGTAGTGGTTATATTATTGGCTCCCTTAGCCCTTTTTATGGGAATGCCTTTTCCCATTGGTTTGCAGTTAGTCTCAGATAAGGTGAGTAATTATATACCCTGGGTGTGGGGGATAAACGGTGTAGCTTCAGTGATTGCTCCTGTTTTGGGGAGTTTGTTGAGTGTTTGTCTGGGGTTTCGTATGTTGATGGGGATTAGTTTGTTGCTTTATGGTGTAGCTGGATGGATTATTCATCGCACTGTCAACGTTTAGAGCGACGGCAACTGGCAAGCTGGCAAATTTTTTTTACATGGGGATTAAAAAACGGTTTATTGTTAACGTATGCTATATATACATTCAGAAAAAAGCAGAGTTATTTTTATAATCGACACTGGCTAACTATTGAGCTCGCTTCTGCGGATGATGGGATAAGCGGTCCAGAAAGCGTGTGTAGATGGGCTGGTGAATTTCATCACCTTCTTAAGTAGCCTCAGGTTTTTGCTTATCAGGTATTACAAACACAGGAAATGGACTATGTCGTAATATCTTTTCTGCAACACTTCCGAAAAAGACATTTTCTATTCCTGTTTTACCATGCGTACCCATAACAATGATATCCACCTCTTCCTGTTTTGCAAATTCAAGTATCTCCTCATCTTCCCTGCCAGATTTGGTAACGATTTCATATGTAATCTTATTGCCTATCTTTTTTACATAGTGATCTTTATAGTTATCATCCAGATATTCTTCTATACTTTTTTGTATCTTTTCTAAGTCATCCTTGGCAGTAAAATTGTCTGTAACTATCTGATCTCAATCGAAATCTACACAAATTTGTAATCGAACTTACGAATCGAAGGAATTAATGCTAGCGATTCAAATCAATAAGGCCGACTGGGAAAATATTGGGTCAGGCCTACACGCCCCAGATTCCTGCTTTACTAACAATGTGCACCTTGTGACCTTT
>DATKWM010000166.1:0-4218 GCA_035529575.1 Desulfatiglandales bacterium
TGCGGGAACGAGAACCGCACAGGGGGGCAACAACTGTGTTGAAATAAACCAAAAATAGAGGTTACCTGGGTTTTTCATTTTTCCAAATACAATTCTATAGGCTGCTGGTAAGCCAATAGCAAGACAAAATAAAACTGAGATGACAGTCACCAACACAGAGTTAGAAATATGAGAAAAAATCGTTTTACTAATAATGATGGCATAGTTATCTAAAGTAAATTTATTGATAACCAATGAGGGTGGAATAACACTTTCTTCGACCTTAAAACTGGTTATAACCATATAATAGACTGGAAACACCCATACAAGGCAAAGAACATAGGTCAGAAAGGTGATCATAAAGTTTCCTGCTTTCTTATTGATTGTCCGCATCATACTCATATCTCCAATCTTTTAATTTGTTTCTGAATAAAATTAAAAAGAAACATAATGATAATAAGAGTCATCACCACCATAAGAGTTGCATAACTCGCAGCTTGACCAATATCCCACTTATAATAACTGATTTTATATACCTGATATGGAAGATTCGTTGTCGTAAATCCAGGCCCTCCACGAGTAGTAACATAAATAAGTCCAAAAACCTTAATTATAAAAATCAGCCCCAACATAGTTACAACTTGAATATGATAGCGCAATGCAGGAATCTCTATCTGGAACAGAATACGTATACTATTGGCTCCATCAATCTTAGCACTTTCAATCATCTCAGGATCTATGCCCTGTAGTCCTGCCAATATGATTAATACAAAGAATGGAGTCCACTGCCACGCAATCAGTATAATAATCGAGATAAACGCGTGTTGACCAAAGAAGTCGATTGGAACTGAATTGAACATTTGTGAAAGATAACCAGTGATACCGAAGGATGGATGGAGTAATAGGGTTTTCCAGATAATACCGATTACTGCATCCATCATAAAAAATGGGATAAGAATAAACGTCCTGCACAGTTTTCGTAATGGAAATCTCCTGTTCAACAACAAGGAAAAGCAAAATCCAAGAATGAGGCACAAAATTAGGGAGAGCGCGGTCATTAGGATAGTGTTACCAATAATCTGATAGGTCTCCGGTGCCTTAAAAATCCATACATAGTTCTTTATACCCGCAAAAGACTTTCCTAAATCTGGACGAATTACGATCCATTTGACAAAACTCAAGAAAATAGTAGCAAGAAATAGAATCTGGGTGACTACCGCAACAGTAATAACTGCTGGTAAAGTAAGTAACGAATTCATTTTTAGTTTCATAGTTTATTATGGCTCCATGCATTTATAGAATGAGAGATATCAGCAGATATCGAATCTGCTGATATCTCTCATTATTGTCTCACTAATAGAAAAATAATTTTAAATAGCTAACATTATTACTCTTTGTAGTATCCTCCATCTTTTGAGACCTCAAGTGCAGCTTTTTGACATGCTTGAATTACAGTTTCAAGGTCCTTAGCGCCTGAAAGATATGCAGCAAGTTCTTGTCCCACTTGTTCTCCAAGTCCCTGGAATTCAGGAATTGAAACATATTGTACACCCTTATATGGTACAGGATCATATGTTGGTTTGTTGTAATCTGCATTCTTCATGGAATCAAGTGTAAGAGTAGCAAAAGGAGCTGCAGCTTGGTAGTTGGGGTTTTCGTAAGTAGAGATACGTGTTCCTGGAGGAGCTTGCTGCCAGCCAAGAGTCTCCCCTACCAGCTTGATATAATCTTTACTTGTAGCCCAGGTAATAAACTTAAATGCCGCATCTTTATTTTTAGAAGCTGACTCGATAGCAAGTGACCAAGCCCAAAGCCAGCCATTATTCTCCTTCTTTGCAGAAGGAGCAAGAGCATATGCAACTTTACCTTTCACCGTTGAGTCGGCACCTTCAAGAAATCCTGCAGCTACAGTTGCATCATACCACATGCCAGCTCGTCCACTTGACATCAGAGCAAGAGCTTCGGTGAAACCTACAGTTGTAGGACCTGGTTCACCTACTTCGGTTATAATCTTTTTGTAAAATTGAAAAGCATTTCGCATTTCCTGCGTATCAAACTGTGGATGCCATTTTTCATCAAACCATCGGGCGCCAAAAGCATTGATCATAGTTCCGAAAACAGCCATATTCTGACCCCAGCCTGGAAGACCACGAAGTACAATACCGTAGGTATTGTTAGCAGGGTCATTGAGGACTTTTGCAAACTGATAGATTTCTTCCCATGTTGGTGCCTTTGGCATCGTCAAACCATGTTTTTCAAAAAGATCCTTTCTGTAGAAGACCATACTGCTCTCACCATAAAATGGAATAGCAAACTGTTCACCATTTAGTGAAAGTGCACTGATAACTGGTAGAAGAAAATCATCTCGGTCATATGCTTTCAGTTCGGTTGCTGACATTTTTTTAAAATATGACTCTAACGAGACAATCCATTTGTTTGCAGCCCAGAATGGAGTGTCATACGTACCAATGGTTACAATATCAAATTTTCCTGCCCCGAGAGCAACATCCTGAGTGACTTTCTGTCGAAGTTCATTTTCAGGCAATACGATAAAAGTTAGTTTAATCCCCGTGTCATTGGTGAATTCTTTTGACAACTTTTCCACAGTAATCATATCAGGATTATTTACCGTAGCAATAGCTAGCTCCTCGGCGCATTGAGAAAACAATGGAGTAAGCCCAAGAAATAATACAGCAACTAATAAAATAACAAAACGTTTCATAAAAGTTCTCCTTTCTTTCCCCTCATTATAAAGAGGATATTTTAATTTTTTAATCTTTTACACAATTACTAAACAGACAGCGTTTTTTGATTTAGATATATAGATTATATCTTTTCTCACAAATTAAGATAATTTTTTATATATAATACATCCCCCCTTTTTTTTACCCCTCCTTATTTATTGGAAACTTTGCTACTTTAATTAAAATGAATCTCTAATAACAAGCTCTGTAAATAAACGGTATTCCTTATAATCTCCAGTTTCTTCTTTTTTAATTCTCCTAATTAATAGTTCAGAAGCTTTTTCTCCTATTCTACGACTTGGCTGTTTGATCACCGATAATGGAGGGTTTGTAATAGAAGCCCATTTATAATCATCAAATCCTATAATTGCTAATCCATCTGGTACTTTTATCTGTTTTTCTTTTAAAAATTTTATAGCACCAATAGTCATTAGATTATTAACAACAAATAAAGCAGTTATATTTGAATTAAGTAACAATTCTTTCATTAATTTATAACCACTATCATATCTTCCATCGCCTATTTTTATTAAATTTTGATCAACCTTTATCCCATAATCCACTAATGCCCTTTTATATCCTTCAATTCTTTCTTCACTAGTGGTTAATCCTGATAATCCAGTAATAGCTCCTATTTTTGAATGCCCCTTTTTAATTAACCTGCTAACTGCCTTATATGTACCTTCAACATTATCAACTAATACACAATCGCCTGGACAATAACCTTGGGGTTTGCGATCAATAAATACTACGGGGCTATTCCTATCTAATAACTTCTTTAAAAAAGTATGATCGCCAGATGCGGGGGCTACAATTAGACCATCTACTAATTTGGCATTGAAGACTCTTATTTGCTCTTTTTCGGTTTTTAAATTTTCATCAGAATCAGCAAGTATAAGAGTGTATCCGTATTTTTTTAATGTACTTTCTACTCCTCTAATTACAGCTGTAAAAAAGAAATTAGAAATATCAGGCACTATTAAGCCTATTACCTTGGTTTTTTGGCTACGTAGACTTTGCGCAGCAAAGTTTGGGTAGTAATCTAATTTTTTCATGACTCTTAAAACTTTATCTTTAGTTTCTTTTTCAACAAACCGAGTTTTATTGATCACATGGGAAACTGTTGCTGTTGATACCCCTGCTTTTTGGGCCACATCTTTCATAGTAATTTTCATATATACAAATAACTCCATTATGTAATGTTGTATGTGTAATCTTTTTAGTAATCGATTACGTAATCGATTGCCTTAAAATATCACATCTTATAAAATCTGTCAAATTTTTCCTAGTACTTTTCCCAGAACTTGTTACTAACAAATTAAAAGTGAACTCTTAGAGATGACACGGTATCTACAAAAGAAAATAGAAAGAAAAGATCTACAAGAAGTTTTAGGTATCAAGAAAACAAGATTCTTTGCTTTAATAAAACGATTTAAAGATGATCCCGAGAACTTCTCCGTTTCATACTTTCGTAGTACACCTACTAGAACAATCT
>DATKWM010000167.1:0-13026 GCA_035529575.1 Desulfatiglandales bacterium
GGGGATACCTCAACCAGATCAAGGTCCTTTTCTTTTGCTGCGAGCAAGGCCTCAGTAATAGGGACAATTCCTATCTGATTTCCATCCACAGAAATTAATCGTACTGTTGTGGCCTTGATTTGCGCGTTAACCCTTACGGCCGGTTTTTTGCTTATTGTTAGCTCCTGTGAAGAAGTGACTAAAATGAACTAAAGTGCCTAAAGTTAAAATTTTACTCTGCAACAACCATATCATAACTTTAACTCACTTTAGGCACTTATTTTCTAAAACTTACCTTCCTTCCCAAGCGCGAGAAAATGGGAGACATCGATTTCTTTTGGGCACACAAAAGAGCATGCCCTGGAAGTATGACACCTATACACACCATCCTCCCTGTATAAAATATCCACCCTTTCATTTTTTGCCGTCTCCCGTGGATCCATAAGCCGAACTATATTGGCCATTGTGACATTTGGTCCGAGAAAATTGCGATGGCTACTTATACAGGCAGTTGCACAACAAAAGCAGTTAATACACTGAGTCGCTTCTATATAGGTATCAAGCGTTTCCTGAGAGATTCGATATTCATCTCCTTCTGGAGGAGGGGGAGCTGGTTTTATAAGATAAGGTTTGGCCTCATGTACCTTATCATAGGTCTTCTCCAGATCTACAACCAGATCTCTCAAAACAGGTGCAACTGTTAAAGGTTTTAACCTGAATGTATATGTATCAAATTGCTCTACTGCATCCTTTACCAATAGTTCACAGGCAAGAAGTGGTTTCCCATTGACAATTATACCGCAACTACCGCATTGTGCATGTTCACACGAAGAGGCCCAGGCGAGGGTCGGGTCCTGTTCATCATTAATCTTGCGCAAGACATCTACAAACCGAAGGATACCGCCGACCTCTACCTGGTAGGTCTGTATCCATGATAGCTGGGTATCAGGATCATACCTATTAATCTCTAGTGTGATATTATAGGATTTCGACATCTCCTCTCCCTTTTTTTAAGATCAATATTTTCTTTCTATATAGTCAAACAATTCATAACGCTCACCTTTGGCATCAAATAAGCTCATATCTATAGGTCTTTTTCCAAAGGCGACCTTATTAAATTCAGGCATAGAAACGAGAGTATGATAATTAAATTCATTGCTTCTCTCCGGATAATCTTCCCTAAAATGTGCCCCCCTTGATTCCTTTCTTGCTAACGCCCCCTGCGCAATAACCATAGACACCGTTATTAAATTATTCAGCTCCCATATCTGCCAGAGATCCTGATTAGTCTGAAGGGATGTAAGGCCTATTTTTATTCCCATCGCCTTTTCCTTGAATTCCTTTAGGGTTTCAATTGCCTCTGTTAAATGTTTTTCATTCCTGAATATACCCACCTTTTCCATCATAAGATTTCGCAACATATCCCTAACCTGGCCAAATTGTTCTTTTCCTTGGGAATTAAGATATGTGGAGAATTGATTGAACACAATATTGCCAGCATCAGAAGAGATTTTTTCTGGACCTTTGGCATCTTTAAGATACTCAATAACCCTCTCCCCAATAACCTTGCCCATTGTTATCAACTCTAAAAGGGAATTAGTTCCAAGCCTGTTGAGGCCATGCAAAGAGGCAGCAGCAGCCTCTCCACAGGCAAAAAGTCCTGGGACAATGGTTTGAGTATCACTTTGAACCTCTCCAAATTCGTTAGTGGGTATTCCTCCCATCTGATAGTGGGCAGTAGGTGTAACAGGGCAAAGTTCCTTTTCTGGGTCAACACCAACAAATCGTCTAAAGAAAGACTCTATCTCCTGGATCTTTTTCTCATGAACCTCTTTAGGTAGATGCCTCAAATCAAGCCACACATGCTGTGCATTATGATCTTCATTAAAAATGCCCCTTCCCTCTCGGATCTCAGTAATAATTGACCTGGATATAAGATCTCGAGGTGCGAGGTCCTTTGCAGTAGGCGCATAGCGCTCCATAAATGGCTCTTCATCCTTATTCCTGAGTATACCGCCCTCTCCCCTTAGTGCCTCGCTGGCTAATATACCAGGCCCAATTATACCCGTTGGATGGAACTGAACTGCCTCAAGATCCATAACCGGAAGACCTGCATTAAGAGCCAAAACAAGACCGTCACCGGTGTTTCCTCTACAGTTAGTACTTACCTGATACATCCTTGTTTTACCACCCGTTGCCACAATCGTAGCCTTTGCGAGAATAGCAAGGAACTTGCCCTCAGGATACCTGAAGATAATGGCGCCAATACATCTATTACCTTCAAAGAGAAGTTCTGTTGCTATACACTGCCCAATGAAATCGACACCATATTTAAGGCATTCATCCCAGGCAGTGTCCATTATGCCCTTACCGGTTCTGGTTGCCTCATAGCATGCCCTAAATGACTTTTTTTCTCCAAAATTCAGCATATGTCCGCCAAAGGGTCTTTTCGCAATTCTGCCTTCCTCTGTCCGGCTAAAATGCATTCCGTGTCTCTCAAGCCATACCACCTCTTCCCAGCCTGTTTCGCAGACCTTTTTAATCACGTTTTGGTCGGCAGAACAATCTGAGCCCTTCCATGTATCAAACATGTGAAATATCGGTCTGTCTTCTGGGTCTTTTGGATCAACCGCGGCCATGCCTCCTTGCGCTGTAGTTGTATGGGACTTTTGCGGGCTGACTACCTTTGTGAGTGCTATTATTTTTGTCTCGGGTCTCTGCTCACCAATTTGAGCGGCAGCTCTCAGGCCTGCTCCACCAGCGCCAATAACCAGGACATCACACTTGAGGGTAGAATCTATAGTCAATTTTTCTCCCATTGCTTTCTCCTCTATAAAGCGACAACAATTCTGATGCCAAAAAAGGCAGATATAGCCATAACAATAATAATAAGGAACGTTAAAGATTTAAGTAAGGGCCCTGGCTTTATATAATCGGCAATGATACTAAATAGGCCATAGCCTACATGAAAGAGCAGGAGAACGATAAAAACCAAATCCATTCCTTTTATGAAAGGGCCCTGTATTCTTTCTAAAACAGTCTTACTGTCATGACCTGTTAGATAATTCATATGCATAAAAAACATGTGCCCGATGAGCATGGGAAACATAAATGCACCGGTAATCCTCTGAAGCTTCCAAAGGATTGAATTATCAGTTACCCAGAGCTTGAAAAGAACAATGAAACAGGCAATAAGGCTTACAATGACAGTGATCGACCAGAATAGGGTAGCTGATATTTGCTGAGCCTCCTCTATAAAGAAAAACCCCACGATAAAAATATAGATAAGGCCCAGAATAATCATGAAACGTATCACTAACTCTTCTGCTCTTACATGAAAGAGCTCATAGAGGATCAATCTTCCGCCATTCAAAGAATGAAATATCACGGGAATAGCAACACACCATTCAAGAAAGGAGAAGACAAAATTGTGTAAAAATTTCATGTCTGCATCAAAGCCTGCGGGGCTAAACAGTAAAGACAGTGTATAAATATGAGCAAACATATAGCCAACAAGTGTTAGTCCGGCCAACCTATGTCCCCAACTTATTAAAAAAGACCATCCTCTAGAGTTTGCGTAGTAAGACAGGATGGGGAGTTTGTCCATGAGGGATATAATATAGGATTCTACCTTAGTTATTTGTAACGTCTTTTCCATGTAATAACCTCATCTTATAAACTCATATACGGAACCAAATTACTATAAATTTTAGCGTGAACGATATTAGCTATGGCATCGTTTATTGTCAAGGATAAAACCTTGAAAACCTTGAAGAGATAATAAGGAAGATATAAGGAACAATAACGTAAGCTAAAAATATTTTATAGATTAGGCTCATCATTACTTTTATATGTAGCAACCTAATGAATAGTATGAATATTAGTTGACATTTGCTTGAATTTTCAATATGCATTTTAAATAATTACACGTTAAGTATAAGAAAATGTTTTGATTAACCGTTATAGAATAGTAAATAAAATTCCAGAGCAAGAGATTCGTCAGCAAGTTAAAAAGATTGCCCAGGACATCACTAACGCATACCAGGATCGGGAACCCGTTCTGATAGGCGTATTAAATGGCGTCTTTATTTTTTTTTCTGACCTGGTCAGGGAGATTTCCATACCATTAAAAATAGATTTTGTTCGGTTAGCCAGTTACGGATCAAGAGATGTATCAAGTGGTAAAATTACATTAACAAAGGACATTGAATTACCGGTTAAAGGGAAACCAGTAATAATTGTTGAGGATATTATTGATACAGGATCAACATTGTCCTTTTTGGTTGCACATATTAAGGAGAGAGAACCAGAATCTATTAAGATCTGTGCCTTAATCAACAAGCTTGAGCGGAGGGAGAAAAAAATAGAGATAGACTATTGGGGCTTTGAGATTAAGGAAGGTTTCATGGTTGGCTATGGCCTGGATTATAATGAAAAATTTCGATATCTACCTTATATCCTTGGCTTAGAGATAAAGGATTAATTTAAGGAGAATAAAAATGATAATCGAATGTGAAAGATGCCACACGAAATTTAATCTTGACGAAGGTCTTCTGAAAGAAAGTGGTTCAAAGGTGAGATGCTCTATTTGTAAACATATATTTACCGCCTTCCCGCCTAAAGAGGAGCCTGAGGTTGAAGGATTCAAAACTGAGGAAATAGAAGAGGCAGAGATAATACCCCAAGAAGAGACCGATAAAGAAGAAGATATAATACCAGATGTTGATAAAACAATTGTCACAGAGGCTTTGGAGGGAATCGGTCAGGGAGAGGAAGAGGAAGGAATAGAAGCAATTTCTTTTGAAGATATATCTCAAATAGACTCAGGCTTTTTAAGAGAGCAGGAAGAGGAAAGGGTAGAGGTAGATATTGATGAGGCAATGGATAGGGCAGCAAAAGTTGAGGAAAAAATCCTCGCCCGAGAGGAGTGGGAAAGAGGAGAAGAGATAAAAAAACCAGCCAAACCTCAGCCTATTATTAAAAAACGGCGCAGATCAGCAGTATGGATCACAATTTTTTTAATAGTGCTCATCCTTGTTGGGGCTGCAGCTGCCCTGTATGTGTTTAAACCAGACCTCCTCTTTGAATACTTTCCTTCATTTAAAAAATCCCTGCCTAAAGAACAGGTTTTTGATATGGGAAACAAAAGACTCTCTATTAACAGGGATCCTGCTGATTTAAAGGGCTCTTTTGTAGACTCTGAGAAGGCAGGTAAATTATTCGTAGTGAAAGGTTCAATAACAAATAATTACCCAGATAAAAGGAGCTTTATCAGGGTTAGATCAAATATTCTTGATTCCAAAGGAAAGGTGGTTAAAAGCAAGATTGCCTATGCTGGTAACACATTTAGTGATAAGGAACTATTATCCCTATCTATGGTGGAGATAAATAATCGCTTAATGAATAAATTTGGCAAAGATAACGTAAATACAAATATTCTTCCAAACTCTTCTATTCCCTTTATGATTACTTTTGGCGACTTACCTGAAGATATAAGCGAATTTACTGTAGAGTCAGTAAGTTCTTTTCCTGCTGAAAAATAAACCCTGGTAGAAACTCTAAACAGGGCTGTATATATCGCTCAAATGTGTATATTCTGTAAGCCAGCTATAAAGGGCGTACCCTGTTTAAGTCTAATGGGGTTCAGTATTTTAGGTAATATCAAAGAGGGCCAGGCTTTTCTTTTTCAGAGGTAACTCCCCAACAACCTTTATGCCTATATCCAACAAAATTTTGGACACCCCCTGTTCAATGCTCCAGGGGATTTGTGTTTTCATATAATCTCATCCAGAAAGCATTTTTAGATACCAAATAGATGCGTGTACAAAAAAAGCTACTTTTTCCTATCCTCATCATTTTCGTGGTGCTCTTTTCCGGAATCTTTGGTTATATGACCATAGAGGGTTGGAATTTTTTAGATTCCATATATATGACTATTATTACCCTTTCTACAGTTGGCTATGGTGAGGTGCGCAATATAGGCCCTGCTGGTCGTATATTTACAATCCTTCTTATACTTTTTGGCGTCTCTATTATAGCCTACATAGTTGGGTTGGTAGCCGAGACCTTGGTAGAAAGTGAGATCAGATCAATCTTTGGGAGAAAAAAATTGAGCAAAAAGATAAGATCCCTTAAAAATCATTATATTATCTGTGGTTATGGCAGGATTGGCAGAATTATCTGTAAAGAGCTTACACGTAAATCACTTCCTCTGATAGTAATTGAAAAGGATTAACAGGTAAGACGGCTATTAGAGCACGATGAACTTCTTTATCTTGATGCTGATGCTACGGAAGAGGAAGTCTTGGTAGAGGCTGGAATAGAGAAGGCCAAGGGATTGGTAGCAGTTGTATCATCTGATCCACAAAATGTCTATATTTCCCTTACTGCACGTGGATTAAATCCTCTACTCTATATCCTTTCAAGGGCAGAGGATGAAGCCACTGAGAAAAAGCTTATACGAGCAGGTGCAAATGAGGTGATGTTGCCCTACAGGCTCGGAGGTAGAAGAATGGCCCAAGCTATTCTTAGGCCTACAGTCAGCGATTTTATTGAGTCAACAATTCACGATCACAGCTTTGAACTCAACATAGAGGAGATAATGGTCGGGGAAAACTCCCAACTTAATAGCCTTACCTTGGTTGACTCTGGCATTAGACAGGAAATGGACATTATAATTATTGGAATAAAACAGAAAGATGGTAAAATGCTATTTAATCCTTCCTCCCAAACAAAGATTCAAACTGGTGATATTCTCATTGCCATGGGAAGGAACAATGACTTAGAGAGACTAAGAAAGGCATGTATTACAAGCAGTTGATAAATGGCCTAAGTTTTAAGTGTCAAAATTGAATGAAGGTTTAATCCGATACAACCTAAGGAGACGAGATGCTTGATTTAAAATTTATCCGGACTAACCTGGATTTGATAACTGATACTCTCAAAAACAGGGGGTATGATCTTGATCTTTCCGAATTTCAATATCTGGATAAGAAAAGGCGTTCTATCTTGGTCAGGCTTGAAGATCTCAGATATCGACGCAATAAAGTTTCTGACCAGATAGCAGCTATGAAAAAGGACAGAGAAGATGCATCATTTCTTATCTCTGAGATGAAGACTGTCTCCAAAGAGATAAAGGAGATGGAGTCTAATCTACCCAAAATAATAGATCAGTTGAATAAGCTCTTGTTGCTTATTCCCAATATACCACATGAATCAGTAGTTATTGGTAAGGATGCGGATGATAATCCTGTTCTAAGGATGTGGGGAGAGATAAGAAACTTTGATTTTACCCCTCTTCCCCATTGGGAAATTGGAGAGAAACTGGATATACTTGATTTTTCTCGGGCAGCCAAGATTGCCAGGAGCAGGTTTTCTCTTCAAAGAGGTTTAGGCGCAACAATTGAGAGGGCGCTGATTAATTTCATGCTTGATATTCATACAAGTCATCATGGTTACATCGAGACCCTTCCTCCATTCCTTGTTAATTCTGATAGTATGACTGGAACAGGTCAATTACCCAAATTTAGAGAGGATCTATTTAAGGTGGATGGGTGGGATCTCTTTCTCATCCCTACAGCGGAAGTACCGGTTACCAATATACACAGGGATGAAATTCTATCCTTTGATGAACTTCCTATCAGGTATGTCGCTTACACTCCTTGTTTCCGTTCAGAGGCAGGTTCATACGGCAAAGACACAAGGGGGCTTATAAGGCAACACCAATTTAACAAGGTGGAGTTGGTTACGTTCTGTTGTCCTGAAGAGTCGGAGCAGGAATTGGAGTCCTTAACTGCCGATGCAGAAGAGATTTTACAGCGCCTGGAGCTTCCCTACAGGGTGGTCTCGCTCTGTGCAGGGGATCTTGGCTTTTCTGCTGCTAAAACCTATGATATTGAGGTCTGGCTCCCCGGACAACAGCTATTTAGAGAGATATCTTCTTGCAGTAACTTTACAGACTTCCAGGCTAGAAGGGCAAACATCAGGTTTAAAAGGAAAGGGGGAAGAGGTACGGAACTTGTCCACACCCTTAATGGCTCTGGTCTGGCAGTTGGAAGGACTCTTGTGGCAATCCTGGAGAGTTATCAACAGCCTGACGGAAGTGTAGTTATTCCAGAGGCCCTCAGACCATATCTAAATGGGGTGTCCGTTATTAAGAAAGAGATTAAAGCTTAACCCGCCATAAATCTGGCGGGTAAAAGTGAACTAAAGTCAAAAGTTTAAAAATATACTAGCCATTAAACGTTTACGATCACGATAAACTAGAGGATAAGCAATGGAGATGCTTCAAGGAGTGTATAAAAAAATAGATAGTTTCAGACCTGAGATCATCGAAATGCAGAGAGAACTTACCTCAAGGCCTGCCTTAGGACCAGAAAATGGTGGGAGCGGAGAGCATGAAAAGACTGACTATATTAAAGAACAGCTCTTACTCCTTAAACCGGATACTTTATTTGATATTCCTGCCCCTGATGAAACGGCGGCCAATGGATACAGGCCAAATCTGTTGGCTGCCTGGAACGGGAGCAAGGAAGGAAGGGCTATCTGGATTCTTAGTCATTTGGATATCGTACCACCAGGTGATCTTTCTTTATGGAAAGATGATCCATACAAGATGAGAGTAGAGGGGGATAAAATTATTGGCCGGGGTGTTGAAGACAACCAACATGGCATAGTCAGTTCATATTTTGCTGTGAAGGGAATTCTGGATTTAAAGCAAGCATTCCCTCAAAAGGTTGGCCTTGTCTTAGTTGCCGATGAAGAAACGGGCAGCAAATATGGACTACAATATATCCTAAAAGAGAGGCGGGATCTCTTTAAAGAGGACGACCTGATTATTGTTCCTGACGGTGGCAACGAGAAAGGTACAATGATTGAGATTGCTGAAAAATCAATGCTGTGGTTGAAATTTACCATTACTGGTGCCCAGTGTCATGCCAGTACTCCAGAAAAGGGAAAAAATAGTCTCTTCGGGGCAGCTAAATTGATTGTAAAGCTGAATACACTCAAAGAGAAATTTGATCTCAATAATCCTCTCTTTAAACCGCAGGAGTCGACATTCGAGCCTACCAAGATAGAGGCAAATGTCCCCAATGTTAATACCATCCCTGGAAGAGATGTCTTTTATCTGGACTGCCGGATTTTACCAGACTATAAAGTAGATGAAATTATTCAGGAGGTTATTGCACTAAATAAGAAACTTGCCAGAGAGCTTAATCTCAAAATAGATGTTGAGGCAATTCATCGGCAGGATTGTGCGCTTCCAACACCAATAAATTCCCCGGTAGTTACTACCCTTGCCAAAGCTATAAATAAGGTAACTGGACTGAAGGCAAAACCAATGGGTATTGGAGGTGGCACAGTGGCAGCGTTTTTCAGGGAAGCAGGCCTTCCAGCAGCAGTGTGGTCTACCATATCACCAACTGCCCATCAGCCCAATGAATACTGCTTGATCAAAAACATCATCACCGATGCTAAAATTATGGCTACAGTGTTCCTCTCTGGATGATTATATAAATTCTGGTAGAAAAGCCCTGGAACTATAAAGAAGTTCCAGGGCTTTTTATTGACTTTAAAAATTAAAGTACTGGCAAGATTAAAAAAGCGATAGAAGTTATGATGAAGTATATAACAAAAATGACCATCAAATAGCCCATGATATCGCGGAAGTTGAGCTTAGCTACTGCAAGCATAGCAATAGCCCAGAAGGGCTGAATCATGTCGGTCATCATGTCGCCCCATGCATAGGCGATGACGGTCTTATAAGCCGGAAGGCCAAGTTCCTTTCCAGCCGGGAGAAGATAAGGCGCTGTCATGAGCCACTCACCGCCGCCCGAAGGTACGAAGTAGTTCAATAGACCACCGTACCAGTATGCGAACATCAAGAATGTGGACGAGGCGCTGATGGCCACAAACCATCCGGTGAATACCTTGGCCAGAAGGGTGAAGGCTATCAGGCCGTAGATACCTGCATAGAAGGGAAACTGGATAACGATGCCCCATACCGCCTTGCCTGACTCCTCTGTGGCTTTGAGAAAGGACCAGGGTCGCCAGTGGAAAAGGATGCCCAGCATGAGGAAGAAGTAGATAACGTTGTTCAGAGTGAGCCAGTTCCCCGGGGGCTTGCCCTTCAGGTAAGTATATAATGCGATAGCTCCGCCTACCACTATGATGATGTTGAAGCCCGGCCACCAGTTCATCCAGTCAGACGGCGACTTAGCCTCCGCCCGCTGGGGCGGCTCGTAAAGTTTTAGTCTGTCCATGAGTTCCGGCTGGACCACATAGGTGTTTTCCGGGCTCGGGTGCATCTTGGTCATCAGCCACGTAACAACAATGACAATCACTAGAGCTAGGATAAGGTTAAAGGGATGGAAAATGGTTGTACCGGTGGAGATAGGGCTGTCGATCCAGCCCTTCTCTATGGCCGACTTTACCAGGGTGTTGCCAGGGGAGGCCATCATGAGGGTAGCCGATCCGGTGAGTCCCGCATGCCAGGTGCAGCCCAGGCCAAGGTATGCTGCAGCGACCAGAACACGGTAGTCCACTTTCGGGTTGCGGCGGACGATAAAAAGTGCCAAAATGGCGCTGCCGATGATGGAAAGCCCCCAGGAAATCCAGGCCGAGAGGGTTGAGAAGAGGGCCATGACCACGATAGCCTGTGCAGGTTTATCCTCGTTGGGCAGCCCGGCAAGGCCATCAAGCAGCCGGCGCACCGGCGGAGAAAGGGCTAGGATATAGCCGGTCATCATAATCAGGCACATCTGCATAGCAAAGCTGAGGTATGCCCAGAATCCCTTGCCCCAGGCTTCGATGCCTCCGTAGAGACGATCTCCAAAGCTGACCTCATTCCCAAAGCCCCAGATTAGGGCCATGACGTAGGCAATGACAGTCAGAATCCACACAATGACCAAGGCATCAGGAATCCACTTTTCACTCCAGTTGGTTAATCCCGCACCCCAGTCCTTTAAAAACTCAAGACTCGACCTTTCACTTTTTTCGTCCATGATTAATCCTCCTCTTTAAGTTTTTATTGCCTGATTATGCTTATCTTATAGTTTTTATCAGTTTTGTTTATCACCTCCCTTTTTAAAATTAAGAATAGTATAGAGTATTAATAAGAAAAATCAAGAATATTTCCTAAATTTTTTATCCCAACCTTTTCCTTCTAATTTTTTCTAAATTTCAAGGCATTATGTAGAAAAATCCCTCTACGCCTTATTGATTTAAAAGAAGGTATCTTCAATCAAATAATTTAATCAAAAAGAAAAACCATACCTCGTTATGAGTTGAGCTTGTTTTATTTTGGGTGTATTTTTTACTCCATTGAGATAAAACATCTATTAATTTCTTTAGAAATAAAATATAAAAAAAATTGACGATTTTTATCCTAATCTAAGTTTTGGAGTTTAACGATGGTAAAGATAACCTGTCCGCAATGCAATTATACAAAAAGTATCCCACTTGAAAAGATACCTCCAGGAGCAAGATGGATAAAATGCCCACAATGCGGAAATAGGTTTGAATATTTGAAAAAAGAAGAAGATAGAGCAACTGAAAAAAGGAGTGCTACACCTTGGGAAAGGTGTCTAGAACTTGGTTTACGGAAAGGAATAAAGCAAACAATTAAATCTGTACTCTTTTCCCCAAAACACATGTTTTCCGCTATGCCTGTCAAGGATGGATGGAGAGAACCCTTGGCATTCGGCCTCCTGGTGGGTTCTATCAGCAGCATGTTTGCATTTTTCTGGGAATTTTTAATGGCTAACAGTGGACTTCTCAAGCCTTTTGGAGGTGTTTCTATATCACTGAGCTCACCTATTATATTCCTCATCTTTATCTTCCTTTCACCCATATTAGTAGGCATTAGTGTCTTTATTTCGAGCCTTATCATCCATCTTCTGCTCCTTCTGGTCAGAGCTGGGAACAACAGATTTGAGGCTACCTTTAGAGTTGTGGCCTATTCTCAGGCTACCAGGATTTGGTCTATATTCCCATTTATAGGCAGCCCGATAGGGTGGATTTGGAGAAGCATTGTTCAAATTATCGGGCTTAAAGAGGCCCACGAGACAAATTATTTGAGGATAATTGTTGCCTTCTCTATCCCAATAGTGTTGCTACTTCTTATTGCAGTTGGTACATTTTTCTTCATTATAAGGGCTATAAGCCTCTAAAAAGGTGGATCGATACTTTTATCTTTATATTTTCATTATAACAATTTTCCATACGCAAGATTGCTGAGCTTTCTTATCTTCCTACTGTGCCGATGTTAAGAACGTACTGGAGGATAAGGTGGACCAGATAGACGCCTAAAAGCCAAGCTCCCTGCATTTTCTTGAAACGACCATCTCTGTTCCTGAATATGAAGTATCGAAAGGAATAGAGGATAATGAGCATGGCAGGAAAGTGAAAAGAGTAAAAGTTAGGTGGGATCGAAAGTGGTCTGGCTGCAGCAGCAGCACCAATAACAAAAAGGCAATTCAGGACATTCGCACCAACGATATTCCCTACGGTAATTTCGGGATGTCCCTTCCGTATAGCTGCAATAGCCGTCATGAGCTCTGGCAGGGATGTGCCAAGGGCTACCATGGTTGCGGCAATGACGTCTTCACTCCAATTCTGTGGCCTATTTCTGCCGCGCTTGGCACCAGTATCCGGGCACCGACCACAATTAAAATCAAGCTCCCAACTATCATCAACCAGCATTTTCCCAAGCTCGTCAATTCGGAATTATCCACCTGTTCACCTTCTATAGCCGTGCTACCTCCTTGTTTGGCCCAAACGTAGGTTATGTACATGTAGCCGGCCAGGAAAAGAAGGAAGATAAAGCCAACCCATCGATTCAGGACAGGCTGCCCGGGCATAGTGGCCAAGACGATAAGCGAAATTATAACAAGCAGGGTGGACTGCCCCTACCTGTACCCAGCCTGTTCGATTGAGAATGAATTGGTTCACAGGCACGGTTGTCAGAAGGCATGTCAGCCCAAAGATTAGGCCAGTGTTTGCAATAATTGATCCAACGCCATTGCCCAGGGCCAGGCCTGGATTGCC
>DATKWM010000168.1:0-8369 GCA_035529575.1 Desulfatiglandales bacterium
AAACCATTTGCTTTCAAGAAAGAGACAACTATACATTTTCCGATATCGTGAACATCACCCTTGACCGTCCCGATTAGAATAACTCCCCTTTTCTTGTCCGCCTGCTCGGGGATGGCCTCGTTTACGATCTCGGTCGCGGCCCGCATCACATTCGCGGCCTGCACCAGCTCAGGCAGAAACAATTCGCCGCGCCCGAACAGTTCATTGGTTTTTTTAAACTTATAGAAGTTTCATCGGGATATCCATAATTATCATAACCGACCTTAATTGTCCTGAATGGTACAGGCTCTTCAAGCAAAATGTGGTAGTAAACTCCCTACTGGATTGCCTCAATCATCAGTGTATCACCACAAGCATATGCACCCCATCTCTCCGAGTATTATGTGAGGAAGAGAATTATGACACAATTACCTACTTTTACACCTCTCAGCAATCAGCCCCGAAACAGGCCGCTGATCTTTCGCTAATTTTCAGTATAAGAAGGCCTTCTTCAACTTACAAACACGTTATCGGCTTGTACAATTTTGCTTTGCGTTGGCTTAATAGGTCATATTTATGTCTCACCTGATTGATCTGGTTCAGATTAATATCATGAATTAATGCGCATTCGGAATCAGGTGCAGTCGCCAAAATCACACCCCAGGGATCAATAATCATACTTCTTCCGACAAAGGTATAGCTGGCAATAGGTTCAGTCCCGTATTGACCGGCGGCGATTATGAAAACCTGGTTTTCACATGCCCTTGCCCTCAGAAAAAATTCCCAGTGATCTATTCTCGGGCTTAAGAATGCAGACGGAAATAACAAAATTTTAGCTCCACTGATGGCATATATCCTTGCAACTTCTGGAAATCTTAGGTCTGAACAGACAAAAATACCGATTTTTCCAAATTCAGTATCAAATAAAGGAAAGGCAATCCCAGGAGAGACTTTGTCAGATTCATTGATGCCAGCTTTTACATCATCTCGTGTGGGAAAATCAGCTAGGTGTGTTTTACGATACTTACCGATAATCTCTCCTTTTGGGTTTACGAAAGGACACGTGTTATAGTAAGTTCCAGAATTATCTTTTTCAAACATAGAACCTGTGATATAAAAATTATACTTTTTTGCTTTCTCACACAGCTTATCAGTGATTTCGCCCGGAATTGTATCTGCAAATTGATGATAGGGATAATCCGCATTTTGTCCCATTCCCCCTTGCCAGTGCTCAGGCAAAACCACAATACGTGCGCCCTGTTCCCCGGCTCTGTCGATTAAATTCATCGTTTTTTTGAACACCTTCTCCCGGTTTCCAGAATCCGAAGTCATTTGAATCGCCGCAACAGTAACCTTTTTTTCTTCGTTCAATATGCTCATTGAATCCTCCATTTCTGAGACATTCATGCCTATCGAAGATGGCAAGCAACAAAATGACCTTTCGATACCTTTTTTAATGGCGGTTCTATTTGACTGCATTCCTTCTTGGCATGTGGACAACGGTTATGAAATAGACACCCTGAAGGCAAGTTGACAGGACTGGGAACCTCTCCTTCCAAAATGATGCGATTTCTCTTAACGTGGACACTCGGAATCGGAACAGCGGAAAGGAGTGCCTCTGTATAAGGATGTTTTGGATTGTTGTAAATCTCTTTATTATCTCCAATTTCCATGATTTTGCCCAAATACATGATTGCTACTCGATCACTGATATGTTCTATCACCATCAAGTCATGAGCAATAAAGAGATAGGAAAGACCAAATTCATTTTGAAGGGACTTTAAGAGATTGATCACCTGGGCCTGTATGGAAACATCTAAGGCTGAAACTGGCTCATCGCATACGATCAGTTTGGGGTTGGTAGCTAATGCCCGAGCGATGCAAATCCTCTGCCTCTGCCCACCACTGAATTCATGGGGATAATGAGCCATACTTGCCGGGGACATACCCACCTTTCTTAATAAATCGGCAACTCTGTCGGTTGTGACCGACCCCGTGGAAATATCATGGATTCGCAATGGTTCTGCTAAGATATTGGCCACCTTTATTCTTGGATTTAGAGATCCATAAGGGTCCTGGTAAATGATCTGCATATCTCTACGAAGGTCTCGAAGCTTCCTGCCTTTCAGTCTACGAATGTCTCTTTTCTGAAAAAATATTTCACCGCTTGTGGGTTCAATCAATCTTAAAATGACTCTGCCCAAGGTTGATTTACCACAGCCGCTTTCACCAACCAGTCCCAGAGTTTCGCCCTTATTAAGACTAAAATCGACGCCATTCACAGCATGTACAATCTGCTTCGATGATATGGATAATGTCCTTCTCCGTATAGGAAAGTATTTTTTAATGTTTCTTGCTGAAAGTAATATTTCTTCCATACATTTCGAGGAGCAATAGCTCTGATCAACGAGAAAAGGAATCCATCAACCAACAATTCACAAAATGGCTCTTATTAACTTCCACGGGCAACGGTTCTTCTTCTCTACACAGGCTTTGTCTTTTTTCACATCTGGGATAGAAACGACAGCCCTTAGGGAGTTGATAAAGGTTAGGCACGGTGCCCGGTATTTCCTGTAGATTCTCATTCCTTCCTTTTTTATATGGGAGCGAACGCAATAAACCTTGGGTATAGGGATGCAAAGGACGATCAAAGATGTCCTCAACAGATCCTCTTTCAATGATTTTTCCGGCATACATGACCAAAATTTTTCTAGCCATTTCCGCCACAATACCTAGATTGTGCGTTATCAGCATAATGGCAACATTAAAATCTTCTTTTAGCTTCAATAGTAAATCTAATATCTGGGCCTGAATGGTAACATCTAAAGCTGTGGTTGGTTCATCGGCAATCAATAGTTTTGGATTACAGGAGAGTGCCATGGCAATCATGACCCTCTGTCTCATGCCACCGCTCAATTGATGAGGGTATTCTTTAGCTCTTCTAGCCGCATCAGGTATTTTAACTACTTTCAACATCTGGATGGCCTTGTCCCAGGCCTCTCTCTTATTTTTTCCCTGATGCAAAATAATAGCTTCTGAGATCTGGTAACCGATCGTGAACAATGGGTTCAATGAAGACATGGGCTCCTGGAAGATCATGGAAATACTTTTACCCCGTATTCTGCGCATATCAGTATTATTAAGTTTTAATAAATCTTTAGATTCAAAAAATATATTTCCTCCGACAATTTTCCCTGGAGGACTTGGGATAAGACGCAATATTGATAAGGCAGTAACTGTCTTACCGCATCCGGATTCACCTACCAGACCCACGATTTCACCTTTATCTATGGAAAAACTCACTTTATCAACAGCATGACATATACCCTCCAGGGTGTGAAATACCACTCGAATATCAACAATATTCAATAAAGAGATTCTACTGCTCCCCATTTCAAATAATTGTTAACCCGGATAATTAGCGCCAACATTTTTCATAATTTGACCTGAGCGTAGGGATCAAGCAAGCCACGTAGTCCGTCTCCCAACATGTTTATTCCCAATGTAGTCACAAAAATAGCTATTCCCGGCAAGGTAATATACCAGCTATTCGTAAAAATGTGGAATCTTCCTTCCCCCAACATATTTCCCCAGGATGGAATTGGAGGCTGAATTCCCGCACCCAAAAAACTTAAAAAAGATTCGAGGATGATCATCCGAGCTACCTCAAGAGTCCCTACAACGATGATTGAATTTATGACGTTTGGGAAAATATGCCGGAAGATGATGCGATTACTTCGGCATCCTATGCCCCGTGCTGCTTCCACATATTCGAGCTCCCGAATGGTCAATGTCTCAGACCTAACAAGCCGAGCATATAGAGGCCATCCAGTTATCCCCAAGACTATAACAATAGTCTTAAAACTCGGTCCCACTATGGCAATGCTAGCCAGAGCAAGCAGAATGAAAGGAAAGCCTAACATGATATTCACAGCATTTGAAATCAGTGAATCCACCCACTTTCCGTAATATCCCGCATATAATCCCAGAGTAATCCCTAAACTGGCTGCAAACGTCACAGATAAGAAACCGGCAGCCAATGATACCCGAGCCCCATAGATCAATCGGCTCAAAAAATCCCGTCCTAATAGGTCCGTCCCCAAGATATGAGTGGGATTGCTTCCCTCCTGCCAAAATGGCGGTAACAACTTTATGGAAATATCCTGTTCATATGGACTATATGGAGCGATATCGGGGGCAAAAATAGCCATAACACACATAGAAATAACAACAATGGCTCCGGCAACCCCAATCCTCTGTTTCCAGAATTTTTCAATTCCCAATCGAACCCGTCCGAAAAAATCTATGGACGGGATAATTAACGTTTGATCCAAGTCGGTCTCAACCTCAAGGTTTTGTTTTGTCTCAATCATAACTAACCCTAGGATCAATAAAGGTAATTAAAATATCGGCAAACAGATTCACCGAAACAATGACAATTGCCATCACAAAGACTGCGGCTTGAACCGTAGGAAAGTCAACATCCATGATGGATTTAACAGCCAACCTTCCGACACCAGGCCACGCAAAAACTGTTTCAGTAACTACTGCTCCTCCTATCATTCGCCCAAACTGCATAGCCAATACGGTAGAAACCGGAATCATAACGTTTTTAAGAGCATGCTTTAAAATGACCTTACTTTCTGGGAGTCCTTTTGCCCGAGCGGTTTGTATGAAATTTTTTTCAAAAACATCGATCATTCCGGACCGAATCAGACGCATGGTAATGGGTGCCATATAGACTCCCAACGTAACCGAAGGCATAATTAAATGGCTAAAGCCACCACGGCCAGATACGGGTAACCAACCTAAATGTATCGAAAAGAAAATCATAAGCATTAGTGCCAACCAAAAGAGTGGTATTGCCTGGCCGGATACGGCAAGTACCATGCAGAAATTATCATAGATAGTGTATCGCTTTATGGCTGCAAAAATGCCAAGGGGAATGGCAACAATGATGGCAAACACCGTACCTCCAACTGCCAATTCTATGGTGGCAGGCAACCTCTCCATGACTAGCTTGAATGCGTCTTCTCGAAGCATATATGATTCACCGAAATCACCACGAATCGTTCGTTTCATAAATTTAAAATACTGAACAGGTAAGGGCTTATCTAATCCCATGACTTTCCTTAGGTTTTCTATGTCTTCTTTGGTAGCTTCTGGGGAAAGGAGCACAGTAATGGGATCACCAGAGGCCTGCAACAGGATAAAAGTGATTGTTGTAACACCAAGAACCACGATGATTGCCTGCCAGCATCTTTTTAGAACATAACTCATACTGTTAAATACCTTAACAAGAGAGAGCGGTTTTTTAGATTTCCGCTGGCGCTACGCTGAAGGTTCCCGTATGAAGAAACGGTATAGGCTTCTTGTGTTTCCCTGGCCAACGAAAGGAAACAAGCCCAGGTGCTCGTCAAATAAGCACCTGGGCAAAGACTCAGATGGAATATTCAATCATTTACACCTGGTACCCTTTTGCACAATTTTTATGCTACTTTTTTATTTTGAAACGATAAAATCTAACAATTTCGTCCTTGCTTACTTTGTATTCAATACGTTTGTTTACCCCTACCAATTCAACTTGTCCCCATAGGAAGAGCCAGGGTGCATCCTCTTTTATAATTCTCTGCAATTTATAGTAGATTTTTCTCCTTTTTTCTCTATCAAGAGTAGATTTGGCTTCTTCTATCAGTTTATCCGTTTCCGGAGTATAGTAATAGGCTTGAACACCATCTTTGTGCATCAGATACTCATACACACCCGAGGCATCAAAAACACGATAACCGCCCCATGTACCCATATGCATCTGAGAGGCTTTCCAGCCTCTGATAAGCTGACCGTAAGTGGGCCATGTTTCATACCATTTTGGTTTTGTATTGATGTTGAGCTTCTTTAAATAGCCCATAACTGCCTGCATCACCTGTCGGGCATTAACAAACCTCCCTCCATACCCGTAAAAAGTGCACTCGAATCCATTAGGATATCCCGCTTCGGCCAGCAGCTTTTTGGCCTTCTCAGGATCGTACGGATAAGGTTTCACCGATGGATCGCATCCAAAGACCATAGGGTTGATTCCGGTAGCAGCTCTTATGGCATAGCCCTTCATGGTGTATTTAATTATGGAATCTACATCTACACCATAATTTATGGCTTGTCGGACTCTTTTATCCATAAATGGATTCTTTCCGCCTCTTCCAATAGCGTCAAAGGCTATATAAGCAACACGTAGCGAAGGTGCAGTTAAGGCCTTGCAACATTTCGATTTCTCTATGGCTGGTACCTGATCTGGACCAAGATCAAAGATTATATCCGAACTTCCTGATAAGAGTTCGGCAACCCTTGTCGATGCATCTGGAACGGATTTGAATATGATGGTTTTTACCGAAGGTGCTCCCCTCCAATAATCTTCATTTGCCTCATACTCAATATATTGGCCTCTCAGCCATTTTACAACCTTATAAGGTCCGGTTCCAATCGGATGGTTGCCAAAATACTCATCACCCTTTTCCCGAATGTACTTTGGAGGAACCATCGGAAAGTTTTGGAGTTTTTCATAAATCAGAGGATATGGCTTATGAGTTATGATTCGTATCTTGTAGGGATCCACAATTTGTATCTCTTTAGCCCAATCTGCCTGCTTTATAATAGGAGATCTCAACTTTGGGTCTAGGATTCTCTCAAAAGTAAATTTTACGGATTCAGCGTTGAAAGGCTCTCCATTATGGAATTTAACACCTTTTTTTAGAGTCAGTTCCCAAGTTTTTGGATCAATGTTCTTTATCGACGTTGCCAACAATGGGCAAATTTCTAAAGTCTCCTGATCCCTAATCAGCAAGGAATCGGAGAGAGCATGATTGTGCCAAACGCCTACGCCACCACTGGATACCTCAGGATCCAGAGAATCAGGCTCACTTCTTGTTGCAAGAACAACCTTTCCAGAAGGTTTCGCATATAAGGCTGAAGCTACAAATAAAAAACAAATTGTTAAAATAATAGCGAAACAGAATTTTTTTGAATTTTCCATAAATCTTCCCTCCTCCTAATTTGATTGTTTACAACCAATCTCACAAATCTTATTCAATAATCATCCAATATAATACTATGATCACCCCCTTTCTTTCATTCTCTTGAAAATAATAAAACTAGTTGATCGTTTCATCCCTATATTAATTAGACACTAACATGCATCAATCTCAGTATATTTTTTGCAAGAACTTTCTCAATATCCTCATTACTAAAATTTTTCGTTAAATCATATTCCAATAGATTGTAAAGCTCTATTTTTGTGGATGAGTATGGCTTATCTGATCCAAAAATAACCCGGTCTGCTCCAAATTGAAGCATGGCTTCGACAATTTGAAACGGGTAGGCCAGAGCTGTATCAACATATATGTTAGGGGAATCCTTGAACCTAGGTATGATATTTCTTGCCCCTCCATTAGCCAAACCAACATGTGGAATAATTACCTTCAAATCGGGATATTTATCACAAAATAATTTGGTGTTCTCAAAGGATTCCTCAAATATAATTGGCAAATCGTATTTCCGGATAGCTTTAATAAATTTATCACATTTAGGATCCGAATAATCATACTCTGAATCCTCCCAAAAATGTCGGTGCCATTTTATGCCCTTAAATTCAGCTAAATTATCTGGTATTACAAAATCATTCCAGACAAAATAAAAAGGGTAAAAATAGTCATTATTCTTCGCAATATCAACAATGTACTCGTGAGCCGTCTTTGCTGACTCTGGAGTGCCATCCGGTCCCCGATAAATATCCTCCGGAAAGGGAATCAGAACAGATCCTTTTACACTAGCCTCTTCTAAACCCTTTTTTACACGTTCAATCGGATTCCACACCTCCTTGTCATTCCTTCTCGCATCACTGGTAAAACCTCCGGTACCTTGAAATTTTCGTGGCCCACAATGAATATGACCATCAATGATAATTCTCTCTCCCATATAATATTAGTCCTATTGTTAGAGTTAAAAATTTTTGGTAATGTCACCTAATTATTGTTAACATATTGGGTATGCCAAGATTTCACCCATGGACCAAATACGATCAATAAGATTCGCAGCCATTGCTGGAGTCTTTAGTTGCCATATTTTACCTCCTAAATTATATCTTTCAAAGACAGCAAAACCCAAAAATATATTACAATTGAAGTAGTTCATTTATCTTCTTCACAGCATCTTGAGCATCTTCGGCATAGGCATCGGCGCCAATCTTGGCAGCCCAGCGTGCGGTAACCGGGGCCCCTCCGACGATGGTCTTGAACCGATCCCGCAAATCGGCTTTTTTCAGTTCTTCTTCAAGATATTTCTGCTGGACCATGGTTGTGGTCAGCAGGGCACTCGTCCCGATAATGTCAGCGTTGACC
>DATKWM010000169.1:0-2973 GCA_035529575.1 Desulfatiglandales bacterium
ATACGGATAAAGAGATAAAGAATCTCGCTAATAAAATGAATGTCCCCTATGAAAAACTCCAGGCCAAAGTCATCAGCCTTCACGAGATGAATCCTATGTTGGGACACCGCGGCTGCAGATTGGGGATTACTTATCCGGAAATTACTGAAATGCAGGCACGGGCAATATTTGAAGCGGCCTGTGAAGTGAATAAACAAGGGATAAAGGTTATTCCTGAAGTGATGATTCCTCTGGTAGGAGATGTGAATGAATTTGTTAATCAAAAGAGAGTGGTGATGAAGGTAGCCGAAGAGGTAATGGACAAGTATGGAGTTAAACTTAAATTCTTTGTAGGCACGATGATTGAGATTCCCCGGGCCTGCCTCACTGCCGATGAAATTGCCAAAGAAGCAGAGTTCTTCTCCTTCGGAACAAACGATCTCACTCAGATGTGTTTTGGATTTAGCCGGGATGATGCGGAGAAATTCCTTGCAGAATATATGGAACGGGGAATTTTGAAAGACCCTCCTTTCCACACGCTCGACCAGAAAGGCGTGGGAGAGCTGATGAAGGTGGCGATTGAGAAAGGAAGAAAGGGCCGACCAGATTTAGAAGTAGGCATTTGCGGTGAGCATGGAGGAGACCCCCAATCAGTAAAGTTCTGCCATCGGGCAGGAATGGATTACGTCAGCTGTTCCCCCTATAGAGTTCCCGTTGCCCGCCTTGCCGCTGCCCAAGCAGTCCTGGAAGAAAAGAAAAAAACTTCATAGTAATTGTCTTGCAGTAGTAAAACAGTTATACCTTATAAGAAGGAATATGGATACAATTTTGTCTAGCGGGGAAGGTTATAATTAATTTTACAGTCATCAAGACAAGACCGTCAATTAGCTTTTCGAGGGAAGACACAGAGCTGCCCTAAAACAGCACAGCTGCTCTAAAGATGTGTTGAGTAAATGAATAGTAATAAATCGGAAAGCTGCTAGCCATCACTTAGTTCTGGTCATTAGAGGTAAGGAATTCATGGAGTTAATAAAGACACTTGATTTTTTGCGCAATCTTGGCGACACTTTAATGTTTGTGCATGATATGGTAAGTATTGCGACGCGTGGAGAATTAAGGGAAGAAATATTGAAGCAGAGAATGGTTATTGCTAAAGAGGTTATGAGTAATCCCAAATTCTATATGCCTGATGTGACTAAAAGACAACTTTCCAAAAATATTAAGTACTTCACTGAAAAAATGAAAGAATTAAACCGCGCCCAGATTGATAGCTATCATCTACCTTTGCTCAATCAAGGCCTTGTCATGATCTGCACCATTTTTGAAATTTTCTTAAATCATGTTTTATTGGTTGTCATGATTAATAAACCAGAGACTTTAATCGGGATTTCGTCGGAAAAGAATTTATCTGTTGAGAAAATAGTGGAACTAAAGACTTACGATAAAATTATGGAGGGGCTTAGAATGAAAGTTATAGAACACTTTTCTAGACAAGGTATAAAAGAAAAAATCAAGGTTTTTAAGAACCTGGGAATAGACGATAAAAAGATATTTGACTTTTCAAGATTTGCGGTCGAGATTCGGGAAAGACTTTCTGGCTATAACCTTGAGAAACTTGACGAAATTTTCCAAAAGCGACATGATATAGTGCATAAGAATATTCTACCAGTCCAAAATTTTGGAGAACTTGAGGAAGTAAAGGAATTTTTCGAGAAAATTATTTTGAACTTATCCATTATTGTTAGTTCGAAATTTGAAATAATGTTTGATATGCAAGCGATAGCAAAGGGAATACCAGTTTCTACATAGTATTTTTAAGCCTGAGAGCACGTTAGGCTGTGGTGTAAATGACATCCAGAAATAGGATAATTAGAGGTTATAAGAAAGACTGTGCATATCAGTTCGTCTTAAGAGGTAGTTTATGATTAACTATTATAGGGATAAAGGAATGTAAAACCCAATCCGTCCGGTAATGAAATGTTTAAAGCGGGAGTTATTACAAACGGATTGGTTTTCTCCCGCTTTTTGTTTTGGATGCGTAAACGAAGTGCTTCGCTTATTTTAAGTTATACGAAATCGGCCACAAGTCACACAAGGAGTGTATCCCATGTCAGCAGAAGAAGACAAGATCCTAAAGGTTGAAACCAAGCTACAGAAACTTGGCCTCATCCTCTCAGAACCACTAAAAACCCCACCGGGGGTGAAGTTACCCTTCCCGTGGGTGAGGGTGCGCGGCAATAGGGCCTACATCTCGGGACACGGTCCTCAGAACCCCGATGGCTCAATCGCACATCCGCTGGGCAAAGTGGGCGCGGACTTGTCACTAAAGGAAGCCTACCAGGCAGCACGGCTAACCGCACTGTCTATCCTGGGGAGCCTCAAGCGTGAACTGGGCGACCTGGACCAGGTAGTGGCCTGGCTGAGGGTCTTTGGTATGGTCAACTCGGCACCCGGATTCAACCAGCAACCACTGGTGATAAATGGCTTCTCTGACCTGATCCTTGAACTGTACGGACCCGAAAGGGGACTTCACGCACGCTCGGCCGTGGGTATGGCAGAGTTGCCGTTCGGCATCCCAGTCGAGATTGAGGCCGAGGTCGAGATCATCGGTTAGCATCCGAATTGGCCCATCCATCGAGCAGGGCTTTGACTGCGTGAGGTCGCCCCGCTTTTTGTTTAGTTTTAAAAAGGAAAGCTTTGCTAAACCGAAAATCTTCCGACGACAAATCAAACCATAGACGATAAACATATCCATCATTCTCCACTGAAAGTCACCATTTTGTGCCTATTTTGGACACTTTTTGGACACCAATATAGAAAATCATTTATAAAACAGGGACGATGCAAATAGAGGAATTTGAAAAAATGGTTCAGGAAGCCCTTGAGGGTATTCCTGACAAATACAGAAAAATTCTGAGAGAAGAAAAAATAGAAATCCTTCCGCGAGAAAATGCTCCCCCAGGAATGAAGGAAAAATTCCCGAATAAAACCGTT
>DATKWM010000170.1:0-2215 GCA_035529575.1 Desulfatiglandales bacterium
TCCCACCACAATAGAGGAAGCAAAAGAAGTATTGATTAATGATCCAGAAAGATTAAAAAAGATAGAAGAAATCTTCACTACGATGGCTAAAGCTATAAGTTGAGAAGGGCCGAGGACCTATAATTGTGCTTATGTAAAGTAAATCAAATAAACCTTAGAACAAGGGGAGGTGATCATATAGTTTAAAGACAGGAGAATGAGAGTCTTTTTTTAGAAAAAGTATTAAAAATTTTTTAGGAGGATTTTTTCAATGAAAAAGAATACAAGAATTTTAACATTAATGTTTTTAGTAGCGTTTTTGCCCTTACTTGTTGGTTGTCTTCCATCGCCTGCACCGCCGATTACCGAGAACCAGGCACCGTTAATAGTATCGACTCCAGTGACTACTGCCAAAGTGGGAGTAGAATATATTTACAATGTAACAGCAACAGACCCAGATGAGGATACCTTAACCTATTCTTTAACTGTTAAACCGAAGGGTATGACTATCAATTCTACTACCGGCGTAATTAACTGGAAACCACTCTGTAATCAGGCCGGAGATAATCTGGTTATTGTAGAAGTGTCTGACGGAGCCTTAAGTGATACCCAGAGTTTCACCATTAAAGTGGGTAGCCCGCCAGCTCCGCCAGTACCACCAGTCAATCACGCTCCTATTATAACATCAATTCCAGGTCTTACTGCAATTGTGGGGGTAGAATACACTTACACCATAAAAGCTACTGACCAAGATGGCGATACCATAACTTACTCTTTAATGGATGGGCCTGGGGGTATGACTTTTGATGGAACCGCTACTATTAATTGGACACCGACTTCTCTTCAAATAGGGGCTAACGATGTTATTGTAAAAGCAAGCGATGGAAAAAGTGGGAAAAAAGACATTACCCAGAGCTTTACGATTATAGTTGAAGATTTTCCCTCTATTGTAATAGATGGGATTTTGAGCCCAAGTGAATGGGATAGGGCAACTGAGATACCTGTCGAAGGAACCAATAATAAAGGAAGCATAGAAAGCATGGGTACTGTCAGAGTATTAGCAACCGTTGATTACTTGTATGTATCATTTGATGTTTTGGATTCAACTGATGCTCGTTTTGCTCTAAAGCGTGCAGATGACGAAGCTAGCATAAACATCAATCCTACTCACGGAGAACTGTTTGGTATGCCCTGTGACATCATATTTAAAACAGGCGCAAACCCTGCTGTATGGGGAACAAGCTCTGGACAAACCGATGATTGGGAAACAGAGTGGAGAATTGATGGTGTACAGCAACAATCCCTTCCTAGAGACCTTGAAACTATAACTCTTTATGATGGAGAAAATAGGGTTTCTGAATGGAAGATACCATTAGTTTCAATAGCTCCTTCAGTAGGAGATGTTCTTAAGGTTGGGGGTTCAATTTCAATTGATTACGTAATAATTGATGTTCCTGTTTACACAAATTATGTGTATCCAATTGATTTAGACCCTCTCTGGAGTGATGCATCAACCTACAAAGATATATATGTGTACTGATAGGATTAAAAAATGCTACGTGAGGGGCTTGAATATTTTCAAGCCCCTGGGCAGGCTGAAAAGGACCTGCCCCGCAATTATATTTTATTATTTATAAGAGATTTTTTAGGGAGTAAATATATGTTAGATAATATTTTATTAATAGTACTTATTTTACTCATAGTTGGTATATATCCAAATAAAGGGGGCAGAAATAGATGATAGATTTTGACGGAATTTCGCTAAAAGTTACAGGCAGCGATAAAGACGAAAAAGGAAACGTGATTTCTGATTTCATAATTGAAAAAGGCGTTCTTACAAGGTACGTTATAACCTGGACGAAACACGATATAGTTGGAGATAAAAAAGGAACTGATTGTGATTTCAGAGATTCGACAATGGAAACACATATAAGAAATCCAGAATTCGAAAAAAAATTAAAAGTATTAATTGAAGCGCATTTTGTGCAGATAAAAAGTTTTGAAAATATCATAACAGGAAAGTAATTGTCTAAAAAATGAAATCTCGCCTGTCCTGAGTGGCCTTCTCATGGGAAGCAAGTTTATATTGGTGCGTGTGCACTAATCCACGGGGCAGGCAGATTAAGATTGGAGGTAAAAGATGAAAATAATAACTAGAGGCAAAAGAATATCTAAGTATTCAACTGTAAAAGGATTAATGACGGTAGATGTCACCAATGATATATTCTGGCTAAAA
>DATKWM010000171.1:0-12148 GCA_035529575.1 Desulfatiglandales bacterium
CTAACATTTTCCAATAAAGAAACATGTTCGCACTCACGGTACTATGCTGCCGCAGGGCTGATGACCAAGGGTTTTGTAAGGTGTTCTTGTACGCACAAATCAGGCTGCATGCTAAGGGTTCACTCTTATTGTAAACTATAATAATTTTCGACTGCTCCACAAAAACCTCAAGCACATACTTCATGATTTTTTTAGAATGGACCGGAGAGCCCAGTTCACGCATGTTTATTAAAAAAACCTTATAAAAATCTTCCAAAAGCTCTATACCTCCTGCCTTAGCGCATAAACCTTCCTTTATGGGCCTTTTGATCTGACTTCTGAGTTTGGACTTGAAGGACTTTAATAATGTTTCTGGAGAGTCGGGGAGGGAGAGAAGCATGCGGGTTTTTTTCGATTTCATCGAAATGTTTATTGGGTTCATTGGGTTTGTTGGGTTGCTTGAGTTACTTGGGTTTATTGGGTTACTTGAGTTTATTGGGTTACTTGGGTTTATTGGGTTTGTTGGGTTTATTGAGTTAACCGAGCTCATAGGTGGTTTACCTGTAAAACAAGAGAGGGGAGTGGGCTGGCGGAGTTCAATTTGATCTACGCCAAGCCTTTTGCCTATCTTAATGGCTTCCGATATCAATGCTCTCTCTGCTTCTTCATCATTGGCTAAGATACCGGCCATATCAAAAAAAGGAATTGAGACAAGGCTGTTGCCGAAAAGAAAGTGCTTCAGATGAAAGAGAGGAAGAATACCGACGATGGGATTTCTATCGAAATCCAGCTTAGAGCGACTCGACGTGAGCCCTTCGATAAACTCAGGGCAGTGAGCCTTTTGGTCGAACTGCTCGTCGACACGTCCCAGTTGAAGCCCTCGGGACTAAGTGCTGAGTGAGCCCTTCGGTCTGAACTCAAGGGCGAAGACAATTGCAAAGGTCATACTCATGAAAATACGTTATAGTATTTGCGAATCGAAGCACTTAGCATATTCCTTTTGTGATCAGGATTTGCCATAGGATGTGAGGACTTATATTTTGCTGAGTAAGTTGTGCAATTATTTAACAATAGTTTGTTAAAAAAAATGGCAAAGAAATACAGGATTGCTCTTTTTGGTATAAAGGCTGAGGAAGAGATTTTCCGGCAAAACATGGCCAAACTTGGGGTTTCTGGCTCTACCTTAGATAAATATATCGAAAGGGCTCCAGTAGTTTTGAAGAGGGATTTAAGCTTAGAGGAAGCTCGGAAATATGCTGAGGCCATTATCAATGCCGGTGGGTTTGTTAATATTCAAGAGACTGGGGAATTTCCTGATAAATTCTCTGTTGAACAAAAAAGTATACTTTCCACAGAGGATTTTATTCTCTGTCCAAATTGTGGTTTTAAACAGAAAAAGAAAGATTGTTGTGTAAGATGTGGCTTTGATTTAAATTCTTCCACTTAAAGGCATAGTATCTTAGTCCACAACCTTATAGACTTTGTCCTTTTCCCTTACCCTCTCCTTTACCTGAATACCAATCATATCACCAACCTTTGCTTCATCTACAGATTGGTTATCGATCTCTATGCTCGCTACCTCTTCGGTAAAATCAGTAGTGTGACCTTTGTACATCAGGGTATCACCATTTTTAATAGATCCCTTTGTCACGTTTATAGCAGCCACGCTTGGTTTAGAGAAAAATTTAACAACTACACCAACCTCTTCCTCAGCCATAATAAGACCTCCATTTTGAAGAAATTTTTAGTTTCTTATATCAAATCCGTTTTAATCTGTCAAGAAAAGCTCTGTAGGTTTAATGTTGAGCTTTGGCTACCTCCTTATTCAATATAAGTATTGAATATCGTGTTGTTTTTTTTGGTAAAATAGTGTAATAAGTCAAGCATGGAAGAATATAAAAAACGCTTGAGTGTAATGCTTGCAGAGACAGGGGCCCTCTTTTTTGATAAGGATCTGATTCTGAAAGACGGTAGGCCAACACCCTATTTTGTCAACTTAGGGAAGTTCAATACAGGCCGACTATTGCTTGAGATAGGTTCTTTTTTTGCTGAGATGCTGGTTGCCACATCTATCGTAGATAAGATAGATATCATAATTGGGCCATCTTATAAAGGAAGTGCAATTGCTTCGGCTACAGCTGCTGCTCTTTTTCATTACCATGGCCATGATTTGCTCTTTGATTATGACAGAAAAGAGGCAAAAAAACACGGTGAGAGGTCCTCATCCGCTACCCTTTTTGTCAATGGTACCTTTTTTAATGACTGTAGGGTATTTATTGTTGATGATGTAATAACCTCTATGGAAACAAAGTATGAGATTGTAGAAAAAATTGTTAGAGAATCTCATTCTCGCGGATTTAACTGTGAGATAACAGGACTAGGCATTGCAGTAGACAGGGAACAGACAACAGTTGCCTATGATAAAGAGGGAAATATTATCCTGGATAAAAAGGGCTCGAATCCTATAGCAGAATTTACCTCGAGAACCGGTATCCCATTTTTTTCAGTTGCCGGTATAAGTGAGATAGTAGCATACCTCTATAGCAATAAGGTTCCCCTTTTTATCTCAGGGGAGAAAAGAGCTATCGATATAACAACAAAGAAGGAATTTGATAAATACATGGAAACCTATGGAAGAGAGTAACACCGGGGTTGATCGGGTTGATCGGGTTTATTGAGTTAATCGTGTTGTAACCTAACAAACACAAGAGACACAATAAACTCAACGAACTTCAGGTATGAGGGGAGAGAGATTGTGGAAACAGATACCTTGGAAAAGAAAAAAGATCAGAGACAATCTATTATTGATGGTAAACAATCTGAAGAGGAGAGTGGTCCAAAAATCAAGAAGATGAAGTCGGCAGGTTGGACAGATCTAATGCTTAAGCAGGCTGCATCTATAGCAAATAAGGTCAAGGCCGATGCTATTTTGGTTAATATGGAGACTTCGGCAGACATTGTACCCTTTTTAAAGGCAGAGGGAAAGAAGTTTAAGGTTATAATAGTAACAAAAAAGGGACTATCCTTAGAAAAGACCGCTGGCTTACAATGTAATACCATTATGCTTCCTGATGTTTACCTGACAAGAGATGGATATCTAAAATTTGGCTTTCTCGCAGGGATTTCCAAGGGAATATTATTTAAGGGTGATATTTTGGTGTGTATAGGCGGGCAAATAGAGAAAGGTTATATGGATACCATAATGATATTGAAGGTGGGGGATGAATCCGAAATTGTCAGTTTCGCTGAAGAATCGCCTTTCCCTAAGAACATAAAACCTGACATATTCGAATCTCTTCTTACTTTGCTCATGGAGATGGCATATGAGGGCAGAGAAGGGAGACCTATAGGAACCACATTCGTTTTGGGTGATCATAAGAAGGTGCTTCAATATTCCCACCAGTTAGTTTTCAATCCCTTCCAGGGTCACCCTGAGGATATTTTGCATATTACCAAGCCCGAAGTTCGAGAAACATTAAAGGAATTTTCCTCTATTGATGGAGCCTTTATTATAAGAGATGATGGAGTTGTCTTGGCAGCTGGACGCTATTTAAATGCTGCTCACCATGGGGAACCCATGCCCCAGGGTTTGGGTGCCAGACATTCATCTGCTGCCGCTATCACAGGGGTCACGGATTCAGTTGCCTTAGTTATTTCTGAATCGAGTGGAAAGGTAACTATATTTAAGGGTGGAAGCATTGTAACAACTATTGAAAAGACAACTTCCCCAACCCAAAAGTCAGTACCAATTATTTGATAAAGATAGATGTGCTAAAATTGGACCAGCTTAAACATGATTTAAAGGCTCTTTTATCACAAGGAGAGCCAAAGAGAATTGAAAACAATGTTGATACATATACCCAGGCCTCTGTTCTTTTGCCCCTATTTATAAAGGATGGTCATTATTGGCTTCTTCTTACGAGGAGAGCAAACACAGTGGAATACCACAAAGGCGAGGTATCCTTTCCTGGTGGCGTAGTAAATGAGAAGGATGATGATTTGGAAAGTACTGCTAAAAGGGAAACTTTTGAGGAAATAGGGGTTAGGGAAGAGGATACTGAGATCCTGGGTCAGCTGGATGATATGACTACCATAACGTCTCGATTCATTGTTCATCCTTTTGTTGGAATAGTACCATTTCCCTATGAATTCGACCTTAATAGGGCTGAGGTTGATCACTTGATTGAAGTTCCTTTACAATTTTTTCTTGATCCTTCTCAACCACGTGCTTTTTCAATACATTATGAAGGAGAAACTTTTGAGACCCCAGCCTTTATCTATGAGGGTATCGTTATCTGGGGAGCTACAGAGAGAATTTTAGAGAATTTCATCAGTGTGATAAGACCCACATTTCAAGCATGTTAGCTTTTGTCGAGATTTACAATAATTTTCCTTTGACTTTTCTTTTAGAAATATTGTAACTGCTAAGGTTGTCAGGTTCACGATTTCCCGATCAAATCTGGATTGATTGCCTTATCTTCATACTGGTCCCCGCCTGCCGTCTGGCGGGCAGGTATGTTCATCGTTTTCTAACCTTGAACTGTGAACCTTGGAATTTTGAACCTGAGTAGTAACGAAACATCTATCATTAAAAAGTGATACAAAGAAGTCGGGACGTGGCTCAGCCTGGTAGAGCACAGCGTTCGGGACGCTGGGGTCGCTGGTTCAAATCCAGTCGTCCCGACCACAACATTATATCCGCTGGTTCAGCCTGATTAAGACTGAGCCTTTTTTTATAGTCTTTTTCGTAGAAATTATACCGTAATAGTAGAGGAATTTCCTTCTTTAGACAGGATAGATAACTCTGCCCTGGCCTCCGGCTCGCCTACGGCTCAGAGAGTGCGATTTGCATAGAACCATGTTTTATTGCTGGGATATTTCGGAAGCAGAAACTATAAAGATTATACCTTTTAAGTCAGCCCGTCCTGGTGTAACGTGATGAAATTAGTATATATGAGCTATTGGTTTTTCAAGAATTCAATATCAAACAGCCAATTTGCAATGCCAAGTCTGGGACAGGGGTCTGGGCCGGGCATAAATAAAACTGTTGATTTTTAACTGAGAATGACAATATCATTCTTAAACTGATCTGAATCCAGCTTAAGATCTACACGAACCAGTTCTTTACCATCCCACTTCTTAGAGTTGTCCTCGTGCGGGAGCTTTTCGATGAGATAGGTGATTCCCCACTTATTTAAAAAGTACTCTGTATCCTTAGCTATCTGTTCCATCCTGAGGCGGTATTTTCTGTGGTAGGAATCTTTTCTGTCCACCTTGGAGTAGTCGTGATTGTGGATAGCTTCAGAGTCCGGGCAATAATAAATCTTATACCCAGCTTTCCTTATGTTAAGGGATAGATCCTTATCCTCATTTGCGATGAATATCCCTTTGCCATCTACCATATCATCAAATCCTCCAAACCCGAACAGCACGTTTCGTTTTACTAACAGGACCGTCGTAGTATACCACGGCACCTCTCCCTCTCTCATGACAAGAGGATCATATCTGTGGAGATTTGCCATCTGACCAGATTTGGTGAGCCCGATCCCATATATTTTTCCCTCTTTTTCTAGCGTTATCGTGTGACATCCACAGTAGTAAACATTATCCATTTCTGGTTTCAGAAGCTTTGCACCAACCATTCCGATTCTTTCGTCCTTTTCTGCGGCCTCCTTTAAATGTTTCAGCCACCCTGGTAGTACGAGCACATCATTGTCCATCAGGACGAGGTGTGCGCCCCTTGAAAGGTAAATGCCCTGATTTCGCTGACCTGTTGTGCCAGTGCTCTGATTGTTGTATATGACGTGGACATTCCTGTGCGTATCTTCCAGGGCCGTGATTATCTTTCGTGTTTCTTTACTTGAACCGACATCGCTTAGGATTATCTCAAATGGCTCTGGCGTGTTTTGAAAGATTGATTCGACGCACTCTTTGGTAATGTTTCCTCTTTCTGCGGAAATGATGACGACTGATGTCAGGTCAAAGAAAGGGGAGTTGTGCTCTTTACCGTATTGATCTAAAGCTGCTGATCGGTCAAGGTTTAAGGGTTTGCCGTATCGATCAAGAAGTGGATATCTATTGGCTATGTCATTAAGCATCACCAGTTTCTCTCTATATGTTTATATAATCTAAAAATCCTAACATTTACCCTGTCAGAAAACAAGTCTCGTCTTTGAGATGGCGGTGAAGGGATTAGGAAAATTTAGGCATAGCTTGATGAATCATTGAGATGTATTAATAGAATTTGTGTCAAGTAGTAATAGTGTACCCTATTGAGAGATGCACTGGATCAAAAATTGGCTGGCATTTTAGTAAGAACGATATAAAGAAAGGTGGAAAAATTCTTTGATCTATATTTAGAATTTCCAATAAAAAAAGCGCCTTGAGCTTAATGCATATATGCTATATATTAATAACTACACAGGTTCAAAGTTCCGGGTTCACGCCCGCCCCTATTGCAGCGGGACAGGCGGGGTTCAATGGTTATTTGCTGAACCATTAACAGTTAAATGCAGGTTTTTCATGAGCCGGTTGAGGAGACTCTTGGCATGGACACTGGTTCATGGCTCCAAGTTGAACCCCTGAACGGTGAACCTTGAACCTGACAACCTGGGTAGTTACAAAAGAATAATAATTAATGTATGCCTTCGATTATCAGCTATCAACCTTTAGAGGAAGGTAATAGGGTGAACGGTTCATGTTGGATTTTTGTGTTAAGATTTTATTAGTTTAGTCGGAGACTTTGAAGATTGATCTTTAAAAAGGTTAAAACGGCACGTGTATACCGACTTTTATCACTTAAAAGAAAAACCCTTTGAACTGACTCCATCATCCCGGTTTCTATACCTGGGCGAGAGTCATAAAAAGGCGCTTGATCACTTAACTTACGGAGTTAGCGAGAGAAAAGGACTTATCCTCTTAACCGGAGAGATCGGTACTGGCAAAACGACGATGGTTCATGCACTTCTCAATAATATTGATAAGAATACCCAGTATATTCATCTTTCCAATCCTCTTCTATCACCAGGGGAGTTTATGGATTATCTGGCCTTTTCGGCATTTAAAAAAAAGGTTCATTTCAAACCGAAGACAGACTTTCTTTTCGAGTTTGAGGAGTTTTTACGGCAATGCATGCAGCAACAAAAAAATTTCATTTTGATCATTGATGAGGCACAGAATCTTTCTTTCAAGTTGCTTGAAGAGGTCAGACTTCTCTCCAATATGGATTTCGCTGATGAGAAATTGATCAATATCTTTCTCGTTGGTCAGCCCGAGCTTAATGAAAAATTGAGTGATCCAAGGTGCAAGCCACTTCTCCAGCGTATCAGCAGTCGTTATCATATCCCTCCATTGGATTTGAATGGTACCATTGACTATATGGCTACTAGGTTACAAATAGCTGGGAGGGAAAATGGAATTGATATTTTTTCTAAAAGCGCTATCAAGGCCATTCATCACTATTCTAAAGGATATCCACGCGTGATTAACGTCCTGGCAGATAATTCCCTTCTTCTGGGTTATTCAAAGGGAAAAAAGAAAATAACCACCACCATGATAAAGCAATGTTATGAGGATATGAGCTTGGAGGGCTTCCGAAAGAAGTCAGAGCCATCTGATATTAAAAAAATCCCGCACGTGTATATTAGCCGTTACTGGAAGTGGGCCGCAGCCCTATTTTGTATAATGGTTATTGTGGCTGCGGGCATCAGTCAGATAGGGCAGGATATTTTAGGGAGGCTGTCTGGGTTAATACCAGTTAGCCGTCAGGTCCCTGTTGATAGAGTCCCGATCAAGCATGTGCAAGAAAAAAAAGGGGAAAATCGAAAAATAATGGATTTATCCAGTAAAAATCGAGGAAAGCAGCAGCCCCCTTCGGATGTTCACACAGAAGAAAAAGAAATTAAACCGGTTAATCTCATGCAATCGGAAGGCTCAAAAGAGAAGCGGGTTATTATCCGGGAGAGAGATGAAGATTTTTTTAAATCTGTCATTGCTCAACCAGGAGATACGGTGATCCAGTTGGCAGCAAGTGTGTATAGTCGGACTGATGAAGCGGTACTAAACCTGATACAGAAATATAATCCTGAAATCAAAGATGTAAACTGGATTGATGTGGGTCAGGAGATCATTTTTCCACCACTGTCTTTATTAGATCAAGGTCCGACCTTTACCGTTCATATCGCATCTTTTGGACCCTTTAAATATGCTCGAGATCTGTTTCAAGAGTTGCTGAAAGAGGGCCATGAGGTCTATATCATACCAGTACACAATACTCAGAAAGGAAAGTTTTTTAGGGTCACCCTGGGAAATTTTAAAAATCGTGAGGAAGCAGAAAGTTTTGCGGCTGTGATCCTGAAAAAGGGTATTTCTGATTATGCAGAGGCTATACGGGTGGAGATGAAATAACTAAACATGAGAAACTATAAAATGCCAACTCCTGACCTATTTTATGGTCCATGCACATGTTGAAATAATGTGAAAAATAAAATTAACCTACAAATTATTACTTTATCCTTTTTTTATCTGGGATGATGGTCATTTCAGCTTTTTTGAAATTTTCTTATACTTTTATATAAAAGTTTTGTACAGTGACAATATATTTTCAATTACCATGAAAAGATTTTTTCCATATTCTGGGAGGTAGAAATGAAATGTCCAAAATGTAGGTACATCAGTTTTGATTACAACGAGGTGTGCCCAAAGTGTAACAAGGATCTTGCCTCTGAACGGAAGAAAATGAATCTTCCTGTCTACAAACCCAATCCACCATTTTTCCTGGGTAGCCTGACAGGTGATCTCAGTGACAGCAGATTTGGGATGGAGGTCGGTGCAATAACAGGTAAGGAAGACGTTGAGATAAAAGATCTGGAAATGCATCTTGACATTGAGACATCACAGGAAGGAACAGAGAAGCCTCAACCAGGGGAAGCCCCTGAGCTTGATTCCCAAGAAAGCGTAACAGATATTGACCTTGAAGAGCCGTCTGGATTGCAATTTGAACAGGAAGATAAAGAAACATTAATGAAGCAGGGAGGGGAACCTGATGAAGGAGATATTTCACTGGATTTGGGTGATCTATCATTAGATGAGGAAACCTTTCCAGCTAAAGCTGCACAGAAGGAGACTCCGTATAGCACATCTGAATTGGTTACCTCAGAGATTGATAAGAAAAAGTTAGGTATTACTAAAAACCAGGAGGATTCTGAGTTAGAGTTGGATCTGGAAGAATTTGAAGATGAATCTTCATAAGAGGATTTAGTCTGAATTGGGTCGCAATACTTTTAACTTATCGGTAAGCTGCATGTTTTCTATGGCGATGGCTAAGGTGCCACTCAAAGTGTTGAATAACAAAAGGTCTTCCTTTCGGAATCCATATGGCACCCGAAACGAATCCACGTAGATAGCACCACTAATTTTTGAATTACTTATAATTGGAACACAGAGGACGGATCTAATTTTTGCGGTGCCCATATCTTCTAAAAGAGCGCTTGGCGGTTCATACGCTGTATCTGACATTCTGATTGCTTTTCCATCCTTACATACCTTATCTACCACAGGTTGGCTGTAATAGGTGGCCTTAGTGACTTGATCTTGCCTTGACCTGCCATTCACCTGAGTTATTTCCCCTTTTTCATAATCGTAAAGCAGAATAGCTGCTCTGTCAATTCTTGGGAGAGTCTCGAATAGATACTCCAGAATCTTTTCAAAAATTTCATTGATCTTTAAGGACTGCCTTAAAAGTTCTGAGGCCTTGTATATCAAGGCTAAGTCTTTGGGTGAGCGTGAGCGCCTATCTTTCTCTGAGTTGTCCTTTTCATTGTGGTTTCCATTGGAGGAAGTGGGCAAAAGATCCTTTTTTTCCAAGGCGCTGTGTGAGAAAATTTCACCGAGACGTATCACAGTATTTCCTATAGAAATGCTATCCTCTTCGTCTACCTCAAAGCCTTCACCTGGTTCAATTAGCTCACCGTTAATCATGGTACCGTTAGTGCTTTTTAAGTCCTCGACGAGGAATTTTTTCCCTATTTTGAATATCTTTATCTGCTTTCTGGAAATTGTTGCATCCTTAATTTGAATATCATTTCTTGAGGATCTGCCAATAAATACGGTCTCGCCCTCAAGATCAAAGGTTTTTCCTTTTAGTGGTCCTTTGATAATGTGAAGCTTTGCCATAACATGCTTTTCCTGCTATATATAATGGGTTTAAAGATTTATTTTATGTAAAGTTAGTATAAGAGAAAGGTAATTGTGTGTCAATGGAAAAGGCACTATGTAGCAGTTGGATATGATGATGCCATTTGAAGACCCAAAAACGCTTTATACGATTAATCCAACAAAGTTTGACTTGTCTTTTCAGTTGGAAGACTATCCCTGATTTCTGGCCGTAGCTCAATGCTCTCATATCTTTTACTAAATAATGTAGATGCTTTCATAGATGTTTTTCATGATATCTTCAAAATGTTCTTGGCAATAGCGTACCGCTTCAGGCAGATAGTTCATGATGTCTCCGGCTATTATTCCATCTTCTCCTATATCTCTCCTTGCAAGGTCTCCAGCCAGACCATGAATAAATACACCCATTCTGGTGCTTTCCTGAATTGAGAATCCTATGCCAAACATAGCTGCAATAGTGCCGACTAAGACATCTCCGCTACCAGCAGTGGCCATACCAGGGTTTCCACTCATGTTAATAAAGATATGCTCATCAGGATAGCAGATTAATGTATGGGCCCCCTTTAAGATTAAAGTAGCATTCAATTCCTTGCATGTTTTAGATAATATCGGCACCTTATTTTTTTTTATCTCCCCTATATCTGTTCTTGTAATCCTCGACATCTCACCAAAATGGGGGGTCAGGATTGTCGCCTCTTTTCTTTTTTTTATTATATCTATATCCTTGGAAATGGCTGTAATACCATCGCCATCTATTATAAGAGGTTTTTTGATCACTGCTGCGAGTTCTCTTACTAATTCCTGAGTTTCATCGTGTAATGATAATCCCGGTCCCATAACAACCACATCAACCCTATCTGAAAATTCCAAAAGTTGATCCTTTGCCTTGATAGATAGGCTTCCTTTATCTGTTTCCTTCTGTGGTGCAAAAACGATCTCACTTCCTTTATTGGCCAAAAAATTGGTTATTGACTCAGGGGAGGCCAGATATGAAAGCCCGCCGCCGGCCTTAAGAAAAGAAAGGGCTGAAAAATAGGGGGCACCAAGGTACTGTGAGGAACCTGCAATAAAAAGTACCTTTCCATAATTACCCTTGTGGGTGTCATCTTCCCTTTCCGGAATTGGTAAGGGATCATTTGTTTCAATTTTTATGTTATCAGTATTATAGAGGGAAGGAGGAAAAGAGATATGGGTAACATAAAGTTTGCCACCTAAATCAAAACCAGGGAAAAGTAAATTTCCCAACTTCGGCAGGCCAAATGTTATAGTATAGTCTGCCCTCACAGCATATCCCATGATCTGACCAGTATCACCATTTACTCCAGAGGGGATATCAACACTGAATACTGTTGTCCCACTCTCATTAATCAATTCAATTACCTCTTTGTATATCCCACCTATATCCCTTGTAAGGCCAGTTCCAAATATTGCATCCACAACTGCATCGCAGTAAAGGAGAGAAGAGGTTATCTGTTCCACAGAGGTAAGCCTCTCAATGTGGATGGGAAGTGTGGATAGTATGTCAAAATTGACTTTTGGGCATCCTGTTAACTTTTCACTATCTCCCAGAAGAAATACGGTAACCATTCCGCCATTTGACAGAAGCTTTCTCGCAACAACGAATCCATCACCACCATTATTGCCAATACCACAAAAGATAATGAATCGTTTCCCCTTTATGCCAAATTCATTATGAATCACAAAATATACAGCCTGACCTGCGTTTTCCATAAGAATTGCATCAGGGATTTTAAATTTTTCTATAGCCTCTCTATCAAGATTTCTCATCTCCTCTACAGCAGATACTTTCATCTTTCACCCCTTTCGGATCTCTGTTTGGGCACACGCTACAATTTAAGAATTTTGTAACATTTTAGCTCTTTGAACACCCCCCTGGCATTTACTCAAGACCACAGATTTATCATTGGTAAAACGCATGAGCATGGAGATGTCTTTTTTTACCATGCCCTCAAGGTTATGGATTTCATAAGGAGCA
>DATKWM010000172.1:0-4158 GCA_035529575.1 Desulfatiglandales bacterium
AGGTGGAGGAAATAGAGGAAAAAATCGACAAGATCATCGCAGTTTCTAAAGAGCATAATGAGCCGACATATGAAATAGCTAACAGACTTGCAGATGAAAGAATTAGTGATAAAAAAAAGGAGCTGGAGACGAGCAGGAAAGTATGATTAGGTAATGAGGTCTTAAGGCTATCTGAGGACAGGATGTTCAGCAATATCCATCAAGGAAATCAGGATCAATTCGCCCTTCAGAATCGAACAACAGATAACCATAATCAATCTGGACTATTGATATTGGTTTCCTATTTTCTAGTTGTAAAATAACCATTGCATAACGGATCCGAGAATCCTTATACTGGATAAGTGCCTCTTTAGGATCTCTATTTCGAATCCTATCAAATCGACTCGTAGAAATTCGTATTATTTTTGTCTTCTTCATCAATAAGAAATACTCGAAAACCAAAGTCCATCCACCTCTCCTAATTTAGATATATTTTATATCACGGAACTGAGGTGAGGGGAAAATGCGCCAGGTTATTTCACGTCCCTCTCCAGTGACAGGTTCGGCGATATTTATAATTTTATGTCCCCCTTCCCACATAATTTTAATGATATGAACTATTCTAGGAATTGTAAAGAAATGCCAATGAAGCCATCTTCGCCGATCCTTTGCAAACTTGAGCAAAAACTCTCTTTTATGACATCGGTAAGTGATATGCCATATCTGCGCCGGGATATAATGTCTTTTCGCTCTCGCCATCGATTATTGTGAATAATGCTCTTTTTGCCCCTAAAAAGTTCTATATAGGGCCTAAAAAAGGGTGTTTTTACGTTTGTTCTTTAGTAGTTTTAGATAGTTAGCGTGGCCCGACCCTATCCAAACGAAACTGATACGTCTTAATAAGTTTTCTCCATGAGAACAACGAGTTCCGAAGTTATCCGGGGATCGGAACCTGCGATTCCTGTTGCTGCTTTCCCTATCCTTTCAACGAATTATTCCACTTTTTTCAGCCTGTTTGGAGAAATCCCCCTTCACCTTTCATCATACATCGGAACTACGGGTTCCTGTGGCGGATAGCCTATTCACCTGTAAACGCCATGATATCAAATAGTTAGACTTCAGGCACGCTTATTGCGTAGTAGTAAAGACAGAGAATTGGGATCAAATAAAGAAATATGGAGAAAGGAGGTGAAACAGAGATGAAAAAGTTTCTAATCATTATGGTCGCACTATTTGTATCGTTTGCCTTTGTAACCGGCGTTATGGCCGCGGAGAAAAAAGCGGCGGTCAAAACCATGAAGGCCAAAGGGACTGTCACCGCTTATGAGGCAACCAAGACTCTCACGGTGAAAGTATCCAAGAAGACGGCGGACTTGGTCTTTGATATTTCCGCAGATACAACGGTCCAAGGAGATGTCAAAGAGGGTGCCAAGGTATCGGTGACCTATAACAAGGAAGGGGACAAGAATATAGCCACTTCCATTACCGCCATGGAGAAAAAGGCGAAGAAAGCCAAGAAAAAATAGGACAATCCATGGCTCTGCTCTAAGGCATAATTCAGGCCAAAGGGTCTGAGTTATGCCTTTTTTCTTAGAATGCCGTTGGTTCATCAACGAAGATATCCCTTGGCAAGCAAGGGCCAATCCGTTAAAGATCTCGAAGGAATTGTGAAAGAAGATTAATGATTACAAATGCTCTTTTAAGGGAGTTTGAAAATCTTGGGGGAGGTATTTATTGAAGAGAATAATGACCATTTTGATGGCAATCTGGATTATTGGTTGTCTGACTAACTTTCAGGTCAAACCAGCTGAGGGTTCTCCTGCAAAACCAGCGGAAGAGAAAAAGGCCGTTGATGAGGAGGCCCTGAACGCTTGCGCTTGGGGTCGGACCAAGCTATCCTGTTGATATTTATATAATATCATCCAAAAAAAAGGTGTTTTTAAGTCTTAAAAAGCCATTTTCGGGAATAAAATTGGCCCTGTAAGGAATCGCTGGCTCACGAAGCTCGTAGCTTTTTTTGTCACCAACAATCTTCCGTCCTTTTGCCTTAACCCCAAGCCTTTTTAATGTCTCTAATAAACTTTAAGAGAAAGTCCTTCTTGTGGCACCTATGGGTAATATGCCACACATAGCCGGGGATGTAATGACGATTTGCCCTTGGTATCTTAATGCGGTGCTGGACCTCCGGGACCCTATCGCAATATTATGTGTTCCATTTATTTTGCCGAGGATTTTTCCTTCAGGATTTCGGAAATATTTCTTTTCCAGTTGCAGAGCGTTGCTATGGTCTTTCAGACTGAAGCCGTAATGACCCAAAAAACTTTTTATTTCTCCTTCTTCCAGAGCGAACGTCCACGTTTCTCCTGCCCTGGATACTGTCTTGAAAATATCTTTTTCTCCATGATATTTATTCTCCTTACGCAGCACTCCTGCATTGACATAATCAAAAATAACAAGGCTTCCTTTCACTGAAAAATGCCGAATAAAAGAAAAAGTGCTATCAATTGCGGTAGAGGACAAATATATTGTCACCTCTTCCATTAGGAACATGGATTTTCGGCTGGTCTCGAAGCCTGCTTCAATGAGTTTCTTACTAAGGCTTTCTTTATTGAAATTGATCGATACAAAAATTAGGTTTTCAAGGACGTTGATTTTCTTCTTACTAAAGGCTTTTAGTTTTTCTTGCTGAGTTATAGGCGCATCAAGTTCAAATATCTTCGTTGATTTATTAAGGTGATCGAAACGTTCCGCCCGGGAGTCAAATCCTGCTCCAAAAATCACTATCTGGTCGAACTTTTTTTTCAACGCATCACAGAATTCGGAGTCCATATATTTTGTCCTCGCGATCACATATTCGTATATCCCTCTGGGAGCAAGGTACTTACCGCATAATTGACATAACAGTGAGGACTTTAAAATTAGCTTGATAATACCGGGAACCAGATTGTATGCGATATCGTCTGAGCCTTTGTACCATTCCCTCCTTTCTCTAAATGATGCAGCTCGACATATGCACGTGTACTGTGCCGTTCTAGATGTCTTCGTTTCAATCCTGCGCCTATTTCTTTTTGTCCCTATGTGTTATAAAAAATCCTCGCCTATTCATGACGAAATTGTGGCGGCCATCCATGTCTGAATGGGTATACAAAAGTCTCTCGACCTTTTTTGTATCGAAAGTCACAAACTTGAGTGCCTTCTGGAAGGGTCTGATAACGCACAAGTCCACGGTCAAAGGCTTTGCTTACGACATAATCGCTCAGACACAAATATGGCGTTAACCCCTCTGCTCCGTTAGAACGATAGAATTTTTGAATTCCGCATTCCGTTATGTCCAGGCCATAATCAAATTTTTTACCGTCACCTTCGACGAAACTACATACCCAGTCTCTGGGGTATTTTCGCTTTTGGGATTGAGCAGCCGCTTCCCTCAACTGACAAACGTATCTATCGCTATATTTGAAACTGCCAATCAAATGGAGCAGCCATCCCGGGTAGTCAGCCATCATTTCGTAGGTTTCATAGATGATACGACCAACCTGGGCGACGCTTTGGGGCAATGGTTTGAGCACGTGATAAACCGCCAAGAAGTAAGCGCCATAGGTTAACCATTCCGTGAATATGTTCTCCTTTCCACCTATGTAAGGAACTCCGGGGGCCAGGATCTGGTATTCTTGCCTGATGTCTTTTATAAGCGTATTTGCGCGGTCTTGGCCAAAATGGGCAGCAAGGACTTTTTGGGTGCTTTCGTAGAAGTTGTCGGGGGGTCCGTGTCTCTATATTTGGCATAAAATATAATTCCTCCGATTCCTACAGCACCGGCCGCTATGGCGGATAATTTTAAAAACTTCCTACGTTCGATTTTCATCTCTGTTTCCTACCTTTGCCTAACGTAGAAATCACCTGCCTCTATTGAGCGCCAGCGGAATAGAGGTCAGGTGGATTGACGGGTTAGGCAAATTACCATTTGATCAAAAATACTTAATTACTTAAGCCTGATAATCATATAAAGGGCTCATGCTCCAACACAGCGCAGGAAAGACTCGTCAAGCGTGACATTTTCCTTCGGAACGCTAAAGCTAAATGTCCAGCCTGACGAGTTAGAAAAGACACCTCCCTTCCCATAGCAAAAATTGCTATGGTACCAGTACGCATAAGCGTAACAACTTTAATGGATTAAGG